>NZ_JBALCE010000092.1:0-58206 GCF_036919815.1 Nostoc sp.
AAATGTTTTTAACCTGCGGAGGCAGGTAAAGTCTCGTGTAGCCAAGCCAGTGCGTTGGGCGGCTTTGCCGACTTGAAGCACCTGGCGTGCGACTGAAAGTCGCCCGGTGAGTAATAAATTAGACTTTTCAAACAACCTCTCAGCTCGACTTTATCCAAAATTAATAACTTGGATCTCTTGTATCGGCAAAACCCTAGCTTTTTGGCAAAAACTTTTTCCATATCACTGATTTTAGGTGAAAACTAAAAAGTAAAACTACGGTCATACAAAGCTTTCAGCGTCAGCTTAAGCGTTGCCAAAAAATGGATAAAGTCGAGCTCAGAGCCAACTCACGGCGCGTTATATCTTTGTTCACGTTCCGGTTCTTAATCAAGAAAATTTGAGCGGAATACTTGCATATTTCGTATTAATTATTAACAAACTGGCACTTTCATAAATTTGTCGGCGTCTGTATGGTAAAGAAAATATTTAAATTTATGTTGCCATTGTTACTAAATTTTCTGCTTGGCCAAACAACTCCTGCCACACTACCACCTGAAGAAGTGGTGCAACCACAAGAAGTGCGTCCTTTACCAGGCCAATTGGATACAGTGCCAACATTTAACAGTAATAGTCCAGAGTTGGTATTGAAAGAAGGGATTTTACTCTCCACTTTTCCACCAGATGGTAAAAAAGTGCCAAGGGCACATTTGAATTTTCCCTTTCGGGGACGATTTGATATTTTTGCCCACCACATTACTAAGGCGGAACCACCAGAAAATTTGCGTAGGCGTAGCCCGTCGGAGACATCGCTCTATCTGGGGATAATTTTGCATAACCCTGGTTCTGAAGCAGTGAAAGTAAATATTTGGCAGGCGGCGAGTTATTTGAGTCAACCGGATGCACCATTTATTCAGTTACCATCTTTTAGTCAAAATCTTTTAGGTACAGTTTTTGCAGGTCCTGGCGATCGCGTCATGTCTGATGTGCTTAGGGGAGTGCGACAAAAGATTTTCCCTGCCCAAATTGAGATTCCACCAGGGCAAAGTCGGATGTTATTAAATTTGCCGATTCCTGTCCAGGGATTGACACCACCCTTAAATGGTCGGTCTACGTTAATGCGACTGTGGAGTAATGGCACTGTTTATGCAGCTAGCCTAGCCATGTTTGCACGGGTAAATCCCGATGGCAGTGAGCGATCGCCTACTTTAGAAGAGTGGCAGAATTTACTAGATAATGGTGATTTGGCTGGGCCACGGGATAAAGCGCCCACTCCCCTAGAGCAAACTGGCAAACCTATAACTTATGGGCGTGTTGCTGGAGTGGCTGGTGGTTCACTATGGAGAGCCTTATTAGTAGATAATCCTCAAGTAAGGTATCTAACTATTCCCCAGCCTGGTCAAGTGTTTTCCTACGCTCTGAGTACCCTGCATGGCGGTACATTAGGAACTGGTCAAATTCAAAGTGCGCCTATGCTGGTGCGCTATCCTGACACGGCATATCGCGCTCATGGCAATTATGGAATTCAATATAATCTGAAGTTGCCGCTATACAACAATACTCAAAGTCCTCAAAGTATTACTGTATCCATACAAACGCCACTCAAAGAGGAGCAGTTGGGAAAACCGGGGTTACGCTTTTTGAGTACACCAGCCCCTCAAGTATTCTTCCGAGGAACGGTGCGGGTACGTTACAAAGATGACCAAGGTCAGCCAAAAACAGAGTTTGTGCATTTAGTGCAAAGGAGAGGTCAACCAGGGGAACCGTTAGTTTTATTAAAGATGAAACCAGGCGATCGCTCCTTAGTAGAAGTAGACTTTCTCTATCCCCCAGATGCTACACCACCGCAAGTATTAACAGTGTCAACTCAAGCTGAATCTCGGTAATGAGTCATGGGTAATGGGTAATAGCTTTTCTCCAATTACCTGTTAGTAAAAAATAATTAAAGCCTGTTCTAAAGCTTTTCACCCCAAGTTTGTGTATTTAGGGTGAATACTTATTCCGCTCCATGCGTTGCAATAAAAATAGCAGATTTTAGCAGACAATAAAAGGACGGCATGGCAACCGATCAAAAAATCAATCAAGAAACTGAGTTAAATTCGCTTCAGCAGCTTGTTGGAACCCTGATCTTACTGGTAGAGGATGAGCCAGATATAGCAGATTTGCTCATCTTTATTTTAGAAACAGCAGGTGCAGAGGTGATGGCTTTAACCGATGCAGAAGCAGCCCTTGCTTTGGTAGAATCGCTTCATCCCGATATTCTGGTCTCTAATATAAAGTTGCCCCATCATGATGGAAATTGGTTAATTGAGCAAATTCGAGTGCATTCTACCCCATCTATAAGAGAGTTGCCCGCGATCGCTATCACTTCTTATACACGGGAGGTATCAAGTCATAAGGCTTTGAATGCTGGCTTTAATCGATTTCTAGTCAAGCTTGAGAGTCCAGAGGAAATCGTAGATGAGATTGTTCACCTGCTATCTACCGATCTTTAGATATAAATACCCGGTCTTCATCTGGTTTTTAACGTTGATTTTACCCCATGCGTTTGTAGGAGTACATAGCTTGGTGTGTACTCCTACAAACGACTCTACCTTGGAAACCATATAACCCTAAGTGGGTAGGGTGAGATGTTGGATATATTTGTTAATTTTATTGAAAACCTTTTCCTGGCTTTTTTTGCTCCTTACCCTTGGGCTTAGATTTGTTAACTTCTCCTAAAGCTTCTTGAAATAAGTTATGCAAATGTATCGGTACACTGGCAATGTCTGGTAATTCTGGCTCAATAGGTTTGTGGAATTCTTCCAAAAGTGCATCCAAGTCACTTTCAAGGTGAAACTGTGGACGTTGCAAAAGTGTTTGCAACACATTTTCTAATTGAGTTGGATACTGTTGTGCTAATCGATGCCAGATAAAAGCATTAATACTTTTATCTTCCAAGTAGTAGCGAACTAGTTTTTCAGCCCCTTGAACACTTTGCCAGTCCTCTGCCGATAAAATTGCTTGTACCTTACTATATGTTGGTAAAAACATTTGTCCCCAACGGGCATGAGAAAGAGCCGTTACCTGTTCTGCTTTCCTGAGTTCGGCAGGTAAATCAACCTTTGGCATAACCATTTTGCTATTGCCGCTTTTGCTGTTAAACATCTGAGAAACTACGTTTGAATCAGCACCAAATTCTTCTGCTGCTGCTTTGATTTCCTCATCTGTGATGCCAGCTGCTTCTGCTACTTCAGCCAAGGATTTGGAAGTATCAATTCCTGCTGCTGCAAAGTTTTTTTCAGTAATTACTTCTTGAAATTCCGCGATTTTTTTATTAAGCTGGTATCCAGGTAATGTGATTTCATCAGTGCCAAAAAAGTCCACAAACTGATGATGATATTGTCCTACTGACTGCCAAGCTTCTTCTAGCAAGTCGGGAGCATCGCTGTAAAGATTACTTTTATAGTTTTCTTTGAAATTACCAATTGCTACAGCAAGTTTTGGTTTACCTAATTTACCCATTATTGTGTAGGGGCCAGAAAACATCCAGTAGCTATCGGTAACAGGAGAAATGCGAGTTAGCAAGATTTCTCCTACTTTCAACCGAGATATTGCCTGTAATGTTTGAGTATTGTTTGGCTTGACGATGTAGGGTTTATCTGTCAACCAGTTCGTCAATTCAAAGGCATCATGTAGAATATTAGTTATGGCAAATAAGCCAATAAAACTATGATGCCAACTCTTGATCAGACTGCGATCGCTCTCTTCCAAATCTGGATGGCTGGCGATAAATAACTCTAATGGTGACTTATCACCGACTTTCCCTGCTGTCAAAAAGGTATCGATGATTAAGTTCTGCTGTGTACTATCCCCACTTCCCCGGCGCAACTGTGTTGCTGCATAAGTTTCCAGTGCTTGTGCAAGTTCGCCTTCAGCATCAAGGACAAAATCAACTAAAGCTTGTTTCAATTCGTGCGATCGTTCTAATATGACATCCACAAGTTAATCTCTCGGTGCAACAGATGTAGATTATAGCTTTTGATAGAATTGCAGCATATAGCAATAGCTAGATTTATGGAGATACACCCTAGCGGATTTAGCCGTGAAGCTTCTCTTAAACTAGATACAAGGCATTACACAAGGTCATTACAGATGGTTGCAATTCCAAATTCTAGCTATATTTCTCCAGAAGACTATCTCAAAGGAGAAGAAAGCAGTCCTATCAAGCATGAATATAGACAAGGACAGGTTTACGCAATGGCAGGAGCAAGTAATACCCATGTAATTATTAGCGGAAATCTGTTTGCTATGCTGAGAAATCATTTGCGCGGGAGTGATTGTCAGGCTTATATCTCAGACACCAAAGCACATATTGAGTCGATTAATATCTATTACTACCCCGATGTGATCGTAAGTTGTGACCAACGAGATAAAGCTTTTGATAACTTTCTGCGTTATCCTTGCTTAATTGTAGAAGTGCTATCTCCGACAACAGAAGCCTTTGACAGAGGTGATAAATTTGCTGACTACCGAAAGATGGAGTCACTTCAGGAATATGTACTTGTGAGTCAAACTCGGTTAAATGTTGAGTGTTTTCGCCGCAACCCAGAGAGACAATGGGTACTTTATCCATATAAACAAGAAGATATCATTCATCTGGCAAGTGTAGATTTTCGGTGTGCTGTTGCAGATTTCTATGAGGATGTTACTTTTGAATCGCCCTAATGACTGACTACTAGCTCGACAGCCAGAAACCAAAATGTTGAGGATTTAAAAATGTGTTTTTAACAAAATAAAAAGGCAAAAGAAGATTTTCTTTTGCCTTTTTACTTTTTACCTTTTAATAGAGACGCGTTAGCGTAGCGGGACGAAGTCCAATTTCAACTCTCTACTCCTCGTCGAAATCATCTTCCTCGTCTTCCTCTTCTTCCTCAAAATCCTCCTCGTCTGGTACTTCATCGGCGATTAATTCATCTTCTTCCTCTAAAATTGACCTTTCTGCACGTCTGCTACCAAAACCAGATTCTCCAAGAGTAGGAGAATCTAAATTATAGGTGCGAGCTGTGCGGTCATCTAAGACCATATCCAGGGGGTCATCAACTTCATCTAAGACACTAGTGCTAATCTCAGCAGCATAATCATCGATCGCACCGGGTTCATCATAGGTATTGTACCCAGTACCAGCCGGAATCAATCGCCCGATAATCACGTTTTCCTTTAATCCGCGCAGCCAGTCGGATTTGCCTTCGATAGCTGCTTCGGTAAGTACCCGTGTTGTCTCTTGGAAGGATGCGGCGGAAATAAAGCTGTCGGTGTTCAACGATGCTTTAGTGATCCCCAACAATACTGGGGTATACTGTGCCCTAGCACCGCCTGTAATTGCCATAGCTTCGTTCACCTGCTCAACTTGGCGCAGTTCTACCAATTCACCGGGAAGCATAGTGGTGTCACCACCATCATCAATCCTGACTTTGTTGGTCATCTGGCGAACAATTACTTCAATGTGCTTATCGGAAATATCAATCCCCTGAGATTGATACACCATTTGCACTTCATTCACCAAGAATGTCTGTACCTTCTGCAAAGCATGGCTAGCACAAGCATAGATTCCGTCTTCGGAACCCAGGCTAAAGAAGATTTCCAAAATTTCGTGGGGGTTGGATGGACCATCGGTCAACGGTTGTCCGGCTAATACAGTTGATCCATCTGGCACAATCAAATTTTGTCCTGGGCCTAGAGGATAATCTGTGACTACGCCATTTGATTCTACGACCTTGATGGCGATCGCTTCATCACCACCTTCTGCGTAAACTACCTTGATTTCGCCCGCCCGCCGACATAAAATGCACGCTTCTTTTGGTTTACGAGCTTCAAGCAGTTCCTCAATCCGGGGCAAACCTTGAATAATATCTCCGGTTTTGGCGCGTTCAAACACCAACAACACTAAGTTATCACCCCGTTGTACCAAATCGCTGTCTTCTATCTGCAACACAGCACCAGGGCTGACTCGATAAGGGCGACCGATGCGGGTAGTAATAGCATAGTTCTGAGTTTGAAGTGAGGAATTAGGAGCTTCGGAATTAACTCCTAACTCCTCACTCTTAACTCCTAACTTTTTAACATCCACAACTTTCCCTGATTCTGGGGCAAAAACTCCCGGAGCAATTTCTGTACCTTCTACTAGCAAGTCACCCACTTTCACCTTAGGCTGAGTACTAGTATTCATAATCAGCCTGTCAATGTCGCGCAACACCAAGCAGCGACGCACGTTTTCGGTTCCTTTTTGGACACCCCGCACTTCCCCCCCTTCTTTACACAAGATTTGAGTACGTGCGACCACAGAACCAGGGGAGATGGTTAACCCATCTTCTACCTCAAGTGTAGTCTCAGTGCTACCTTGGGTGGCATCGGCGGTAATGTCTCGACGAATTACCAAGGACTCCAAAATTACCAGTTGCAAACGTTGAACTTCTGGGTTTTCAACATCCTGTACTAATTCAATATCTGCTGCTAGAGGCGAAGCATTGTGGTCTTGTTCCCCTTCTTGCTCAATTTCCAGAACTAGCTGGGTTCGCAGCAGTTCCACACCTTCAACAGACTTAACACGTTCCGAATCTTTGTAAGGTAGTCGCTGCACAGCCCGCAATTGAATCGACCGCCCGGTTTGTTGACTTATCGATGTAGTTGATGGCACATCTGGATTATCCGGTACGGCAAACTCGACTACCGGACGACTCAACAGGGCGTGACCTTCTGGTGTCTCCACATACTGGATATAGCGTAATTCCGTGGCGACGCTGCCTTGGAATTCTTCACCTGGTTGGATGAAGGTGTTATCTCGCCCGATAACTGATTCTCGATCATCCACCATCAGCAGTTCCCCTGGCTTCACCACAACTTCCCGCAGGATGTCGTTTTTCTGGGTCACTTCTACCACACCGCTGTTTTGGCAGAAAATATCTTTTACTACCTCGGTGCCAGCTTCGACAAACTGACCATCTTCTACCAACAGCAAGGAGATATCTTTATTGACTTCGTGACTTTCTTCGGGAATCCACAAAAGTGTACCGCCCTGCACAACTTCATAACCCAGCTTGGCTTTGCCTTTTTTCTGAACTTCTACACCCGCGAATTTCAAAAATCCACCAGTGGTTGTGCGATAGCGGTCATCAATCAACTCAGCTACTACTTGACCATTTTGCACTTTTGTGCCTGGTGTCGCCCGGAGGTTAAATTCCTGGTTGTTGCCAGTAGAGACTAAGTAATTATTGCGACCTTGGGAACTTTGGACTGTTACTGTTGCCTGGTCTAAGACTACAGAAGCGGTGATAATCTCAATTTCTCTGGTACTCTTACCAGGGGTAGCTTCGGGTAAACGCACCACACCGCCGTGCAAAGTGGTTAACTTGGTTTCTGCTAAAACTCCATTAGAGGCGATCGCATCACCATTTTTGACAATCAATTCTGCCCCAGGCGGCAAGTTGTAAACTTCCCCAGACAAAATCCAAATCAAGCCACCGCGTGCGGCTGTGGTTGTGGTATTACCCTGACGGTCGGTTTTTTGTTCTGGAACTACATCGGCAAATTGCACTTCCCCTGCCAAGTCAGAGGCTACATCTTTAACTGCTTTTTCTGTATTAGTCCGAGTTGTCCGTCCACCGAGGGCAACCTCTGCCAACAACTGACCTTGTTTTACCTTATTTCCATCAAATACATATAGTGTTGAACCTTGAGTCAGATGAACCTCTTGGTTGTCTGGGGTAACATCACCTACTTTTGTTGGTTCCAAAAGCAGGATGCCATTAGCCTCAACATACAGGGCATCTTCCCCGTGGCGGGTACGATATGTTCTGGTCTTCAGTTTGCGGGGAAGCTTAACAGTTCCATCGATTTTAGAACGAACTTGTTGCGCCACTTCTCCAGTAAACACACCACCCGTGTGGAAAGTCCGCATGGTTAACTGCGTACCAGGTTCACCGATACTTTGAGCAGCAATAATCCCCACAGCTTCGCCCAAGTCCACCATTTTGGCGTGTGCCAAACTCCAGCCGTAGCAATGTTGACAGACAGAACGTGCAGCTTCACAAGTTAGGGGACTGCGCAGCACAACTTCTGCCACCCCAGATTTTTCAATTTTCTTCGCCAAGTCCTCAGAAACTGGGGAATTGCGTGGTGCAATTAGTTCTTTTGTCACCGGATGCACTACATCTTCGCCAATTACCCGTCCCATCAAGCGGGTTGCTAGAGGAATTAAGGTTTTCGCACCTTCTGTCATGGGTCCGACGGTAAGACCTCTGGTGGTACCGCAGTCAAATTCTCGAATAATCACATCCTGGGATACATCCACCAACCGGCGGGTGAGATAACCAGAGTCAGCCGTCCGCAAGGCAGTATCCACCAATCCTTTTCTGGCACCGTAAGACGAAATAATGTATTCGGTTACAGTTAGTCCTTCCCGGAAGTTAGTTTTGATGGGCAAATCAATAATTTCCCCTTGGGGATCTGCCATCAGTCCCCGCATCCCCACCAATTGCCGGACTTGGGAGATATTACCCCGTGCCCCGGAGAATGCCATCATGTATACGGAGTTCAGGGGATTAGTCTTCTTGAAGTGGACGACTACTTCATCTTTCAATGCTTCACTAGTACCGTTCCAGGTATCGATTACCTTTTGGAAGCGTTCTACTTCAGTGATTTCTCCGCGTTGGTAACGGATTTCAGTGGCGCGAATTTCTTCTTCGGCTGCTTCTAAGAGCAATCGTTTAGTTGGTGGCACCATCAAGTCATCTACACTGATGGAAACCCCTGCTTTGGTAGCGTAGCGAAATCCCAAATCTTTCAATTTGTCCGCCATCACTGCGGTTCGCGCCGTACCATAATTCGTAAAAGCCCAAGAAATTAAATTTCTCAGTTGACCTTTGTCAACCACGCGATTGCGAAAAATCATTTTTTCGTTAGTCATTAGTCATTAGTCCTGAGTCATTGGGAGTAGGGAATAGGGAATAGGGAGTAGGGAGTAGGGAATTCATCACCACTCCCCACTCACCACTCACCAACCCCTTAACTTGCTAGTGCTTCCTGAATGGCATTGTTGTAAATAACGCGACCAGGAGTTGTGTATATATACTGAGAAATTACATTGCCCTTAGCGTCTTGTCTGACTCGGCGGAACTTATAGAGTAATGTCCGGCTACCATCGTCGTTTTTTGTCACTTCCAGGGGTTCCGTATCCGGTTGGTCTGATTCTATTTCACCGTCAAACCGCACGTAAATATAGGCGTGCAAGTCAACTTGCTCTTGCTGGTAAGCCATAATTACGTCATCGAGCGAATAGAAGTACTTTCCTGCGCCTTTTGTCGCACCGGGATTTTCTGCTGTTAAGTAATAAGCCCCCAATACCATGTCTTGGCTGGGCGTAATGATGGGTTTCCCTGTGGCTGGCGACAAAATATTGTTAGAAGCCAACATCAACAACCGCGCTTCAGCCTGACTTTCTAACGACAGAGGGACGTGTACCGCCATTTGGTCGCCATCAAAGTCGGCGTTAAACGCTGGACACACCAGAGGATGCAGTTGAATCGCTCTACCTTCTACTAAAATCGGTTCAAAAGACTGAATACCCAAGCGGTGCAGTGTCGGTGCCCGATTTAGCATCACCGGGTGTCCTTCAATCACCTCTTCCAACACATCCCATACACTGGGGTCATTACGCGATATCAGCTTTTTCGCAGCTTTGATGTTATTCACCATACCGCTACGAATGAGACGGTTAATCACAAATGGTTGAAATAGCTCAATCGCCATTTCTCTAGGCAAACCACACTGGTGAATTTTCAGCTTTGGCCCGACGACAATTACAGAACGTCCAGAGTAATCAACCCGTTTACCTAACAAGTTTTGTCGAAAACGTCCTTGCTTACCCTCAATAATGTCGGACAAAGATTTTAGGGGTCGATTATTTGCCCCTACCACAGTGCGTCCCCGACGACCATTGTCAATCAAAGCATCCACTGCTTCTTGCAGCATCCGCTTTTCGTTCCGCACAATAATCTCTGGTGCCAAAATTTCTTGCAAGCGTGCTAAACGATTATTGCGGTTAATTACCCGTCGATACAAATCATTTAAATCGCTGGTGGCAAAGCGTCCGCCATCTAGTTGCACCATTGGGCGCAAGTCGGGGGGAATCACCGGAATAACTGCCATTACCATCCACTCTGGTTTGGAACCAGTAGCGATGAAGTTGTCAATCACCCGCAGCCGCTTAATTAGCTTGGCTCTCTTTTGTCCCTTGGCGTTGCCAATTTCTTCGCGTAGGCTTTCGGCTTCTTGCTCTAAATTAATATCGGCAAGCAAGCGCAACAGTGCTTCGGCACCAATACCTACCTCTACACCTTGCAGTTGAGAATCTTCGCTATAAATTTGGTCTTCTATTTCCAACCACTGGTCTTCACTCAGTAGCTGTTTGTAGCTTAAACTTTCGGCATTACCTGCACTCAAGACAACATAAGAGTTGAAATAGACAATCTGTTCGACATCCCGCAAGGGCATATCCAACAGGATGGAAATATAGCTAGGAATGCCTTTGAGATACCAGACGTGAGCTACTGGTGCAGCGAGTTTAATATAGCCCATGCGGTGGCGACGCACCCGTGACTCGGTAACTTCTACCCCACAGCGTTCACAGACAATACCTCTGTGACGAACTCTTTTATACTTCCCACAATGGCATTCCCAATCTTTCGCGGGGCCAAAGATGCGCTCACAAAATAAGCCATCCATCTCTGGCTTGAGAGTTCGGTAATTAATCGTTTCTGGCTTGGTAACTTCACCGACTACCTGACCATTGGGCAATGTTCTCTCGCCCCACTGTCGAATGCGTTCAGGGGAAGCCAAGCCGATTTTTACGTAGTCAAACTGATTAGTTTGGGCAGGTCTCATACTTAAATTCTGAGTTATGAGTTTTGAGTTTTGAGTATATTTAGTTTTAAGTTAGGAGTTAGGAGTTAGGAGTTATGAATTCTTAACTCCTAACTCTTAACTTAACTTCTCACTCCTCACCGGAGGCGGAGCGTCTCCGGCTCCGCTCTTTATTCGTCTTCTTCCAACGATTCGCGGGAAAGAGATTCATAGGTGGGTCGAGGAGGTGTGCGACGGGCTGATTGGTCTGCCATCAAATCGACTTCCACATCTAGAGAACTGCCGTCAGCTTGGGTTTCTACTTTGTGTACGGCAATATCTAACCCTAATGATTGCAACTCGCGCATTAGCACCTTAAAGGACTCTGGGGTTCCAGGTCGAGGAATTGCCTTACCTTTAACGATCGCATTTAACGCTTCATTCCTTCCTTGCATATCGTCAGATTTAACTGTGAGCAATTCCTGTAAGGTGTAAGCTGCACCAAAGGCTTCCAATGCCCACACTTCCATTTCCCCGAACCTCTGACCACCTTGTTGAGCTTTACCACCCAAGGGTTGCTGAGTCACCAGTGAGTATGGCCCTGTGGAACGGGCGTGTATCTTATCATCTACCAAATGCACCAGTTTCAGCATATAAGCCACACCGATAGTGATTGGTCGGTCAAAGGGTTCGCCTGTACGACCGTCATACACCATGATTTTGCCAGGGTCATCTGGGTTATACACCCAGTCTTTCCCTGTTTCATCTCGTGCTTCTTGCAATTTGCCATGTACGATTCGCCGGGATGACTCTTCACCGTACATTTCATCAAAGGGAGTAATCTTAAATCGCACTCCCAAGGTCTGACCAGCCCAACCCAAGAGGCACTCAAATACTTGTCCGACGTTCATCCGACTGGGTACGCCCAAGGGGTTGAGTACAATGTCCACTGGTGAACCATCGGGCAAATAAGGCATATCTTCTGCTGGCAATATCCGAGAAATAATCCCTTTATTACCGTGGCGTCCTGCCATTTTGTCACCAACTTGGATTTTGCGCTTTTGGGCAACATACACCCGGACTACCATATTGGCTCCTGGTGGTAGTTCATCGCCTTGTTCACGAGTAAACAAGCGCACATCAACTACACGACCTTTTTCACCATTTGGTACTCGCAGGGAATTGTCCCGCACATCCCGCGCTTTTTCACCGAAAATGGCACGCAACAGTTTTTCTTCTGGAGGTTGGTCAGATTCACCTTTCGGGGTGACTTTTCCTACCAAAATATCTCCAGCTTCTACCCATGCCCCAATGCGAATGATTCCCTGTTCATCCAACTGACGCAAAGCATCTTCCCCGACGTTGGGAATTTCTCTGGTGATTTCTTCTGGCCCCAGTTTCGTCTGTCTAGCTTCAATTTCATATTTTTCAATGTGAATTGAGGTGTAGACATCATCCTGCACCAATCTTTCAGAAATTAAAATTGCGTCTTCGTAGTTGTAGCCTTCCCAAGGCATATAAGCAACTACAATATTTTGCCCCAGCGCCAATTCACCGCCTTCGGTGGAGGAGCCATCAGCTAACACCTGACCAGCAACAACACGCTCACCAATGCGGACGAGGGGTTTCTGATTTAAACAGGTGTCTTGGTTTGAGCGTTGGTACTTGGAAAGGGTGTATTTAATTTCTGAAGTGTTAGCTTTTGGACGGACACGAATTTCTGTAGCATCCACATAAGTGACATCGCCATCGGTACGCGATACAACGACCATCCCAGAGTCTCTTGCTCCTTGCGCTTCCAAACCTGTACCCACCAGAGGGCGTTCTGGCTTGAGCAGGGGTACTGCTTGCCGTTGCATATTCGACCCCATCAGCGCTCGGTTAGCGTCATCATGCTCCAAGAAGGGAATCATGCTAGTCGCTACTGACACAATCTGTACGGGAGATACTGCTACGTAGTCAACTTGCTCTGGCGTTGTAGTAGCCCAATCTTGGCGATAGCGCACTGGCACTTGTGGGCCTTTAATATAGCCATTATCATCTAAGGGAATATCACCAGTAGCAGTACGCAGGTCGTCTTCTTCGTCGGCGGTCATATACACCGGATCTGCGTCAAATCGCACTCGTCCATTTTCTACCGGTCTAAATGGCGTTTCTAAGAAGCCATACTGGTTGACGCGGGCATGGGTTGCCAAGGAGCCAATCAAACCGGCGTTAGGCCCTTCTGGTGTCTCAATGGGGCAAATACGTCCGTAATGAGAAGGATGAATATCCCGGACAGCGAACCCGGCGCGTTCACGGGTTAAACCACCAGGGCCTAGGGCGCTCAGGCGGCGTTTGTGGGTCAGTTCTGCTAGGGGATTGGTTTGATCCATGAACTGACTTAACTGGCTGGAACCAAAGAATTCTTTGATTGCTGCTACCAGTGGTTTGGGGTTCACTAAGGAAGCAGGAGTCAGCACTTCGGCATCGGATACGGTCATCCGTTCCCGAATAATTCTTTCTAGGCGATTTAAGCCCACTCGCACTTGGTTTTGCAGCAATTCACCGACGCTTCTCACCCGACGGTTGCCTAAGTGGTCAATGTCATCGATATTACCAATATCATATTCTAGGTTGATCAGGTAATCCACGGCTGCCAAAATATCGCCAGCAGTCAGCACACGCATTGTGTCGGGGACAGAAAGGCGCAATTTCTTGTTGAGCTTGTACCGTCCAACGCGACCAAGGTCATAACGTTTGGGATCAAAGAAACGAGAGTCTAAAAGCTGTTGTCCGCCTAACACCGTGGGTGGTTCACCAGGACGCAGTTTGCGATATAACTCCATCAGGGCTTCTTCTTCAGAGAATTGCCCTTCTTTTTCGATGGTTTTTTGGAAATATTCTGGATGACGTAAGGCGTCAAAGATTTCGTTGTCTGATAAGCCTAAAGCTTTTAAGAGTACCTGCGCTGAGAGTTTGCGGGTTTTGTCGATGCGTACCCACACCAAATCGTTACGGTCTGTTTCAAATTTCAGCCATGCTCCCCGGTTGGGAATTAAGCTAGCTGAATAAGTACGTCGCCCGTTTTTGTCTATTTCTGATTTGTAGTAAACCCCTGGCGATCGCACTATTTGGTTGACAATTACCCGCTCGGCTCCGTTAATAATAAATGTGCCGCGATCGGTCATCAAAGGCAAATCCCCAATAAATACCTCTTGCTCTTTGATTTCCCCTGTTTCTTTGTTAATCAGGCGTGTGGGAACATACATTTGCACGGCATAAGTACTATCCCGGCGTTTGGCTTCTTCGACGTTGTACTTTGGCTCCTTAAGTTTGTAGTTATGACCCAAAAAGTGCAGTTCTAGTTTGCCCGTATAATCTGTGATCGGACTAAAGGAGTTAAGTTCTTCTATCAGCCCTTCTTCCAAAAACCAGCGAAAGCTTGATCGCTGGATTTCAATCAAGTCGGGCAACAGAAAGGCGGGTTCCATATATGTTTCTTTAGTCATGCCTCTACCTTTGTCAACTTGGTTAAATTTTCCTTTGGACACTGCTGTTTAACGCTTCCCACTCCTAGCCAGTGTCCTTAGCTATTTGGGAACTTTTTCTTACACACTTGCTATTTACAGGTGTGGTCAAACGCAGCGATTAAAGCTGGCTGGAATGAGCAATTTTGACAAGGAGTTAATTGCCCCTAATCGGTGACTCAGAAGCTAAAAACCTACTATAGTCTTGATTCAAGAAGAATATACAGTTGAGATATTCCTGAGTTTGATCTACTTTCCTCACTTCCCCTCCAAAAAGCGCGTTAATTTGCTGACGCCGCTCTACGGGTGTGTCTTAAATCCACCCCGCTGTTTATACTCTCAGTGATATCCTAGATATCCTCAGACTGAGGGAATGCTCCGTACCTTGTCGGATTGGAATCAGAATCACTTCATTTTGTTGAATTGTACTCACAAGGCAATTTTGTTTAACGATTTTGAATAGGTTCAATACACACCAAGCTGATGTTGTGCAAAAGTCTAGCTCAATTTGGATTGCCACGGTTAGTGATATGTGGGGAGCATCCGCTTGTAGAGATTTGGAGGATGGCCAAGCCGATAACAGCACGGAAAATTCGGATGAGAAGTTTTAGGTTCCTTCCTTTATTATTATGGCGCAAGCAAAATGTTTTTGAGGGAATAATATTAGCATATTTTTGTCCCCTGAGAGTTTTATTTTTTTAACAGAACTTAACAAAACACACTACAGCACAGTTGATATTGACAGACCGAATAATTCACACGCATTTTGGGTGGTTTGATGGGCGATCGCCTCTACCGTTTCCTGACGCAGTTTAGCTACTTGCTCGGCGACATAAAGCACGTAGGCCGGCTCGTTGCGCCTCTCACCCCGTTTCGGAACTGGAGCCAAGAAAGGACAGTCTGTTTCAATTAGGAGGCGATCGCTACTCACCATCGCAGCTGAGGATTGGATCGCTTTGGCGTTTTTGAACGTTACCGTCCCGCTAAAACTGATGTAGAAGCCTAAATCCAGAAACCATTGAGTTTCTTCTGGCGTTCCTCCCCAGCAATGCATCACACCGCGTACTCTTTCTCCTTTGAGTTCCCGCCATTTTTGCAACATTTCTCTGGTTGCCACAGCCGCATCGCGGCAGTGAATAATCACTGGTAAGTTGAGTTCAGATGCGATCGCTAACTGTGACTCGAACACCATGTACTGTTGCTCATAGTTATTAGCTTTGTAAAAATCCAGCCCCATTTCCCCAATTGCTACCACATTCGAGTCAGAACTCGCTAAAGTTTTGATTTTCTCGGCTGTCTCGCTATTCCATTTCTCAGCATCTAAAGGATGTAATCCCACAGCAAAGCTGATTTCGGTAAATTCTTGGGCTAGGGATTGAATACTAGAAAACTCCTCCGGGTGAACACAGGAATGTACTAAACGCACTACACCTGCTTCTTGCCACCGCGATCGCACTGCTGCTAAATCCGGCTGGAAACTATCAAAGTTGAGATGAACGTGCGTGTCTATCAGTTGCATTCTTTGTCCTTTGTTGTTTGTCCTTCGTCATTTGTCCCCGAAGTTCTGTACCCTCCGGGATGGCGTACCCTTTCTTTTAAGTAAGCTAAACGCAGCGTTTGGTAGAGAAGGCAGATACTTGCGAAATCGTTAGCGCAGCATCTCATAGAGAAGAAACTGCGCTATCGCCGGAAACTGGCGCTCAGACTTCTCTCTTTAGTTTTGTGACCAATGACTAAGGACAAATGACCAATGACTATTCAGCAGCTGTTTGAGTTAGGGGTTTTAGTTTATGAGCCAATCTCGACTTTTTCCTTGCCCCATTGTTGGGATGAAGGACACCACGTTTGATGGCTTTATCGATTTTGCCGTAAGCCTCAGATAACCGAGCCTGCGCTTCTTCTTTTAATTCTGGGGTAGGATTAGCTGCATAGACAGCTACAGCATTAACGTATTTTTTCATCAGCGTCTTGACTGCTGATTTGTAAGCTTTATTACGCAGTCGGTTACGTTCTGCGATTTCGGCACGCTTGAGAGAAGACTTTGTATTCGCCACAGTCAATTCCAAAAATACTACTATTAATATGTACACACACTACTAGACTTACTAATATAGCATCCAAATTGCCAATGTTATAATTTCCTCAAAAAAATTCTTTCATCGGAGATTGGGGAAGAATTTAGTCCCTAGTCCCCGCTCCTCAATCCCCAGTCCTTAATTTTGTGTGTCGTCAATTTAGGAAATGCGTTAAAATAAGGTACATCAAATAAAATAGTAGCCCTAACTCACCACCTGGTTAAGGAATGTGATTGCCAATATAATGTGTCCCTAAAACGGATGTATTGTCAAAGGCAAGGAACTGTAAACAACTAAATTTCAGGTGTTTCAAAGTCCAGAACCGATATTATATCGTGTCTGTACAGATGTTAACTACTAAAAGTTAGGAAAATAAGTAAAAATTATACTCAGACCCTACCCTATATAAATCCGGGGGACTGGATGTGCAAAGACACTACCTGCACCAGAGCAAGGAGTGAGGGTAAGGGCATAAGTGGTAAATGGCACGCCCACTTCCTGCGGCTAGCCTGCCCAGGCTTGTCGGACTGAGCAATTAAGTCGCCTTCTTAAGCAAACAATGTGGTGGCAACCTTGAGAGTATCAAAAAAATCCAGGTTAAGCTAGAGAAGAGAATTAGAGTCAGCTTCCACACCCAAGTTGGTCAAGAGCAATACTAAATCTCAGGTGTGAATATTATAATTTTGGCATTGTCCTTACTCCATGCTGCGAATCATTACTCAGCAGGCAGACGTCAGAGCAGAACTACAACGGATCTGCGATCGCACCCATGACGAACAGGTGCTTCACAAAGAAGCAACGGTGCGGGAAGTTTTGCAAGCAGTGAAGCGCCAAGGCGATAAAGCTGTATTGCATTACACAGCCGAATTTGACAAACAAACCCTGAAAGCAGAAGAACTCCGAGTTACAGGCTCAGAACTAGATGCAGCCTATCAGCAGGTGTCAAAGGAGTTGTTGGACGCAATTCGGCTAGCTTGTCGCCAAATTGAAGCGTTTCATCGTCAGCGAGTACCGAAAAGCTGGGTACACTTTGGCGAGGATGAAATAGTGCTGGGCAAACGCTACACCCCCGTAGACCGAGCGGGATTGTATGTGCCTGGTGGCCGTGCTGCCTATCCCAGTACAGTGCTGATGAATGCAATTCCGGCTCATGTTGCTGCTGTACCCCATGTGGTGATGGTGACACCACCAGGACTAGGGGGTGCAATTAATCCAGCAGTGTTGGTAGCTGCCCAAGAAGCAGGAGTACAAGAAATTTATCGCATTGGGGGCGCACAAGCGATCGCGGCTTTAGCTTATGGTACACAAACGATTCCGAAAGTAAATGTGATTACTGGACCTGGTAACATTTATGTCACCCTAGCCAAAAAACTTGTCTATGGCACCGTCGGTATTGATTCTTTAGCAGGCCCCAGCGAAGTGCTGGTGATTGCCGATGAAACTGCAAATCCGGTGCATATAGCTGCTGACTTGCTAGCCCAAGCCGAACACGATCCAATGGCGGCAGCGATTTTGCTGACGACAGATGCTGCTTTGGCGAAAAACGTACAATTAGCTTTGGAAAGACAGCTAGTGGATCACCCACGGCGAATAGACACAGAAAAAGCGATCGCTCACTACGGCTTGATTGTCGTTGTGGAATCCCTCCAAGCAGCAGCGGAATTTTCAAATGAATTTGCCCCTGAACATCTGGAATTACAAATCAAAGACCCTTGGGCACTATTACCACAGATTCGCCATGCTGGGGCAATATTTTTGGGTTACTCCACACCAGAAGCTGTGGGAGACTATTTGGCAGGCCCTAACCATACCTTGCCAACTTCTGGTGCGGCCCGTTATGCTTCGGCATTAGGGGTTGAAACTTTCCTGAAACACTCCAGTATTATTCAATACTCCCAAACTGCACTGCAAAATGTGGCTGGTGCCATTGATGTGTTAGCAACAGCAGAAGGCTTACATTCCCATGCTGATTCAGTACGACGCCGAATTCAGCAAGAAGAGTGATTTGGAATGCTTAATTTTTTCCTCTATTGTTGGCAAAACTCACTCTATAGGTTAAGATTAAAAGTTTGGATGGCCATATCTAGGGTAAGCTACGCTAACGCGTGCCAGTTGCTAGCCTGTCTTCAGCCGCGCTTTAGGCATCCACAAGTCGGGCATTGCCGACGGCAGTTGCTCCAAAAGTCGGCATTCCCTAACGCCAGTTCTTTGGAGAGGGAAAGCCTGCTGAAGGAACTGGCAAAAAGTCTTCGACGCGAGTTGCTACAATGCACTAGCGTCAAAGTGGGGTGAAACCAACCTATAGCACAGGCTCGAATATATAAACTAATAGGACTTATGCAAAACTACACGCACTTAGGGGCAATTTATGTAGCTTTAGCTGACCGCAGGGTATTGCGCCTATCTAAAAATCATTCTTTTGGGCTATTGTTTGCGTAAGTCCTGACTAAGTAGGCAGATGGAAAATTAATTTAGTGTAGCTGCCAACAAATTTTGCTAGATACTTATGTAAGGAGTCTACTCTTGAGGAGAGGAGAGCGGTGCTAAACAATATTTTGGTAGCTCTAGACGGTTCGGAAATTTCAGAACGAGTAATTCAGACTTTAGATAATTTGGCGTTGTCAAAAGACTCCAAGGTGATTCTCTGCCATGTATTTCCCACACCAGAGTCAGAGATGGAACTACCCGCTGATACTCCTCAGCCAGAGTCCCCAATATTTTCTTATTTTCATATTGAAAAACAGCTGCAATTATATCAGGAAAACTTATCAGTGACAAGTGAGTTAGAACTGGTAACTGGTAATCCTGCCGAAGAGATTATTCGCCTTGCCAATATTTACAAAACCGACTTAATTATAATTGGGAGTCGGGGGTTGATTGGGATGAAGCGAATTGTCGAGGGTTCTGTTAGCAGTCAAGTTGTGGAAGAGGCTAATTGTTCAGTGTTAGTCGTCAAACCAAGGTAAAAATTTCCAACCGAAGCAATGACTATAAGCACCCCAAAACTAACACTTGAGTTTATCAACAGTTGCCTACTAGCAACCGTTGATAGACTTTGTTAAGTTTATTGAAGAAAAGTATGTGGGTAACAATAAACGTATGCTAAAATAACTGCTATCAAAGAAATAGCTAATAGCTATGCCAGGGTTAAGTAGATTAGCAGTTAAGATAGGCGCAAAAATAACTTAACCTGCTCGAACAGGGTAGTTTATTTAAGAGCCTTTAGCCCAGTAAAGATGCGGTTAATGGTCCTGTACTTACGTTTGTTGTTTCCCTTTACTAAACCTCATAAATTTGCCTATTGCCCTAATAGGATAGTTAAACGGCTTACGCAATAGCTGCACTAGCAGATCCACCAGATCCACCAGATCCACCACTAATAGTGCTTCCACTAATATTAACAGTCCCAGAACCGCTATTTATAATGCCAGCGCCACCAGCGCCGCCAGCGCCACCAGTAAGTTTAAGTATTAAGCTAATTAGAGACTTAATTAGAGAGAGTTTAATTCCTCCCTTCTCTGAGCTTTTTTTGCCGCCAGAGAAATTTACTTCTTCGTTGGCGGTTAATGTAGTGAAGAATGTGCTTTCCATAATCTGAGTTCGGGCTTGATTGTGGTAATTTAAGTCACGTCACTCCCAATCAATAGATATAAACGTAAAAGAGTATATTTAGTAACTTGTTTGTGCCGTTAGAAGTATTATACGGCTCTTGCTAAATAGGTCAAGAGATTATTCTTTTAAAAAATAAAAATATATTACTCCTCTTCCTGTTCAGCAAACATATTACATAGTTAGTATTTATACAAATTTCATTAAATATAAGTTTTTAGTTATCAAAAAATCGCAGGCATCAATATATATTGATATAAGCATGGCGATCTAAAAGCTAATTTTGTTTATTAAAAAATGCCTAAATTTAGCTTATTGCGTATTAATACTGATAAACTCAGGAAAATCCCTATAATTAATGATATAATCAAGGAAACTGAGCAAAGTTTTTTATACCAGCTTTACGTAAATAAACTTCTAAAATTCAAAACTGGAATTCTGCATTTTTGAATAAGTATTTTTATGTAAAAAATGCTTTTTGAAAATTATTTTATACAACATTAAGTAGACTGAAGTATAAGTTATTTTAATATAAAAAGGTTTAATTCTACTTAATTATTTATTAATTTAAACAAAGCCCTACTATCTTGATTATACAAATTTTTTGCAAATAAATGAAGAAAGTGTAAAAGTTTAGAGGAAAATTATAAAAATTTGGTATTTATGTATTTATATTAAAATGCGCGATGCGGGTTTATCTGACCAACCCTCGATTAACTCTTTTCTAGAGATATAACGGATGTCAACAGCTGGGTTGGGTCAGCAACTATATATTTCTTACCTTTTTGACTATACAAAACAAATCAGTGAGTACCTCTCCAGTGAATAGTTGCTGGGAGTCGCGCTTGGTTCATCTGGTCTAATATTTCATTAGATGCTCTGACCGAGGGTAGATTAAAACCAAGCACTTCGGCTACCTGCTTCAGTCCTAATAATGTTGTTTCTAATTGCCGAATACTTACCGCTTCCCCGATGCGATTTAGTGTAAAGTTACGCCGCCAGTGTTTGGCAATGGAAGCAAAACAAGCATATCCACGATTTTCTTCGCAATGTTGTGCAAGAATTTGGTTATTTCATTTCACACTCCAGTAGCCAATAACATCGTGACAAAAGCTAAAAAAATAACAGGGTTTTATCCCTGCATAGTTAAAAATTTGACCAACAGCCTAGTTGTATTATCATTCTCATGGACTTTATAGTCCGAAGAATAGACTTCCCAAAATCGATCTAAGCAGATTTTGTACACGTCTTCGCCCAGATGCTCCCTTTATTGTTACTGCGGGTGATCCGTTTCCTCCAGGTGCTCCCTTTCCTCCAGATGCTCCCTTTCCTCCAGATCCTCCGGTTAGTCCAGGAGCTCCGTTTTTTCCAGGTGCTCCGTTTTTTCCAGGTGCCCCGTTTTTTATAACTGTAGTAGTAATGTTAACCTCACCACCAGACAAGTTTGCTTCTTCGGTTTCATTTAGTGAGATAAACATTGGGGATGTTTGAGTGCTTTCCATACTTAACCTAAGTTGCGAATTATCAGTTTTGAAATTTTGAAAAAGCTGTTGTCAGTTAAGATAACGAGAGCAAACACGCACCAAAATGGTTATATTCCATTTCTCAACAGAGAAAATATCGGGAATTTTGGTATGTTTACCTTATTTATCAAGTAGCAGCGCTTGTTTTCCTACTGGATTACTCAAAGGTGAGCACTATGTTTAGGGAAAAGCGCTGCTGAACCTTACCGACGGTTGCTGGTGAGAACACCAATGTTAACTTTGTTGAAGAAAAGTAGATGGGTAGTAATAAACCTATGTTAGCTATGTTAAGATTACTGCGATAAAGAAACAGCTAATAGCTAAGTAAGATTAAATCGATTAGCAATTGAGGCACGTACAAAAGTAGGTTAACCTGCGGCAACAGGGTAAATTATTTCAAACGTGACGCTTTATTTCTTTAAAGGTGCAGTTAATCGTGCTAATCATGTCTTGACGTTTATTGTTTCCCTTCTACTAAACCTCAAAGGTTTAGGTATTGCCCTATACAACAAATCCAATGGCTGGCGCGCCATCTCCACCAGCTCCACCAGCTCCACCAGCTCCACCAGTAACAGTGCCTTTGTCTTTAACAGTAACATTGCCCTTGCCGGTATTTTGGATGCCAGGACCGCCAGCGCCGCCAGTGCCGCCATTGCCGCCATTGCCGCCAGTCAACTTAATAGTTGTAGTTGTAACCTTCTTGTCGTATTTTTTGTGAGGCTTGGGGGAATTACCGCCAGATAGGTTTGCTTCTTCGGTGGGGCTTAAGGCAGTAAATAATGTGCTTTCCATGATTTTAGTTCTCAGTTGATTATTGGGATTTCAAGTCGCGTCACTCCAAAGTATCTTTGGTAACTTTTTTGTGCCGCTAAATGTATTATAAGGCCTTGGCTTAATATATCAAGCAAGGAAGTGTTTAAGAAATATGTATTACACGCCGGAATGAACCATATTACATAGTTCTTCTTTATACAAATTTAATTAGAAATAAGTTTTTATTTATCAAAAAATCGCAGGTGGAAATATATATTGATATAAATATAGCCAGCTAAAAACTTAATTTTGTTAAAAATGTATAGATTAGGCTTATCACGTATTAATACTGGTAAATTAACGAAAATACATAGGATTAAAGATATAGTTAAGGTAACCAAAGAACATTTTTTATACGAGTTCTACTTAAATAAAGTTACCAAACTCAAAAGAGGGATTCTGTCTTTTTGAATAAAAGTAGTACGTAATAATCTGTTGCTGGTAATTATTTTATACGACATTAATTTTAATAAATATAATTTCTTTTAATATAAAATGGTTTAACTTCGCTGAAAGATTTATTAATTGGAAAAAAGTTTTATATTCTACAAATTTTATGGAAATAAATGAAGAAAGGATAAAATTAATTTTAAAGAAAAATTTTAAAGATTTGGTGTTACTACTAAAATCCGCTGATTATATTAGACTTAGCTGTATATAACCTTGACATTAACATATTAACTAATCTAACGCAATATGCGGCTTTCTCTCAAACCCAACCCCCAACCCCTTCCCTACTAGCGTGGGAGAGAGAAATAAAAGTGAGGTGAGAATAATAAGTCTGACATCGCCAGTAGGCAGGAATTAACTTAACTATGTAACAAAATGTAAACCCATCAAAGTCCTTGCGATTGCTTTGTTGCACTCTATTTCACTCGCAATGACATACTTATAAATTTTCTCACCCACCTACTTACAGGCAAGGTACTTATCAGTAATAAAAGCTAAAGCGATCGCTTTCGTGCCGGACGGCGAAAACGCTAAATTATGGGAGTTTTGCAAAAAAGCTTATTTAAAGAGAAGACGGCAATACCCGGCAGAATCAGTTATGACGATCGCAAATCAATGCACAACTCAAAGCGCTAAAAATTCAAATGGTTACTGAGTCCAATGCAATGTGACAGGCGATCGCATTCAATCTCAAATTTTTTCGGAGTTAGAATTAACAGTTAAACAAGTGTTGACAGCCGACAATTAAAAATAATTTAAGGATTTCAAAAATCTAATCCAATACATTGTGAAAAAACCCAAAAAAATAGCAGGGTTTTATACCTGCATAGATTAGCGCTTATTGCCTACTTGACTACTCAAAGATAAGCAGTCTTTTCAGAAAAAAGCTCTAAAAAAGCCTATTAACTGTGGCTATGAAACAACAGTCAATCATAATTTGTTAAGTTTGAAAACCCTGATAAAACAAGAAACATTGCTAATTCATATCAGGCATGATTTGGAAATTTTAATTATCAACCGAATACAAATTGGTTACCTGAACCGCCAGTCGCAGATCCAGAGTTGCCACCAATGGAACCACCGGTAGCAGCACCACCGCCTGCGCCATTAATATCTCCAAAGAAAAAGATATAATATACAGTTTTCGGCTGCTTATTAGGCTTTTCACCCTTGTCAGCTTTTTTCCCTCCAGACATACTTGCTTCTTCGTTGGAAGTCAGTTCTGTAAAAAACGTTTTGCTCTCGTTCATTAAGTTCATTAAGCTTTAGATTGTGATTAATATGGTCGATTTCTGAAGATAGCAACTTTGTGCTGCCAGAAGTATTATACGGCTCTTGCTAGATAGGTCAAGTAATTATTTGTTTAAAAATAAAAATATATATTAGACCTCTTCCTCTTTAGCAAAGACATTACATAGTTAGTATTTATACAAATTTAATTAAAAATAAGTTGTTATTTCTCAAAAAATTGCAGGCATCAATATGTATTGATATAAATACGGCAATCTAAAAGCTTAATTTTGTCAAAAAATGTATAATTTAAGCAATACCTTTGCCAAAAAAAGAGGTAGTATAGCTTTTGCCGAAACAGCCCTACACAAGAGCGTGCTTGATTCTTAGGCAAAACGTAAAACTCCAGTTCCTACGGACAGGACAGTATAAATTCCTGACACGGAAACTACACAGGATTTTATTGGCTCAGTTTTTTGTCTTATGGCAAAAATAAGCGTGTAAAATCTTAGGTTTGCTCTATGTCAATATTCGTAAATTGGCGAAGGTATTGTTAAGCTTATTACATATTAATACTGGTAATTTAACGAAAATGTCCAGAATTAAAGATATAGTCAAGCAAACCAAACAACATTTTTATACGAGTTCTACTTAAATAAATTTCTAAAACTCAAAACTGGTGGGATTCTGCATTTTTGAATAAGTATTTTTATGTAAAAATAGTTTTTTGTAGTTATTTTATACAACCAAAAGTTGAATTGATATAATTTCTTTTAATAAAAAAACGTTTAACTTGCTGAAATATTTATTAATTGGAAAAAAGCTTTATATCGTAATAGGATTTTGTTAAGTTTGTTAAACAAAGTCAGTGGGCGACAATAAAGGTATGTTAATCTAGCAGGAAACAGCTAATGACTAAGCGTAGAACCATGCCATTAGCTGTTTAAGACTCGCTCAAAAGTAACTTAGCCTACATAATCAAGAGGTTAAATAATTTTAGAGGCGAGACTTTATCGCTGTAGAGACGTGATTAATCGCGTCTTTACATTTATTATCAAGAATGGTAGTAATAGTTACCAGCGCCGCCAGTATTAGAGGAACCCCTGCCACCACCATTATTTATTTGACCGCCGGAAGCAGCAGGACCGCCTGCGCCCTGAATAATCGGAACAATAATCACCACTGGTTTTGGTGGTGGTGTAGGTGTAGTACCAGTACCACCAGACAGAGTTGCTTCTTCGTTGCTGCTTAATGCAGTAAACAATGTGCTTTCCATGATTTTAGCTCTCACTTGATTGTTGGGATTAAACTCACGTCACTGGAAAGTAAGAAATATAAACGTAAAGTGTATATTTAGTAACTATTTTGTGCCGTTAAAAGTATCATACGACTCTTGCTTAAAAAGTCAAGCAACTAAGTGTTTAAGAAATATGTATTAGACGTCTTCAACAAAGGTATTACCTTGTTACTATTTATACAAAATTAATTAAAAATAAGTTTTTAATTATCAAAAAATCGCAGGCATCAATATATATTGATATAAGTATGCCGATCTAAAAGCTTGATTTAGTCGAAAAATGTATAATTTAAGCTTATTAAGTATTAATACTGATAAATTAGACAATATACCCAAAGTTAAACATATCATCAAACAAATCAAACAAATCAAACAAATTTTTTATAGTAGTTGTATTTAAATGCATTTATAAAAATTTAAACTGTAATTGTGATTTTTGAATAAGTATTTTTTAGATAAAAATTTCGCTGATTGAATATTTTTATACAGCACTAATTTTAAGATATATAATTTATTTTAATAGATAAACTCATAATTTTGCTTAATTATTGATTAGGTTGAAAAAGTTTTATTCTAGACACCACAATTTTTTTGAAATTAAATAAATAAAAGATAAAATTATAGATAAAATTATAAAGATTTGATGTTCCTACTAAAACACGTTAATTCCTATATTAAATGTAGCTGTATATAAGCTTGATATTTATATACTCAGATCAAAGGACAAGGCACTTATAGCGCTTCTCATGTGGATGCAATACAAAACATCGTAAGATCCCTCTAAATCCACCTTAAGCAGATGGGAAATACGGGGGCGGGATCGCTATTCTGCAAATTAAGGAAACACGACAAGCTTTTAAAGCTGCTGTTGCTAGACTAGAACAGGCTAAAGCGGGACTGAATCACAGTGATGCTAATGTGGCGATCGTCCAGGAACGGATTGCCCAAGGTTTATATAAAATAGGATGATAAATTTGGCTTAGGTCTTTTATGAGTTTCCGCCGCATTCTCCAAGTTGGTGAATCTTATACTTTCAGCCGATATTTTGAATTGCCTTTCACGATTGATGATATTTTAGCCGAATTAAATTGCACTATTGAAAGGAAAAATCTCACATTACCTGAATCATCAGAAATTTTAGACATCCAATTTTTACAGCAGCAACTTCGGCGTAATTTCTCTCATATTGATTTAGTTAATGAAACTACTAGACGCGAAGCTTTAATTGGTCCAATTTTATTTGAAGTATGCGATTTAACTAATCAGAAGCTCAATATAGAATATTCCATTGCTGTCAACGACTATCTGAAAGGGACTCTCGACTACTATATTGCAGCACCTCAAAATTTATTAGTCATCGAAGCCAAACAATCAGATTTAGTTAGAGGCTTTACTCAACTCGCTGTTGAATTAATAGCACTTGACCAATGGACTAAATCCACATCTGAACTTCTATATGGAGCAGTTACGACTGGTGAAGACTGGCGTTTTGGAGTTTACCATCGGGCGAATCGTCAGGTGACTCAAGACCAGAAACGTTATCAAGTTCCAGGAGATTTATCTGTGCTGGTAAAAATTATTGTAGGTATTCTTTCTGGTTCATAAACTGGGGACTGGGGACGCAAAGAATAACCAATAGACCTCTTGCATAAATCAAAAAATTTGAACCCCACCCCGCCAAAGCTACGCTTGTCTCCCCTCCCGAAGAGCGGGGCTACAGTGTACATACAAGTCTTTCTGAACGGCAATTTCCGGGTTAAGTCTCATAGCCCCTGAGATACCTCACCCTGGTTTTACTACGTAAAATCTCTCCCTCTCCTTATTAAGGAGAGGGATTAAAGATAGGACTCTTTGAGGTTTTAGAGGACTTTTGGGTAATCGGATAACTGGCTGGGGGTGGGGTGTTAGGGACTTTTGCAAGAGGTCAGTCGATTCAACGCTCTTGAGTTGCCAAAAACTGACGCAAGCTCAACAAACTCAAAGTTTGACCCAAATTCAAGGGCAAAAGTGAAACTCCTTCCAAGCGGGATTGTACCCAACCTTCTCCCCAGTACCATTCGTGGAACCCGTCAATGCCTCCGCTGAGTACCAAGCGGAGGCAGTTGGATTTCACAACGTCTACTTGATGATGAATCGCAACTGGCCCAGTCCAGGTAGTAAACTGGAATCCGGGAAGCAGTTCTTCTGGCATTCCTGGCGCAAAGCGTTGCCCTAAGAGCCATTTTTCTAGTTGCACCGGATGCAGCAGACTGTCACGAATTGCATCTATTGGTGCTTCAATTTCGATTCGCAGTTGACTTTGTTGAAAATTACCCAGCATTTTTCTAGGATTACCTAAAGGTGAGACATCGCTATTTCTAATATTGCAAATACAATCACTGATTATTACCGCGTCACTTTTCTACCAGCAGAGAACTTAGAATAGAAAAAGTGAACTTGTTAAGAAATGTAAGGTTATTCATGGCGGATCAGTTAATTCGTGCAACAGCAGCCGAAGGTGGAATTCGTGCCATAGGTGTGATCACCACACGTTTAACAGAAGAAGCACGGGGACGCCATAAGCTTTCCTATGTGGCAACGGCAGCACTAGGTCGGACTATGGCAGCAGGTTTGTTAATGGCTTCTAGTATGAAGCGAACTGGGTCGAGGGTGAATGTGCGAGTCAAGGGCGATGGGCCTTTAGGTGGGATATTGGTAGATGCAGGCTTAGATGGCACGGTACGCGGATATGTCGGGAATCCATCTGTGGAATTGCCTCCCAATGCCAAAGGTAAGCTTGACGTTGGTGGTGCAGTGGGTAACGGCTACCTCTACGTTGTCCGGGATATCGGTTATGGTTATCCCTACTCTAGTACTGTTGAACTAGTTTCTGGGGAAATTGGCGATGATGTGGCTCATTATCTGCTGAATTCCGAACAAACACCTTCAGCTTTAGTTTTAGGTGTCTTCGTGGGAGCAGGTGGAGTAACTGCGGCTGGCGGATTACTGCTACAAATATTACCTAAAGCTGCCAGAGACGAAGCTTTAGTAGAAAAGTTGGAATCACGGGTTGCTGGTCTAGCAGGATTTACGCCATTGCTGCAAGCTGGGAAGAGTTTGACTGAAATCTTAGGCGACTTGCTGGGAGATATGGGGCTGACAATCTTTCCCGAACGGCAAATGCTGCGCTTCAAATGTGGTTGTTCTTTCGATCGCGTTTTGGGGGCACTGAAGATGTTGGGAGAAGCCGAACTGCAAGATATGATTATCAAAGATGATGGCGCTGAAGCAACTTGCGACTTTTGCGGCAACGTCTACCAGGCAAGTAGCGATCAGTTAGCTCAACTAATTGCCGATTTGCAAGCTGAATCTATCGTTTGCGAATAAAGTATAAAATGGCACTGATTTTTGAGATTGTTAATGGTATTTTGGGCAGAGAGATAATCAAAAAAGTAGCTTTTTAATCACGAGAAAGTTACTATGGCAGCAATGGAATTATCAAGCTAAAACAGAGCGCTATTCAATTATTTTGGTGTGAGAGATGACAGAGCGGGATATTCCAGAGAGTTGGTCTTCAGCCAGTGGAAGAGAGCCAGATCAAAACACAAGATTATCCAGAACAGAAGAATTCGGTGAAACTCAACCATTTGGTGTTCCAGCTACTGGTTCTACCTCTAAGTCAGTGAAGCGGCGAAAAAAAAACGATCGGAATCGCAAAGCGTCTCGTAGAGAAGGATTACATATAAATAGTCATTCAGAAGAAACTGCCCAACTCAGTAAAAGTTCTGGGAAATGGCCACGCTGGATGAAAAGCTGGACGTTGTGGCTAGTACTACTAATGTTGATTCCCGGCAGTGTAGGATTCTTGGCAGTGGCAATGCTGTTGAAGTTGCCAACTGCCCCGAATTGCCCATCGATTTTCTGGCCTCTAGCTAGTGCTTCTGTGCGGCTACACTGCGCTCAGTTAGCGGCTTCTAAAGAGACAGTGAACGACCTATTGCAAGCGATCGCTCTAGTGAAGGAACTACCACAAAATCACCCCTTGCATGGAGAAATTGACCGTTTCATCGAAGAATGGTCACGGGATATTTTGAAGCTAGCTGATCAAAGTTTCCAAACTGGGAATTTAGACGAAGCGATCGCAACTGCCCAGAAAATCCCCCAAGATGTGGTTGCTTATAAATTAGTTGATGAACAAATTGGCAAATGGCAGTCAATTTGGTCAAAAGCAGAAGCTACATACAACGGTGCGATCGCCGAAGTGCGAGAACGGCACTGGCAATCGGCATTCATGTTATCCGCGAAAATGCTGCGCGTAGACAATCAATACTGGGCGGGTACTAAATACGACCAATTGAATCGTCTAATTGCCACAGCGCGTGAAGATGGCGATAAGTTAGGCAAAGCTGAAAACTTAGCAAGTAGTAAAGTAGTTGATAATTTACTAGAAGCGATCAAGATAGCCGAGTCGATTGGGCAGGAAAGTTATATTTACCAAAAAGCTCAGTCAGCGATTCCCGGATTTGGACGCAAAATGCTGGAATTGGCACAAGCAAAACTAGACAAGCGGGATGCTGATGAGGCGCTGAATATTGCCAGACAAATACCGGAAAGTACGAAACTCCAAGCCGAAACAGATGACTTTATCGCCATAGCTGACGCGAAAAGGAGTGCTTGGATCGGTAATGTTTCTGGTTTAGAGGCTGCGATCGCCCAAGCACAACAAATTGACCCTTCCAGACCAGTGTATAACGAAGCACAGCAACTGATTGCTCGTTGGCAGTTGGAAATTGAAGATGTTGCCAATTTAGAAAAAGCGAGAATATTGGCTAGTCAGGGAACAGTCCCCAATTTAACAGCAGCGATCGCCCAAGTAGAACTCATCCCTGCTAGTAACCCTAGAGCCACAGAAGCTAGGCAAGAGATGGGTCGCTGGCGTGCCCAAGTGGAGACAATTGAAGACCAACCTTACTTAGACCGCGCCGACCAGATGGCGGTATTCGAGGATATTAACTCCTTGCAAGCTGCGATCGCACAGGCCAGCGAAATCCGTAGAGGTCGTGCATTATATCCAGAAGCACGGAAAAAAATTCGGACTTGGGTAGGAAAGATTCAGCGAATTCAAGACCAGCCCTACTTGGATCAGGCACAAGAACTGGCTCAGAGTGGAAATCTCACCGCCGCCATTGGCGCAGCTCAACAAATTGCCTCGTCGGGAAGGGCGCTTTCTGGGGAAGCACAAGCTGCTATAGATGAGTGGGAAGGGCAAATCCGCACCAAAGAAAACTGGAAAAAAGCCCAGGAAGTGGGGGCGGCTGGCACGCCAGAAGCGTTGGTTGAGGCAATACGACTGGCAGATCGGGTTTCAAACAAAAGCATCTTACGTATGGATGCAAATCAGGCTATTGACCAGTGGAGTCAGCAATTGTTAGAAATAGCCCGCTCTCAAGGTCAGTCTGATATTGCCAGAGGGATTGACATTGCCAAATCGATTCCACGCGGTAGTGGTGCTTACAGTGGGGCGCAAGAGCAAATTAAGGCATGGCAGCAATTTCTCAATCCTCAACCCTCGCCTCAGCCTCAGCTTGAGTCTCCACAATTGCCACCATCAACGACTATTAATGGTCAGTAATATCCTTATTAACGATTAAAACCTTTTGATTCGGCATTTTCAAAGTGTATTAGGACTTCGCAAAACTACACGGTGTAGGGGCAATACCCTGCGTGTTCGCGTAGCGTTCTGTAGGAAAGCTAAAGCTACATGAATTGCCCCTACAAAAATTTATTCTCCGATCCCTTCTCCCCATTCCTTAATTACAGAAAATAGTGATGAGTAATCATCATCAGCAAATGACATTTTCACGGCTGTTTGCAAGATTTGCCGCACACCTTTAATACTGCTGAGATCCAAACTCCGAGATTTCGCTTCCGAGATAAATAATTCTGTATCTTTAAGCAAGTGTTTTGTGGGAAAATTGGGATCAGCATAATTGCCATCCAACATCCGTTGTAGCTTTTTGTCAAAGGTAGGTGCGTAGAGTGAACTGTCGCGCAATATTTGCATAAATACATCCACATCCACACCCTGACGCTGGATAAAAGCTAGACTCAGAGCAAAACTAGTTGTTAGGGAAGCTATTAGTTGATTTAGTGCCAATTTCAGCGCCGCAGCAGATCCCACTGGACCTATAAGTAAAGGTTCTGTGCCAAAATTTTGGAGTAACTTGAAGTGGCGTTCATATTGTTCTGGTTCGGCGCCTACCATAACACTCAACTTCCCAGCTTTTGCTTCCGGGATACTCCCTAATACGGGTGCTTCTAAATACTCACCACCACCTGCAACAACTGCATCTCTAATTTCCTGGCTTTCTGTGGGGGTAATTGTTCCCATTTGGATAATCGTGCGCCCTTCCAGAGTTTGCCAAGCCGTATCTGAAAGCAACACATTATAAATAGCCGAGGCATTAGTAAGCATGAGGATGACGCACTCAGCAGCACGAATGGCGTGGCGCGGATGTGTGACAATTTCAGCCCCAGATGCTTGTAGTGGTGCTAATTTTTCTGGGGTGCGATTGTAGGCAACTAGCTGTATATCTGCGGCTAATAACCTTTGAGCCATTGGTAGTCCCATCAGTCCAGTTCCCAGAAATGCCACCTTCATGTTTCATGTTCCTTTGGTACAGCGTCAAACAATTTTAGATTTTAGATTTTGGATTCACCCCAGGGCTATTTCATTCTCATCTAGTCCGCCTCAGAATGAATTCTGAGTCTAATAGCACTCATTCGTCTAAAGACGACTAAGAAAAGGTTTATAGTCCGTTTTAAGTTTCCCTATTCCCCACTCCCTACTCCCTAACTTTTGGCAATCAACCACCAGCAGCAAAAGTCGCCATAATTATCACTGAAAGTAAAATACCTGGAGTAAGTAAGGTTACTAGCATTAGCAGGTCATGAGTAGTCATAATTATTACTTTTGTAGGGTGTTTCAGTTTACAGTAATCACTGTATGCTATTTTAACTTTTAAAATTTACCTTTACTCTGGCAGAGTCAATCCTTTTAGTGGTTGAGAAATTTCTGTCTTGTCCAAACCTTTGCTCTGAACTAGGACTCCAAAACCACCTAGTCCTGTGGGATCTATAAGTTGGTGTAGTGCGTCCCGCCGTTGTAGAAACTCTGAGAGGGGTTGCTGTTGATTAGAAAGTGTAGCAATACGATCGCCTAATCCCAACGCCATCAAAAATAATCCCTGCTGGATAAAACCGACTTTCTCTAAACTACACCGCTCACCCCAGCGTGACAAAGCCGTAAAGTCAACATGGGCAGTGATATCTTGTCTTCCAATATTGATATAGGGGTTGTCATGGAAACGATGATGATAATAACACTGTAGCGTTCCTTGCGATCGCCTGGGATTATAGTAACGACTGGCGGGGTAGCCATAATCAATTGTTAACACATAGCCGCGCTGCAAGCGGTCTGCTACTATACTCAACCAGTCTAGAACAGCTAAATTAATTTCACTGCGATAGCCATCTGGATATGCACTTTGGGCAAAGTTGATTTGCAATAAATCCAAATATTCAGCTAGTTGGGGCGTTGAAGGTTGCCCTGTGACTTCCACAAATACAAAATTTGACCTCTCCCCCAACCCCTCCCCTCCCCTGGTAGGGGAGAAAGATTCTTCCTTAGCTTCTAGGGAAGGGGGTTGGATTGTCACATAAATTTCTCGGAGTTCTCCCGTTTCTAGAATGAATTGATGTACGGGAAATGCGTCTACTAATTCATTAGAAAAAAAGCAGCCTGCGATCGCATTCGGTGGTATATCCTCTAGATTGCACCAACGCACAGGCAAATCTTGCAAGCGTTCCTGCTGTTCTTCTCTTAAAGTTGGAGACTTTTCAACAATGATGTACTCCAGCGCCGTAAAAAAATCTGGGTAGCGTAGCTGATGATATTTGAGGATATGCAATGCTAGCAGTCCTTGACCTGCTCCCATTTCTACCAGAGAAAAGGGTACAGGTTTTCCTAAAATCTCCCACATTTGAAAAAATTGTTCTGCTAGTAACTCGCCAAAGTCAGCACAGAGGTTTGGCGAGGTGAAAAAATCACCACCTTGAAAGCCAATTTTGACTGCATCGCTGGAATAATAGCCGTGTTCAGGGTGGTATAATACCATATCCATGAATTGGGCAAAAGTAATTCGTTGTTGAGGATTGGTCGTAATGTGATTTGCGATCGCTGCACACAGCAAAGCATTTGAATCCATAAAGGTTAAAAGATGATGGAAGAACTCAAAGCCAAAATCAAGGAATTGGGTAAACGAGCAGCCGAGTTAAGCCGTCAATCCGTAGAAGTTTCAAAAGCAAACCGGAAACAAGGACTTGATTTAATGCGACAAGCCAGAGATGTTAGTAAGCAATGTCAAGCATTGATACAAGAATTGAAAAAACAACAAGCCGCTTAAATTATTGGGTAACTTTTAGTAGTAGCCTGTTAATTGCAACAACGCGGTTGACAGGCTATGAAAGTTAATAGGCACGGTCGAGCCAAGATTCTTACGCAGTCACAAATACAGCAAATTTTTGCTATTGGATTAACTAACGACCGAGATCAGCTGTTCCACATTTAAATTGCATATACTGGGCGGGCAAGATGCCCACCCCACAAGAGTTATGTTTAATTCGGTTATTCCAGCTTTCCTCTCCAATATATCGGAGAGGGATTGAGGGTGAGGTAAGCCAGGGACATAAATTGTATGTTATTTAATTCTTATTCCTTAGCAAGTGTTTGACGTTCTAGAAGGTAGACATCAATCTCGGCTTGGTGTTGTAAGTAATAACCGATCACGAAATCGATATCCCAAATGCTAATTAGGCACTCACCAACGACACCAGCACACCATTATGATCGCGGACACGAGCAATTGTTTGTCCTCCAGGATGGGTTTTAGGGGCATCTAATGCTTTTGCGCCTGCCCCTATTGCTCTCATATAAGCGCTGCCAACATCAGGAGTGATAAATGATATCTGGATTAATGCTGGTAGTTGTGTAGCATCGTTAGCATGGAAGCCGCCAGGAAATAACTTCTGTGCTTCGTTACTAGAGGAGAAAGCTAGTGTGGTATTTCCGGTTTCGATTTCAGCCCAGACAGATTGCCCCCTATCCTCGATAGTGCGACGAACTAGACCAAAAGCTTTTTCATAAAACTCAACCGTCTTAACTACATCCTCTACCCAAATGATCGTGTAACCAAATTTCACAGTTTTTTCTCCTTATCTATAAAAATTAGTGTTGGCAAGAGCCAGGGCGAATAGAATTAGCGGCTATACAAACTCTCGTCCGCCTCCGGCTTCCCTCTCCTTACTAAGGAGAGGGATTGAGGGTGAGGTTTGTCTTATTATTTAACTTTCTAGTATGTAAGGGGCTGTTGCGAGAGTTTGCGCCCCTGTTTGCATCATTTCTATATCTGATGGCGACCAATAATGAGGACTTTCGCAGTGATGTGCTGCTAGCAATCCCCATAATCCTCTGGGAATCAAAATTGGTACAACTAAGTTGGCGCGAACCTGCATATTGCTGAGAAAATCTCGGTGACAAGGCTGAATTGGCTCTAATTGAATATCAGCGATCGCTCTTGTCCGTCCTGCTAAGTATAAAGCAGCATACTGATCATTAAAACAATCATCTGGGCCAGTGGAACCAAGTATTGAGAATTCTTTAGAACTCAAAGATTCAAAAGTCACCTGTCCTTGCCACCGTCCATAAAAATAATATAACAGCACCCGATCAACCTGAAGCGATTCTCTGAGTTGATTAGTTGTTTGCCGGACTAACTCATCGCGCTGCATTGTTCTGACAAGGCGATCGAGCAAATTTTGCAAACCCTGTTCACCGCGATCGCAGTTCGGGTTAAAATCTGAGTGATAATTAATTTGCACAGTCATATAATTACGACTAAGTAAATACTGCTGAATTTATATAATAATTTATTAGACCTTACATAAACACATTCTTGCATTTATACCAGCAATTCCATTTTTTCTAACATAACATTAAAACCTCATCCCCTCCTAACAAACATCCCTCTCCTTAATAAGGAGAGGGACAGGTTTTGCGTAGCATAACCAGGGTGAGGTTTTCTTCTGCTATTAGATAGATGCTAATATTTTTAAGTCTCCAAACATTGGGGCAAAACTACGGTAAGCTGACAAAGCTGCGTCCTTAACGATCGCATTAACAATCGGAAATGTAGTGAGGATGTAGCTAAATTCATCTTCAGTTAAACCGTAAAGGTGTGCTATCATCCCATCGAGTTCGGCGCGTAACTTGGCGCGTTCTGTTTCATCGGTAACGCCTTGTTGATGAGAAACTAGACCGACTTCTTGTGCGAGTTCGTCAAATTCTGGTGTGGTGCAGATGAGTTTGGCAGCGCGTTGTACAATATCGTTGAAGTTGCGATCGTTTTTTGTTAAACGTGGAACGGGTAATTGGTAAATATAAAAGTAATTTAACGTTGTAGTCACTTTTGTTCGTAAAAGCCAGTCTAGAACAAAGCTGTTCCATACTGCACAAGTAAATAATTGGTCGGTATTGTCTATTAACTGTTTCTCTTCATCATCAAAGATTTTTGCGGTTGGAATTTTGTTACCGTGAAAGTTAGGAGGGATGATAGTTGAAATCATTGTCCTTTCATCAGTATTACGAGCAATATCACGAAAGCCTAACCGAAAATATTGATAATCCAAATATTGACCGTTATCACTTTCATTCCGTCCTAATAAAGCTTTCCTCCCTTCTTGTTCATCTACCCAATATCTTGGTTCAGCATATAGGTGAGTGAACTGATGAATCATTTTACCTTCATATAATGGTAATTTTCCTTTACCTGACTGTTGCTTAAATAAATTACTGTCGCTAGTCATGTGAAATTCAGCAGTTAAGCGCAAATTCCACTTACCTTTAATCTTTTCACCCAGCAAAGGGAACTTAAGCATTTTCTCAGCTATGCGGATATCTATCTCATTCTTAAACTCCATCACCGATAAAGAATCTGGCGATAGTTGACGAACCATATCAATATTAATCTGCAAGCTATCATCACTAGGAAACCTTTGAAGCTCCTGCACATTATGACGCATAAACGCAGATGGAAATTCTATTGTTGTACTACCTTTAACAAAAGTAAGGACAACTATTTTAAAACTGCGATGAACACCTTCAAAGATTTCCTTGCGATTTTCAAGACAAAATAAACCAGTAACTTTAGTTTGACTAAACAACATCTCCCGCAATTGCTTAGTCCCCAAATCAGTGTAAATCCCGCTAGGAATTACAATTCCACACTCACCGCCTAAACGCAAAAGATTAAAACATTGTTCTGTAAACAGCTTATATAGATTAATATCCGTACCAGCTTTTTTACCATTTACTACAGAAATCTGATTTTTATACTGTTCAGATGAACGATAATAAGCGCTGACATAAGGATATTGACTTTGATATTCTAACCAAGTACTTGCAATTATGGGATTTTGTAAAAGTTTACTCTGTTCTTTCTCAAAATCCTTGATATCCATCTTGTTCTTCGTCACCAATTCATTATGCTGTGCAAAGAACTCCTTAGCTTGAGGCTTAAATATTTCCCACGGCGGATTAGTAATAATCGCATCAAAACCGCCGCGTTCTAAAACCTTGTCAAAATGATAACCCCAGTGAAACGGCTTCAAAGCTGCAATATCCTCAACTTCCAATCTACGTTTCTGTGGTTTTCCTGTTAACTTAACTTCTTCATATTGAATCCTCAGCTTTTGCCTAAACTCATCCAACAATAAAACATTTAACTTTTCTTGTGATTCGTTGTTGAGTTGTTCAATATTTTTGCGGATGTGTATCAATCGAGTCTCTTGAGGTGTATCTGTATCTGGTAATTCCTTAGATGAAAAAGCGTGTTTTTTGTACAAATCAACAGATTTATTCTTTTCTTCCAGAATTTTCTGATAATTATCTGCGACTAAAGACTGTAATAGATTTCCTTGTAGTGAATTTCCCACAGCATCAAAAGCTGTTTGATCAACCCGAATTAAACCAATTAACGAATTACCCGCCATAATATTAAAATCAATATTAGGTAAAGGCTCTAACTCTTCCACATCGTGAGCCGAAGAAACCAAAGCTAAGAAAAGACGTAGTTTAGCAATTTCCGTTGCTTCCTCCATGATATCTATACCATAGAGGTTATCAGAAACAATCCGCTTCTTGATAAAATAAAGTACTGACGGATGGGAACTTTGGATATCTTCAAGCGTCTTTTTCAGAGAGCAATTACCCATCAATTCAATAGTCCCAATTACCGCACTATAAACTTGAATAAGCGTCTTCATCGCCGCCACCAGAAAAGCACCAGAACCACAAGCTGGGTCAAGGATTGATAAATTAGGAAGAATATCTTCCATTAATAGACGACAAATATTTGCATCCAACTTGATCAGAAGTTCATTGATATCTTCAAATGTCTTATAGCGTTTACTAATCACATGAGGTACATCATAGCCCTCTCCTCGCTTGCGGGGAGGGGGTTGGGGGTGGGGTTCTTGTACCTCACAAAGGCCGAGAAGCGCTATATACTTATCAGATAGCGCATCATTTACGCGGTCTACAATTAACTTGTGAATAGTTCTGTCACAAAGATATTCTGTAATCTGCGGTCTAGTATAATACGCTCCAAAAGCTTTTTGATTAATGTACTTTTCAAAAATGTACCCTAAGACATCAGGATTTATCTCATCGTCTTTTCCTTCCGGCGTATCATCTAGATTCCAAGAATAACGCCCAAATAAATCTAGAACTTGCTCAAACGCCTCATCAACTATAGAAATATCATATTTATCTTCAATCTGATGCTTGAGAAATAGTCCACCATTCAGATATTTAACCTTTCCTACCAATTCTTGTACAGATAAATCTCTGTCTGTCTCTGGTTTAGCAAAGCTTTCAAAAAACAAAGCCTTGAGAAATTCACTATAAAAATAATTATCAGCTTTTTGCTTACTTAATTCCAGCTTATTTTGAAGATAATTTAAATCCTCATTATCAATAAAACCCTTACGTTGGAGAAAATAAACAAACATCAGGCGATTGAGAATTACCGATGTATACCAACGCCTATCTGTTTCATTGTCAATACCTTTAACAAACAGCAAAAACTTCTGGTGTTGCTCTTGAAATTCCTTGTAAAACTTCTTAGTTACTGGCTCAACATCAAACCCACGTTGTAGCTTATAGGCAATTTCTAGAACAGTCGGTTCCCCATGTTCTAATTCAGTGATATCAATAACTAAAGAACCAAGCTTGCTTAAAAATAAATCTCCTGGTTGACCTTTGACATATAAATGGTCACGAACAAAGCTTTTACTTCCTTCTCGTTTCACCCAATACCAAAGACTACGCGTGCGTTTATCAGTAATAAAAATTAGAAGATTTTCAGCTATTAGTTTAGTAATTTCCTGATGAATAGCAACTATAACTTTAGCCTCTGGTATTTTCCCATCGGCTGCGGTGATTTCAAAGATTGCAACCCCTGAAAGTTCAGCAATTTTCTGGTATTGATACGGCTTGTTATCAATCTTTAAGGTTATAGGTTTTTGTCTGGAAGGTTTAGACCAACCTAATTCCTCTATAAACAAATCACTAAATTGGAAATTATAAAGTAAATCGCGTGTTCGTTGAAAATTGAGTGACATAATTTACCCTAGATTTTTCGGATAAGAAAAAGCAAGTATGGTAAACTAGCCACTCAGAAAAGAAATCAGTGACTATAAAAATTAAGTCCGCCAGCGCGGACTTTAAGAAACCCTATTTATACGAGTTAAATTTTTACCATGCTTTTTATACTTTATAAATCCTTTATCTTTCTTGCGCTTGAGAGATATTACTGAAACATTACCGATTTTTTTAAGCGGCGGCTTTATTTGTACAACCATCATTTTTAATTGTCAGGTATATTTGCTGATTACTTTATCAAAATGCCTAATTGCTTTATAAAAATGCCCGTTTTGTGTCTCAAAATACTGAAATGCTTTCTCAAAAGAAGCTCTGGCTTATTCAAAAGAAGCTTTTGCTTTCTCATTTCGGTGTTTTCTGCAAGTAAAAGCAGCTTTGACTTACTCAAAAGAAGCTTTTGCTTTCTCATTTTGGTGTTTTCCGCAAGCAAAATAAGCTTTTGCTTTCTCATTTTGGTGTTTTCCGCAAGCAAAATAAGCTTTTACTTTCTCATTTCAGTATTTTCCGCAAGCAAAATGAGCTTTTACTTTCTCAAACCCCAGTTTGCTTTCTAATTTCGGTATTTTACGTAAAGTGTAGGTTGGGTTGAGGCAATGCGTTACCCAACATTTAGCGTGGTTTGTTGGGTTTCACTTCGTTCAACCAAACCTACAATTCTACAAACTTTAATTTACGAATTACAAAATAATCCCAAAGAACAAATAATCTGAGGTTCTCGCTTCTCCATTTCTTCAGTCACAACACACAAACGGTCATCTATCCGTAACGACACCACTAACTCAGCCAACTGCTGGTTATTAATACCGCTTCTCAGTTGACGATTAAGAGTATCAATAGCTGACTGTCGCAAAGGATAACGGTAAATTTCATCAATTGCTTTTAAAAGTTCTTCGCTGACAAATAGTGTTCCCTTCATATCTTGAACATAACCCTTGAGTCGTTCATAAGTCCGAAACCTTGCCCCTGATGGTCGTCCCAATTGACCGCCGGCATTTTTCTCTTCTTCAGCAATCAATTCACCACCCTTTTTCACTAACTCATGATGCTGTTCGTCTCTGGGTATCGCTGGGGTAGATTCTTCACACGCCGCCACCCGCAGCACCGCTAATTGTGATTGAGTAACGCTATTTCCATCGCGGTCAACATAAATCAAAGAATCATTTCCTTCAGTGGTTTTCATATAAAGCAATACGCCCTCTGGTTGCCCAGGTTGCGGAGTATGGGCGCGGGTAGAATAAACCACATTTTGCATTTCTTCAATCGTTTTTTTCAAACCTGGATTACCATCGGTGGCTTTTTTCCAGATTTGAAATGCTTCTGATGTCAAATCAACTTCTGTATCTTCTTCACCATCTAAAACTCCAGATTTCTCATTGTAGAGGTCAAGAATTACCCGTGCATCATCATCTTCAAAAAAAGCTTCATCAGTTCCTACCACTTCTGCATTTTCTTGCAGTCGTTTGCGGAGTCGTCCCCGCAAATTAATAATGCGTTCTACTCCCTCGGCTGGTAAAAAAGAATAACAAAGAATTTGGTCAGCATTTTGTCCAATGCGGTCTACTCTTCCAGCACGTTGAATTAAGCGAATAATCGCCCAAGGTAAATCCCAATTGACGATAATTGCACAGTCTTGCAAATTATGACCTTCACTCAAAACATCCGTAGCTATCAAAACCCGCAACTCATCTGATGATGAAATTTGCTGCCGTTTTCCATTACTCACAGGGCTAAATCTTCCCGTAATTACCGTCGGGTCTTTAGATTGACCTGTTACCCCTGCTAAATTAGTAATATGACTCGACTGCAAATTGTCTGCAAGGTAGCGGACTGTATCAGCAAATTGTGTGAAAATTAGTACTTTATCTTTGGGGTGAGTTTTTGTTAGCAGTTTGATTAAAGCAGCAAGTTTTTCATCTTTTTGAGAATTCCACTCGCCACAGTCTTGCAGCACATTAATCAGTGCTTTGGCATCCTCTAGCAAATCCCGTTTCAGTTTTTTAATGTCAAAAAGTCTAGAAGGCAACCACTTAAATCGTCGTTGATATCGGGTTGTATATTCTTGGTAAATTGATTCTGCTCTTTGACGAAAAACTTTTTCTTGACTTTTCACAGAATCTGGAAAGCCTCTCTCCTGTAGGGAGAGAGGCTTTGAATTCTCCCCATTCCCTACTAGGGAAGGGGGCTGGGGGGTTAAGTCAGAATCATCATCATCCATTTCTGTATCAAACAAAGCTGCTGCCACAGAATCAGTATCTTCATCATTATTACTTGTATCTAATAACTCAGCATCCTGAGTTCCGATTGGAATATTAAGCCCTTGCTCTAAGGCATATAAATAAATGAAGTTTCGTAAAATGTGGCGTTCAATTGATTGGATAAAAACAACGCCACTACTTTCTAAACGTTTAAACAAATTCGTGCGAGAAAAACCCATCAACCTTCTACCACCACGAAACAAACTACTAATCAAACGTTGTTCGGTGTCTGTAGGCGGTTGTTTAGGTTGAGCAATAACGTAATTTCCTAGCCCATAACGAGGTAAATTAAGTTTATTAATTACTTCTACTACTAACTCTGAGTAAAGACGAGAATAAGAGTCAGTGTTAGAAACTTGTAAAGGAAACTTCAGACTTCGAGGTATGCGCTGGGGAAAATAAGAATGTCTGCCATCAGAAAATTCTAAATATTTCCGCCCTGTTTCATCTGTGTGGGCATAATTATCTTTAATAAATGAACGAGTCCGTCGCACCATGTAGCGCTTCATCAATTCTCGCCAGTCATCAGGATGTTCACTTTTCTCAAAGGCGGCTAAAGAACGCACAGAACATTGATGCTTTCTAATAAATTCTAATTCTCCGATAGAACTACCACCAAGTTGATTAATTAAAGCTTCTGGTCTTAACCCTAAATCTTGGTCTTCTGGAACAAATAGCCGCAGTTGCGCTGAAAGGTCAAGATAACTTTTATTGTAAGGAGTAGCAGATAATAAAATACATTTGCTTTCGTTAGCAGCAATATATTCTGTAATTGCTCGATAACGTTTACCTTCGCGGTTACGTAAGTTGTGACTTTCATCAATTAACACAACTCGGTAACGGCGGAGTTTTGGTAACTTATATTGTACTTGACTAATTGACATAACTTCGGCAAGTAGCCGATAGTTATTTACATATTCTTGCCACATTGGGACTAAGTTTTTCGGGCAAAGAATTAATGTTTCTAAATAACAATCTTCTTGTAATATCTTAGCAAGAGCGGTTCCAACTAAAGTTTTACCCAAACCAACCACATCGCCCACCAATACGCCACCACGCCTAGTTACATGACGCGCTGCTAGCTGCACTGCGGCTTTTTGGAAGTCAAATAAATTGTTAAATTCGCGGGGTATACGAAATTCTGAAAGTCCGGCGATCGCTTCATGGGATAAGTGGTAAGCTATCTTCAGGTAGATGTAGTAAGGTGAGATTGACTCAACTCTTGCCCAACTCCGATCAATAATCTCTGCCAATTCTTGAGATATATCTACACAACCGTAATCTTGCCAGCGATCGCTAAACCACTTTTGCAGTTTATTGCAAGCATCATGATCTAAAATATCAACATTTAACTCCCCTTGTTTCGCCAATCCGGGAAGGGTTAAATTACTACTACCCAAGAATCCCACAGTTGGAGTATTGGGATCATTACGATGCACAAGATATAACTTAGCGTGAAGGGGATGTCCCAGAAACAGTTTAATAATTAGTTTCTGAGTTTTTAGCTGATGACTTAACCGCCGCAACCCCGCTTCATCCTGATTAGTCGGCGCACCAATAGTTAATTGCTGGCGAAATTCCGAAGCCATGCGTTTTTTCAACCGCACGATGGCACTATTATCAATCCCTCCATCACCACTACCAAGGGTAAATGCCGCATGAACTTCATCACTGGGTAAACTTTGCATCCCAATTAGTAAACGGCAACAAGCCTTTTCACTACCAAGATACTGTTCAATCAAATCATCAATTTTTCGCCAACCTCTGAGGTTAAAGTAGCCAACGCAAAAATCTGCCCGATAAGAGACTTTAAGAGTCTCTCGTAAAATCGGTAGCAGTTGTAAATCAATGTTGTCAAAAATCCGGGGCATTATTTAAAATTCTATAAATATTTCATACCTATGTTATATGAGTAAAAAATTTTTCCAGCTAGATTATTGAAGGCTGCAAGACAAGAGACGCGATAAATCGCCGTCTGTACAATAATCAGTCCTTCATCCTGACGGCGATTTATCGCGTCTTCAAAAATTATAAAAAATAGAGCAGTTGCACTCTAATACAACTGCTCTAAAAAAGTACTTAGATAGATATTATCTACCTATCCACAGACCCCATGATTATGTCAACACTGCCGAGGATGACCACAATATCTGCAACTTTCATCCCACGCAGTAAATGTGGCACAATTTGAAGGTTGTTGAAGTCGGCGGCGCGAATTTTCCACCGTAAGGGGAAGACATTATCATCGCCAACCAAATAAATTCCCAATTCACCTTTGCCACTTTCTACACGAGAGTAGATTTCACCTTTGGGAATCTTGAAGGTAGGGGAAACTTTTTTGCCAATATATTGATAATCAAATGCGTCCCACTCTGATTTTTTACCTGCGGCTAAACGTTTAGCTTCCAGATTTTCGTAAGGGCCGCCAGGAAGTCCTTTAATTGCTTGGCGAATAATCTTCACAGATTCGCGCATTTCCCGCATCCGCACCACGTAACGGGCAAAGCAATCACCGGCGGTTTCCCACTGCACGTCCCAGTCGAAATCGTCATAGCATTCGTAATGGTCAACCTTCCGCAAATCCCATTGCACGCCAGATGCGCGTAACATTGGCCCAGAAAGTCCCCAGTTAATTGCTTCTTCACGGGTGATAGTACCAATACCCTCAACACGTCGCCGGAAGATGGGGTTATCGGTTACTAAGCGTTCGTACTCATCAACTTTTGGTATTAAGTGGTCACAGAATTCCAGACACTTATCTACCCAACCGTAAGGCAAATCGACTGCTACCCCACCAACCCGGAAGTAGTTGTGATTCACCATTCGATAGCCTGTGGCGGCTTCCCACAAATCATAAATCATCTCCCGTTCCCGGAACTGATAGAAGAAGGGAGTTTGAGCGCCCACGTCAGCGAGGAAGGGGCCAAACCACAGCAAATGGTTAGCGATGCGGTTCAACTCCAGCATGATGACGCGGATGTAGCTAGCGCGTTTGGGGATAGCGACACCTGCAAGCTGTTCTGGGGCGTTGACGGTGACGGCTTCGTTGAACATTCCCGCCGCGTAGTCCCACCGACTGACGTAGGGGACGTACATTACATTAGTGCGGTTCTCAGCAATTTTTTCCATTCCCCGGTGCAGGTAGCCGATAACCGGTTCACAGTCAACCACATCCTCGCCATCCAGGGTGACAATTAGCCGCAGAACCCCATGCATTGAGGGGTGTTGTGGCCCCATGTTTAGCAGCATTGGTTCAGTGCGGGTTTCTAGTCTGGTCATAGATTTCGTGTTCTCCGTTCGTGAAAATATTGAATTCTACCGCGCAGATGCCAACTAGACCCAATTTATCTTGTCTGCCAAGCCAAAATTAAGCTTGCAGGAGCAATACTTTTAGGAAAACTGCCTTGAGAGCGTCTACATGTATTGCCCATACAGGGGTATGTTGGAGAGGGGGTGACAGAGGAGGGACTTTACTTGATGTTTCATTTTGTTGCACTTCTTCAATTATTATATGGAAGCTGGATATCAGGGACTTGAAGCGCAGAATTTTTCCCATATTCCCGTTTTGGGTCGGGAACTAATTGAGGGTTTGGCAGTGCGTCCGGGCGGGCATTATTTAGATGTGACGGTAGGCGGTGGTGGTCACAGTCGCCTAATCTTAGAAGCGGCGGCGGATGTGCGGGTAACGGCTGTTGACCAAGATGAAGATGCTTTGGCAGCAGCGCAGAAAAATTTAGCTGAATATAGCGATCGCATACAATTTATTTATAGCAATTTTGCTGACTACGAGTTTACCCATAATACTTTTGACGGTATTTTAGCCGATTTGGGGGTCAGCTCTTACCATTTAGATCAGCCGGAACGGGGTTTCAGCTTTCGCCAAGCTGCAAATTTGGATATGCGAATGGATCGAGGGCGATCGCTAACTGCTGCTGATGTGATTAATAATTGGAATGAAGCAGATTTAGCAGACATTTTCTTTAAGTACGGTGAAGAGAGATTATCACGGCGCATTGCTCGTCGTATTGTAGAACGGCGTCCTTTGCACACAACTGTTGAATTGGCTGAAGCGATCGCTTCTTCAGTTCCCCCCAAATACCGTTATGGTAGAATTCATCCCGCTACCCGTGTTTTTCAAGCTCTACGAATTGTCGTCAACGATGAGTTAAAATCCCTCGAAACCTTTCTAGATAAAGCCCCAAATGCCCTTGTCCCTGGTGGCAGAATTGCGATTATCAGTTTTCACAGTTTGGAAGACCGCCCGGTGAAACATGGTTTAAGAAATTTACCTTTATTAAAGGTCTTGACAAAAAAGCCGATTATTGCACAAGAGGAGGAAATTAGTAATAATCCGCGATCGCGCTCGGCCAAACTCAGGATAGCCCAAAGAGTATTCTAAGCCACAGATCCCCGACTTCTTTAAAGAAGTCGGGGATCTTGTTTTTCACGAATGATTCAGGATTGCTATAAAACAACGATCTGTTAATCTAGCGTTGTTGGAGAGTTAAAAAAGATTAGATGGAAATTAGTAATATATTTAGAGCAGGTGGCGTGGTTATATGGCCTCTGCTGGGGTTGTCCTTGTTAGCGCTGGCGCTGATTATCGAACGTATAATTTTTTGGGCAAGGATAAATAATCGCCAAAACAAGGTGGTGCGAGAGGTGCTACAGCTTTATCGCCTTGATAATGTAGTTAGTGCTTTAGATAAATTGCAGAAAAATACTGATTTACCCATCGCTCGAATTTTTTTAGCCGCTTTAGAATTGGAGGAGCCGACACCAGAGGAATTTCGTTTGGCATTAGAAAGTCAAGCACAAGGCGAAATCCCCTTGCTCAAGCGATCGCAAAATATATTTGAGACAATTATTGGTCTTGCGCCCCTGTTGGGACTTTTAGGCACCGTCTTGGGATTAATTAACTCCTTTGCCTCCTTGAATATCGGAGATGTGGGAGGTAGTAAAGTAACAGGTGTGACATCTGGAATTAGTGAAGCTTTGGTAGCTACAGCATCAGGATTGGTAGTCGCAATCTTTACACTTGTATTTGCCAATACCTTCCGGGGACTTTACCAGCGCCAGATTGCCTGGATTCAGGAATATGGTGGACAGTTAGAATTACTCTATCGTCGTCGCTATGAAAGAGGAGGTAAATCTTATGTGCCTACCAGATGAAGCGGAACTGGATAATTGGAAATTAGTAATCGGTAATGGGGATTAGTTCACTATTTGTTACCGATTTTGCTCTCCAATTTTTGACTCTAATAGTATTCTAAAATAACGAATATCCTTTTTCGCTACAGTTTTCGAGGAAATATTCCATGACTATTTGGGTAAATGAGCAAATTGATCCGTCGGGGATGATTCATGCCTGTATTGCCTGTTGTAATGAATCTCAAGCTAAAGATTGTCATGATTCCTTTGAGAATAATTTGACCGAGACGCAAAAGGCAGCAGGTTGGCTAGCGCGATTGCGGACAGTCGAATCTTGGGATGAAGTGCCAGTGAATTCTTTAAAACTTAATTAATTCGGGTTATTTTTTGGGGATTTTGAACGACCACATTTCAGGAGATCCGGCGTAGCCCGCCATAGGCATCGCTTGTCTACCACACGCTCTATATATGCCAACGCCTACAGCGATCGCCACAAATCCCATTACAGCAGGTTAATAAAGGATAAAATTCGGATTAAAATTATCAACTTATTAACAACTGCTGCCAAAAAAAGCAACATATTAGAGAAGATTGATGATTTTTTGGAACTTTTAAGAGCTATCATCTATACCGGAGATTAAATTAAAAAACTTGCATAAACCGAATCAATTTAGTGAACTATCCCAAGGTTTACACTTCGGAGCAAGCTTGTCCCATTAACTTAGTTGCCGAAACGGGACAAGCAGTTCAAATTTCAATTCATCCTCCCAGTCAATATATCTGTGCCAACTGCGAACGGATATTACCAGATTGGAAACGGCAGCCATTTTTACGAGTAGTGATTGTCTTACAGCAATCGCGTTATCAACTAGTCAAAAGGACGGCAGAAGTAGAGACAGAGAAAGAATGCTTGCGAGAAAAGTTTATGAGATTTGGCTGCGATTTGGCATTTAATCTGCGCGATCGCGGCTATTTAACAGACCTAATCGACCCTCGTACAGGCTATCCTTTAATGTCCCATCCCGGAGCAATTCCCCACGATGACACAGCAGTTGTCAAAGCTTTGCTCAACTATCCAGTGATTAAAAATCAATGCCGTGTATTAATTCATCCCGACTGGGGTGCAGCAGTTTATCCTAGCATTTTGATATCAGAAGCTCCCCCAATTGTGATCGAATGGGTTACTAAAAGCATAGCAGCCATGCATGGGTGGAAAGAAATTGATTATTAATTGAGTATTGGGCATTGGGCATTGGGTATTGGTTATTTCTCTCTCATCTCGTTCATCCCCTCATTTATATTGAAAATGAGGAGAATAAAAAACCATCATTTGCTAACCACTGTTAGGCAGATTGTCTGACTATCTCCAGAAATCTCTGTATCGTTGGAGATGTCTCACTGCTGCGCCAAATCATTGCGATGGCTACGCCAACGTCTGCAACGAACGCAACTTTTGGGCTGGCTGGTTCGATATTTTTATAAACTACCCCGGTTCATTCCAGATTTTGTAAAGATGTCGGCACAATTGCAACACCTATTTTGGCTGCTACTAGGCTAATAATTGTTTGCATCTGGATGGCTTGTTGACTTACAGAGGGACTAAAGCCTGATTGCTGGCAGAGAATTTTGGATTATTCTTTCAGAGTCAATCTGACGGCTGTCAATTCTGAAGCTAATCAAATTGACAAATAGATTCTGGTTTTACAGGACAGATTTTGGGTGCGATCGGGTCATTCTTAACAATAAGAAAATTCAATTTTGTCAAAGCGGACAAAAGCTTGATATTGTTGATTTTATTTGATTCCAGGTCGAGATAAGTCAAATTAATCAGAGTAGACAAAGGCTTGATATCACTGATTTCATTTGAGTCGAGGTTGAGAAAAGTCAAATTAACCAGAGTGGACAAAGGCTTAATATCGCTGATTTTATTGAAGTTGAGGGAGAGATAAGTCAATTTTGTCAGAGTAGACAAAGGCTTGATATCGCTGATTTCATTTAAGCCGAGGAGGAGATGAGTCAATTTTGTCAGAGCAGACAAAGGGTTGATATCGCTGACTTTATTTAAGCTGAGGAAGAGATAAGTCAATTTTGTCAGATCAGACAAAGGCTTGATATCGCTGACTTTATTGAAGTTGAGGGAGAGATAAGTCAATTTTGTCAGAGCAGACAAAGGCTTAATATCGCTGATTTTATTTGAGCCGAGGTCGAGTCCAGTCAAATTATTCAGAGTGGATAAAGGCTTGATATCGCTGATTTTATTTGAGTCGAGGGAGAGACAAGTCAAATTAGTTAGATTGGACAAAGGCTGGATATCACTGATTTTATTGAAGTTGAGGGTGAGAGAAGTCAAATTAGTCAGAGCGGATAAAGGCTTGATATCACTGATTTTATTTGAGTGGAGGTCGAGAATCATTAAATGAGTCAGCTTTTGGTTAGCCTGGTTGCAGTTTTGAGTCTGGGCTTTTTCTAAAAGAACCTCAACAGTATGTTTTGTCTGTGGAGGTAAAGTTGATTTCTGCTCACACCAATCTGTAAAGCTTCTGGTAGTTGCCAGAGGAGCAGCAATAGTCTGTGTGGTGTAAAATCCCAAAGTAAAAGTAAATATTGTGGCGATCGCTAAAGTAAGTTTCATTGCATGAGATTATACTATTCATTTATGCAATTAATTATACAAACATTACTTAAATTTGGTATAAAAAATTAATAAAGTAAAAATAAAATCAGCTATTTTTCGGTCGCCGCAGTTGTTTGGAATTAATAAACCACAAAACTGAATTACGAATTACTTTAACAAATTCACTATCAATTTTTTAACGCCTTTTGATTACTGCTTAACGTTTCATTGATAGCCGTCATTAATAACTCATTTAGAGGAATTCCTGCTGCTTTCGCCATACAGGAAATCACACTTTTGGGGGCAAAAGAACAATACAACCCGGCTTCTAAAAACCAAGGTTGTCCCTTGGGGTCGATCCGAAAGTCAAATAAACTGTAGTGGCGACAACCCAAAGCCTGATGACACTTCTTAGCCACTTGCTGAACCTTTTCGGTGATCGGATCGTTAGGGTCTACAATCCAAGACTTGATATTATCTTTAGCGCTAAAACGCAAGTTGCCATCGTCCGTTTGTTGGAGTTTATCAGCATAGCTGCGGATAGGTTTATCGTTGGGGTTTAACAGGTACTCCTCAAGGGGTAAACCCACTAGTTCCCCGTCTTTGACAATGATGCCACATCTGACTTCTCGACCGAGTTCAATAAATGCTTCTACGATCACTTCATCTGCATATTCAAATGCTTTCTTCAGGGCAGCGTCATAGTCAGTAACCTCTTTGACTAAAGACACCCCTAAAGAGTTGGCGGAACTGGCAGGTTTAACGACTGCTGGAGGTTTAATTGTCGGAACATCTCCTTGGCGGAGCAATTCTCCACGAGGCACTTTCACCCCTGCTGCTTCGACAATTGCTTTGACTCTAGCTTTGTGAGTTGCGATCGCCATTGTATCCGAACTATTGCCTATATAAGGGATCTTCAGCAGATCGAATAGGGCGCGGTAGTGAGTCATTCCCGGAATACAAAACATTTGTGGTAACACGAGGTCAATGTTTTGCGCTGTTATAAACTCTATGGCATCAAGCAAAGAAATCGGTTTGCTGATGGCGATATCTTCTTGACTCAGCGAGCGAGGAAATCGCCACTGGCTATCAGGTGTAATGTATGCAATCTGAAAGTCATAGTGCGATTCATCTACGATTGCAGACAGACAGTCTTGAGCGTAAAGGCGTGACAAATCACAGTAAAAATCATTGTATGCAGACCCAACTAAATGAAGGATACGAAGTACTGGCATGATTCATCTTCCTAACTTAATTACGAATTACGAATTACGAATTACGAATTATTTTAATCGCCACCTAATTCCACCAATTTGCCAATGTTGAAGTCTATTTTTACCCATCCTTTGAGTTTTTGTAGATTCTTCAGCAAAAGTAAGGGAATCTGCCAATGATGCAAAGTCAAAAATGGTATAGGGTCATTAAAGCTGTAAATGGCGTCAGTGCCTCGCACTAGGGTATTAACCGATGTTTGCAATTGTTTCCAGGAACGGATACCAGTTAGTCGCCAGATTTCGTGATAGATGAAGTAAGTAGGCTTACTACTCGCTAGGGGTTCGAGAGGTGCAGCTAGGGGAGTTTTTCCAAAATAGGCGTCTGCAACACCAGGATGATTGTAAAACATTGTGATTGCCGAATGAGTACGGGGATTGCATTCAATGGCGTAAACTGTACCGTCTTCAGCTTGGATAAAGTCGAAAGAAACTTGCCCAGTTAGTGCCAAACTCTTGACGAAGTGTTGCACCCATTCCCGAATTTGGGGATTTTCGACGTTTTCATAGTTGATTTGAAACGCAGAAGAGTTTGAACAGCAATGTAATCTTAATTCCCCGTCCCGCACTGTACTATGTGTGCATAACTCTTTACCAGGAATAAACTCTTGCATAATCCAAGGTTTTTCTGGACTGATGGGTAAACTGTTAACAAAGGCTTCTGTTTCTTCTGAGGTGTCGCAGGGAAGTTTGGTTAAATTTAACCGGCGAACGGAGTCGTAAGAAATACTTTTAAGAATATATTTGCGGGTTTCTTGACTAAAATCGAAATTGATAACTTGTTGAGGATCTGTGATTTTAAAAGACTTGGGGACAGATAAACCAAGCGATCGCGCCTGATCAGTGAAGGCAAATTTATCATCTAACATCTTGGTTATATCTGCATCAAAGTGGAAAACTTCGCAGTATTCTGATAATGCAGGCTTTGCTAAAGAGTCGTAGTAACTAGCTACAGGACTGCATACAGGTACATAAACGTCAACCTTTTCCTTTTTAACGATTTCTACTAGCGCCTGGATATAGCCTTCTGGGTCTTCTTCGGGTGCCGGAACTGTATAAAAACGACTTACAGCCTTTGAGAATCTATGCCCAGACAACCAATATTTGTGACCTTCAATCAGAATAACTCTGTGTCCTGCTGCATGAAAGCAGCGAGCAAGTTGCAATGCTTTGGTCATTTTGGCTCCACTCACCAAAATAGTCTGTTGATGAGCGCCTACAACAGCTTTTTTCGGAAACTGCACAATACCCCACAGCAAAGATATCAACACTATAAAAGCATTGAACGGCAAGGCTATTAGTAATAATGTCAGAGTACCTAGAGTCTTGAATAGAGCCACTACCTTTACCCTGACACCCGTTGATGAGGTTATAGATTCAGGTAGAGATAAAGAAATTGATTGCACCATAAGTCTTTGAAACTAAAGGGAGTAGCAATACGCTTGGGTTAAGAAAAATAGTAGCTTAGGTTGAGCAATAGCGAAACCCAATAAATGGTTGATAATGTTGGGTTAAGCAACGAAACCCAACCTACACCAGTTTTAGTTTTTAGCCTTAACCCAAGCGTATTGGGGGGAGTAATGGGAGTATGCAAAAATCAAGGGATGAGGGAGATTAGCAAGCAAGCGAAAAATTATTCCTTCTTATCTCCCTTATCCCTTGATTACACCACGCGTCTAATCAGCGTCATCCCATCTCGTATGGGTAACATAACTTGCTCTACACGCGGATCGGCAGCGACAACACGGTTGAATTGAGCGATCGCTTCACCGTTGGCGGTGCGTTGTTCTACAGGTAAATAAACCTCTCCTTGCAGGAGTGTATTATCTACACAAATAAAACCAGAAGCTGCTAGCAAATTAGTATCTAGCAATGTTTGAAAGTAGGTTATGTACTCCTTTTTATCGGCATCAATAAACACTAAGTCAAATGATTCTCCAGCTTCTACCAACTTATTTAAGGTTTGTAAAGCTGCACCTAATTGCACGCGGATTTTTTTACCGTGAACAGATTGATCAAAAGCCGCTTGTGCAACTTTTGCGGCAAAAGCGTCTACTTCGCAGGCTATTAGCACTCCGTCCGCAGGTAATGCTTCTGCCATTGCTAGTGCAGAATAACCTGTAAACATCCCTATTTCTAGTACTCTTTTGGCCTTAGCCATATGAACAAACATTTTGAGAGTTTGTCCTTCTACATGACCAGATAGCATCTCTTGCTCTAAAGGGCGCACTGTTGTTCCTTCTGTAAAGCGTTGTTGCCATGCTTCTGTAGATGTTTTATGGGCAAGTGCAGTTAAAGCGGCTGATTCCGGGGTAGTAAATTCTTCCAAGTAAGGGTCTAAACCTGCTGCCAAATGCCATGCTTGATTGAGGTTGGCGACTAACTCCACAGGTAAATCTGTGCGTTGGTTAATCTCTTTTACAACAGCTTCTAACTTCTTTGCTAATATTCCTAGCGGTGTCACAGGTCTAGCTGTGGGCGTGTCTATTGTAGTAGACATTATTTTGCACTCCCAACTAGTTCTGTCTGATAAACGGGGTACATATCTACGCCTTCACCACCACGAGGATAGGTGCTGCAAAGCTGCTTATGTTCTGCTAAAGCTAGTGCCAATTCTTCACGCGTCAAATCATTAGCATAGAAGCAAGTACCAATAGGTTTGGGCATCGCGGCTCTTAACAAACCATCTCGTGTGAGAGTGATAGACTCGGTAGCATCCCATAAAAGTTCTTCATCTAATAGAGGATGATCAAGAGTCAGTCCCAAACGACTAATTAATCCTAAAATGCGATCGCGTTCTTCATTAGTGATATAACCTCTATTTGCAGCGATCGTTGCAGATAAGGCCATGTCAATACTGACTGCATGTCCATGAAACAAAGGCACCCGTGGCGCAAGTTCCAAAGTAGGACTCCAAGTATGTCCGTAAGCAATTGCCCTATCCAAGTCTAGCTCTTGGAGGTTGGGTACTTCTAACTCCAGCATTTTTTTGATCGCTTCGTAAGTCAGACGGTGAGCTATTTCTTTGAGCTCTGGAGTTGCGTCAATATTAGCAAAATGGGTGTCAAGTAGTTCTTCCCCATACTTTTCCAACCACTCAAACACAGAAGAGTGAGCAACTACAGCGATTTTGACTAACTCTGCCATCCCATTACGCACTTGGTTTGTTGGTAAAGTACGGAGCAGAGAAAAGTCCAATAAGACTTTTTGGGAAGCGTGATAAGCACCTAAACGATTTTTCAACTTCTTATGGTTAACTGCTACCTTAATAGCCACACTTGCATCAATTAAACCAATCAGAGAAGTAGGAATTCGGATGTAATTACTACTACGGCGATAAGTAGAGCAAGCAAAACCTACAACGTCTGTAATTAAACCACCACCTACTACTAATACTGGCTCTTTACGCACTAATTTGAAGTCAGCAAACACATCGATAATTGTCTCAAATGTTTGGATAGATTTGTTTGGTTCGCTAACAGTAAGAGAAAAAATCTTCAAATCAATCCCGTAATAACGGAAATATTTTTCAATCTGAGTACCGTAAAAATGGTTGACGTTAGTATCTATAACAGCCAAGCATCTTCCAAAACTTCTATATATATCTGCAAGTTCTTGATTAGCAATATCGAAAACCCCATCTACGTAAACTAAGTCATACTCAATCTTTTCATAAGCTTCTATGTGAAATGTGGTTTCAGTCGCTTGAAGTTTTGTTTGAACAATAGTCACTATTTTTGCCCTTTATGTGAAATAAGTTTTAACTGGAATCTAGATGCAATTAGAAGTTTAAGCACTTCTAAAATATGATCATTTGCTAAAATCACCTCATGGGTAAACTGCCTCAAATTCGATAGGAAAAAGAAGTAGCTCTCAATTAAATTGGATTGTGATTATTGCAAATTTAGAAATATCAAAATAGAACACCACAGATTAGGCGCATCTACTTTTCATTTCAGAAGCATGGCAAAAGACTGTCAGTCTATGCTCAACCTGAGAAGTTATACAAACTTCTGCAACAAAAATTCATACATTTTCTCACAGTTTTAAAGTGTTAATGCTATATCTAGCCTCAGGGAATTACAGACTTATGCTAGCTGCATAAGAGTTTCCAAGCAAGCTAGAACAGTTATGTTACTTGCTCAAAAAGCTTAAGCGCTTGTTTACATTTTTTAACATACCACGATTTTTAAATTATTTTACCTAAACCATAGGTAGATTTCAAACAAAAAAAGTAGATTTTGCGGATTTTGCTATTTGAGAGACTATTTAGAAAGTCAATCTTTAGGTAGCCAGACCACAACACATAATCCGTGTAATAATGCAATATATAGCTGCTTAATTCATCTAGAAGTCACTCATAATCCTAAGTGAGATGACGATATTGGTTCAGCCATTCAAAAATTCACTCTCCAACTCAACGTTTAGGTAAGACCTCAAATTTATTCTTTAGGGGAAGGAAAAAAGCTTTAATTCCTTTCCCTTCAAGAGACCCCAACTACCCCTAAATATTTAGAGCAAGTGAATTTATTCATGGAAAAGAAAAAAACTTTTATTTTGAGTGTCCTGATTAGAAACCCTTGCTTTTAAACATGGAGTTCCCCTTGCTCTTTGAATTTAGGATGCTTCGCTATTATATTGTTAAATACTATACTTATGGATTCTGTTCCAGTTGAAACAGATGCGCCTCTTTCTTTAGAAATTGCTGAGATTGCCTCACCATCAACAACACTCTCTGGGACCTCAACACTCAGCCCTCGGATTTCTAAAGATGCTATTCGCACCAGTTTGAAGGCTTCCACTATCGATGGTGTTTTCGCAGCACTTTTCTCTATTGGCAACGGCGGAGTTTTGCTAGGTAATTTCTTAGTGGAGTTGGATGCCAGTCCGATAGTATTTGGGATGATAAGTTCTATCCCCATGTTGGTGAATCTCTTTCAGCCGATGGGTGCTTACTTATCTGAACGTAGCACTAGCCGCTTTCAGTATTCCCTTCGCACTCATGGGATTGCTCGATTACTGTGGCTAATTTTAGTAATTGGCATTGTTAGCTTTAGTTGGGGAGGGCTTAATTCAAACCAATTAGTGATATTGACGCTTTTGATTCTCCTATGCAGCCATCTTTTAGGAGGATTAGGAAGTGCATCGTGGTTCAGTTGGATAGCAATGTTAGTCCCACGGCGATTGCGAGGTAGATATTTCGGGCTACGCAATAGCGCTGCCAACTTCACCGAGTTGGTCAGCTTGCCTTTAGCAGGTTTAGCTGTATCACATTGGTACGGGGGGACTATCCAAGGTTATGGGGTGATTTTGCTCTTAGGCATTATCTTTGGAATTGTCAGCTTGGGGTGTCAGTATTTCCAGGTAGATATAAATCCCCAATTACAAAATAGTTACCATAGTGACTCATCTCAAACAAATGAGATTCAGTCAGACTCGGCATCAAATGAACCTGGTGAGATATCTGAAGCAATCTGTCTGCCGCAAATGCCAACTCCCCAAAACCAGATAGATAGTAGCATTTGGAAAAACTCTAATTTTTTGGTGTTTCTGCTTTATTTCGGCTCATGGACATTTGCTGTAAACCTGAGTGCCCCGTTTTTTAACCTCTACTTGCTAGATACGCTGAACCTGGATGTGAGTTGGGTAACTTTCTACAATAGCCTGCGAGCAGGAGCACATATGCTGATGCTCATCCTGTGGGGTAGATTAGCAGATAAAATAGGCAATCGTCCTATTCTAATTTCTAATGGAATTCTAATTGCCGTCATACCCTGGCTGTGGCTGAGGATTGGTTCTACTCCTCTAGACCTCTGGCTGTGGTTGCCGCTGTTACACATTTTCATTGGGGGTAATTGGGGAGGAGTTGATTTGTGTAACAACAATCTTCAGATAGAGATTGCACCACTAAAAAATCAGTCTATCTATTTTGCAACAGCAGCAGCTGTTGCTGGAGCAAGTGGTGCTTTAGGAGCAACTATAGGTGGCTTAATCGCTCAATTTGGTGGGTCTTTTGGCATAGTGGAAGTGTTCGTTGTGTCTGGTATATTACGACTAGCGTCACTTGTCCCACTGATTATTAAAAAGGATCTGGGTAGTTAGGGTGAAATTGGCTAAGTAGAGATGTTAACAAACGCTGTTGCGCTCAGATTGGAGATTTATCCACCTACAGGGAGAACTGTTAACTTAATCTCTACTCTATACTAAAAAAGTTTTATGACATAGTGACAACGTTGATGTCAGTAAAGCAGGTTCTAGAAATTGGTTGTTAGATCAAGCTGATATACATTTAGTTTACATTCTGGTTGTAACTTCTGTTTCAATATGCAATTTGAATGCCAATTAGCTTATCTGACCCAAATTAGTTAAATTTCAAAATCTGAAAAAGTTACGATGCTCAAGGTAGACACATCAAAAATCAGCCTCCAACAAGTTGAAGCTTTCGAGCGTGACGGCGTTATCTGCGTCAAAAATGTTTTGGATGACATCTGGGTAGAACGGATGCGAACAGCCGTTGACAAGAATGTATTAATTCCTGGTCCTCTAGAAATTAAGGGTATCCCCAGATCAGAAGGTCATGTGGAGCATGCTAGTAGCTTATGGCTCACTGACCCTGATTTCCGGGCTTTGGCTTTTGAATCTCCGCTAGCAACGATCGCTGCTCAAGTCTTAAAATCGAAAAAACTTAACTTTTTGGGTGACGGTTTCTTTGTTAAAAAGCCGAAAGCGGACAGCCGTGTTGGGTGGCATAACGACCTACCTTACTGGCCTATACAAGGTTGGCAGTGTTGTAAAATTTGGCTGGCTTTAGATAGCGCGAACCAAAAAAATGGTCGATTAGAGTACATCAAAGCTTCTCATCGATGGGGCAAAGAGTTACGTGAAGCATCAAACCCCTCCTGGTTTGTAGAGCCAGAGGCTTACGAAATTTTATCTTGGGATATGGAGCCTGGAGATTGCTTGGTTCATCATTTTCTAACAATTCATCATTCAGTAACCAATATATCTTCCACACAACGACGTGCAGTAGTGACGAATTGGACTGGCGATGATGTTACTTTCTATCACCGCCCGAAAGCATGGCCTTTTAGACCTGTTGATGAAATGGATATACCAGAATTTAATTCATTCAAAGCCAAAAAAACTGGTGAGCCGATAGACTGCGATATATTTCCTAGAGTTTAACTGCATCGCTAGTTGGCAATTTACAGGTCGTTGCTGTTATTTTCAAGGATGTGATTGTTTCGAGGCAGTGGCTTGCGCCAATCGCTAGAGAAAATCTTTTGTAAATTGCCATTAATTCGGTAACAACCAGCCAGGACTTATCTTGCTAGAGTTACTAAAATGTTAAGTTACTACTAAGATGTAATTCTATCCAGTTCATCGAGAATATTGCTATCTATATCAATGTCAAATTTCCGAGCAAAATCAGCAGATGATGCAAGCAGATTAGGCAAATCTTCCATTAGCAATATTTTTGGATGAGGGCCTCCAGTTGACCAATCAATATATCGCCGACGGTCATTTTTTAGTCTCAGGTGAGGTGAATTAGCAAGTATAGTTTGAAAATATGCCTCGTCTGCATGCTTGACTTGACTGTAATGTAAGGTTAGGGCATTTCTCTGTCCGTGGAAATCGATAATGTACTCAGCACTTTTGCGATTGGCACAAAACCATTGACTTCCACTGAAACAAGCAAGTTTGTTTGAGAAAGGAAGAAAAGCTTTCGTTAATAAAGGATGTTCTAAGCGTATTTCTATATTCAGTTGAGCAAAGTATTTTTTTGAGTAATG
>NZ_JBALCE010000093.1:0-1854 GCF_036919815.1 Nostoc sp.
CTTTTTTCTCCCACCGCTAAAAAACTTGCATTATATGATGTTGAAGAGCGTTGGCGCGTAGCCCGCCGGAGGCATCGCTAGGTTCGGAGTAATCCCAAGAGTGCATTTGACGGAAAGGTAGACCCATCTTTTGGAAGACGTACTTCTCTTTCACACCAGAGGCTACAAGGTCGGGCTTGAGCGCTTTGATAAATTCCTCGAATTCGTAAGCGGTAACGTCGTCATAAACGATGGTGCCGTTTTCGATGTAGCCAGCAGTACGTTTGTAGTCATCGTTATGAGCGAACTCATAACCAGTACCTATCATCTTCATGCCCAAGTCTTGGAACGCTGGGACAACGTGGCGAGGACGTAGACCACCAACCATGATGGCAACAGTCTTACCTTCCAAGCGGGGGTAATACTTAGCAAGTACCGCATCCATTGTGGGCTGATACTTGGCAATTACCTTCTCAGCGTTTGCTTGGATTGTCTCGTCAAATTTAGAAGCGATTTCCCGTAAAGATTCAGCAATCTTAGTGGGGCCGAAGAAGTTGTATTCCAACCAGGGTATACCATAAGCTTCTTCCATGTGACGGCTGATGTAGTTCATCGACCGATAACAGTGGATGAGGTTCATCTTCACATTGGGGGTCATCAACATTTCGTTGATCGTGCCATCACCTGACCACTGAGCGACTACGCGCAAGCCGAGTTCTTCTAACAGGATGCGGCTAGCCCAAGCATCTCCACCGATGTTGTAGTCACCGATAACGGCTACGTCATAAGGGGTACCTTCAAACTTGAGTGTACCGTCTTTCTTGGCTTGGTCGGATTTGGTGAACACCCAGTCACGAACCATGTCGTTAGCAATGTGGTGTCCCAAAGATTGGGAAACACCCCGGAAGCCTTCGCAACGCACAGGTACAACTGGCTTGCCAATTTCTTTCGATGTCTTCCGAGCAACAGCTTCGATGTCATCTCCAATTAGACCGATGGGACATTCAGATTGAATGGAAACACCACGGTTAAGGGGGAAAAGTACATCAAGTTCTTGGATGAGCTTGGTAAGTTTCTTGTCTCCACCAAAAACGATATCTCGTTCTTGGAAGTCGGAGGTGAAGTTCATGGTACCAAAGGAGTCAATACCTGTCGTACCGATGTAGTAGTTACGACGACCAGACCAAGAATAATAACCGCAACCTACAGGTCCGTGGCTGATGTGGATCATGTCCTTAATAGGGCCCCAGACCACACCTTTAGAACCGGCGTAAGCACAACCACGAGCGGTCATTACCCCAGGAAGGGATTTAACGTTAGACTTAACGCCGCAATCGGACTTACCTTCTTCGTATACGTTTAAGTGTTTTTCCCGCTTTTTAGCGGCTTTTTCAGGATAAGCACTGAGAACTTCTTTAATTAGTTCTTTTCTTTCTTCGATGATGTTTTGATTTTCTGGAGGTGTCATACTTAGCCTCTGTGACTTGTAAGGATCGGGGCATAGGGGGACTAGGAGTCCCCTCTAAAGTTAGGGGGGAAATGGAAGGGAGAGGATAAAAGGGAAGATATGAAACTCTTCCTTTTTCCTTGTGCTAAAGCGTTATTTCTTAGCAGGGAATTATACTACAGGAACTTCAGCAGCACTCTTACCAATTAGCATTGCAGCATTTTCTTCGCTTTCGAGAACACCAAATTCAATCAACAACTCTTCTAGCTCTTCCATCTCAATAGGTGTGGGGATGGTGAGATTCTTGTTCTCGATAATCTTCGTGGCTAATGCGCGATATTCTTGACTTTGATTGCTATCAGGTGCGTACTCGTTCACGGTCATCCGACGCAATTCTGCGTGTTGAACAATGTTGTCACGAGGTACGT
>NZ_JBALCE010000094.1:0-126237 GCF_036919815.1 Nostoc sp.
ATTGTAGATGCTGGTCTATCATTGTTCGCTCTTAGACAGATATATCCCCCGTATTATCTCGTACACTTTTTCAGAAATCAAATATGATTCCTATAGTACCTGAAAACGCTAGAAAGCACGTAAATCAGATTATCACCGCCCTGTTAACCCAACGTGCAGGAAGTTTTAGTGTCAACGAGAATGTCACTAAAGATTGTAAGACGATCGTCTGTGAGTGGTATAATAACCCGTTAGTCGCTCCTGATGGTCAGGTGATTGGCGTTGCGTCGATGGTGTTAGACATCACAGAACGCAAACGATCTGAAGAAGAACAGCAAAAATTTGTCGCGTTGATTGAAAACAGTAGCGACTTTATTGGCATTGCTTCAATGGAAGGGCAAATTCTCTATGTGAACCCTGCCGGACTGAAGATGGTGGGACTTAGTAGCCTGGAAGCAGCCAAAACCAAATTCTTGGTTGATTTTCATTCACCAGAAGCTTTTGCAGAGTTGAGAGAGCAAATTATTCCTTTGATGTCTCAACATGGTTTCTGGCAAGGCGAGTTTCGCCATAGAAATTTTCAAACGTGTATAGAAATTCCCACTGATTGCAGCCTATTTATAGTTAAACATCCTGAAACAGGAGAGCCTTTCTGTCGGGTAGCTGTTGTTAGGGACATCACAGAACGTAAAGAAGCCAAGGAAGCCCTACTAAAGTCGGAAGCGCAACTACGACAACAAGCCCAAGACCTCAAGGAAACACTCCGCGAACTTCAACACACCCAGACTCAGTTAATTCAAAGTGAAAAGATGTCCAGCTTGGGTCAATTAGTCGCAGGAGTGGCACACGAAATCAATAACCCGGTCAATTTTATCTATGGCAACCTCAACCCTGCCAAGGAATACACCCAAGATTTACTTTCACTTTTGCAACTCTACCAAAGTCATTATCCCCAACCTGTGCCAGAAATTGAGGATTTTGCAGAACTAATCGAACTGGACTTTTTGAAATCAGATTTGCTACAAATAATCAGTTCGATGAAAGTTGGGGCAGACCGCATTCGAGAGATTGTGCTTTCCTTGCGAACTTTTTCACGCTTAGATGAAGCCGAAATGAAAGCCGTTGATATCCATGAAGGAATCGACAGTACTCTGATGATTTTGCAAAGCCGCTTCAAGGGGAATGACCAGCGCCCGACAATTGAAATAATCAAAGAATACGCTAAACTACCACTGGTTCAATGTTACACTGGGCAGCTAAACCAAGTATTCATGAATATTTTGTCAAATGCGATCGATGCTTTAGAAGAGGGAGTGGGGAAGGTGAGGCCCCCTCTGGGGATAAGGGGTAATGGGGATGAGGGGGATCAGGGAGACAAGGGGAATAACCAATTTCCAATACTTCTCTACGAGAGGCTGCGCCAACGGCAACGCTCAGTACAAGTGCCTAATGCCCAATGCCCAATTTCAACAATTCGCATTTGCACCCAACTACAAGAGCCAAATCAGGTAACAATTAGGATTACTGACAATGGATTGGGAATACCAGAAGATGTTAAGAAACAACTATTTAACCCCTTCTTTACCACCAAGCCCATCGGCAAAGGTACGGGTATGGGGCTTGCCATCAGCTACCAGATCATTAGAGAAAGACATGGCGGTTCCTTAGAATGTATTTCACAGCCAGGACAAGGCGCTGAGTTTGTGATTAAGATTCCTCTGATTCAACATAATTCGTAATTCGTAATTCGTAATTCGTAATTTTAAGAGCTTTCCTACCATTAAGACTTACGCACTGTACAAAAGAATTATGTTGTGTATCAACGTAAATACGTCGTTTCAGATTTTTATGAATCATTCTTTGATAGTAAATAGACCCGCGCAGTAGGGGCAATTCATGAATTACCCCTACGATAGATATAGTTTTTCAAATCATTTGGTCATTCCTGTCAATGCGTAAGTCCTAACTATGAGTAAAAACAAAGTATTTCTGCTGCCGATAGCTACTTACCTTCTGGAATTATAGCGGTTCGTCGCATAAATATGGCGTTAGCCACCTACTCAATTGTGGCATGGCGTTTATTATGGCTGACTTATGAAGCACGAGTTAATCCCGACCAACCATGTGGCACAGTTTTAGAAAAGAGCGAATGGCAATCCTTGTGTGCCACTATCAATAAAAATCCTATCCCACCAGTTCATCCACCATCTTTACGCCAAGCAGTACGGATTGATTGCTCGTCTTGGTGGTTTTTTGGGTCGCAAAGGCGATGGTGAACCTGGGGTGAAAACCATTTGGCGTGGGTTGCGGCGATTACACGATATTGCTGCTACCTGGAAACTTCTTCACTCTGATTCCTCATCTCAAGAAAAGTAGTTAACGATCGCCTCCGATGCCACCTCCATCCATATCTATCTGATATATTCTCTGTTTTTTTTGTCAACTTTGCTGCCATTATTTAGTGCTGTCACTCGCTCTGAGTATGCCTTACAGCAATGTTAAGAAAGATGTGACTAATGGATAGCCTTATAGGGAAGGGGTTGGGGGTTAGGTTTGAGAGAAAGTTGCACACCGCGTTATTCGTCAATTTGACCAACGCGGTGGATATTCAAAATGTCGCTCATTTTCTTAATTTGGACAAACACTTGCTCTAGTTGAGAGCGATCGCGTATATCTATTCCTAAGTCGATCAATGCAGGTTGACCAATAGAAGTTTTCACCTGGGCATGGCGGACATTGATCCCTTGGTCACTCAACCGTGACAAAATATCCTTTAGCACCCCTACGCGGTCAAGGGCTTCAATTTGCACATCCACTGGATAAGTGTGCGGACGACCACTATTTTCGGCGCTTGGGTTCCACCTAACTGGTACTAAACGCTCATACTCCACACTCTCCAGATTATGGCAGCCTTGGCGATGAATCGAAATCCCCCTACCTCGCGTCACCACACCAATAATTGGTTCGCCAGGAATCGGGGTACAACACCCAGCTAAATAATACACCAAACCCTCCACCCCAACAATTGGCGAATATGTGGAGCGGGAGGTAGTTACAGGTACATCTCGCAAAGCTTTTGATGTAGTTGGTTCTTTGGGGATAAATAGCGGCACAGTGGAAACTGCTTGTTGTCCCTTCGCTACTTCTCGCCAACGATTTAATACTAAGTTCAACGTCACTTCACCATAACCCAAACCAGCAAGTAAATCTTCCACGCTATGGTAGTTACACTTTTCGGCGACAGTCTCCATTGCATCCGACTTCAGCAAACTATCAAAACCAGTTTTACCAAGTTCCTTTTCTAACAATTCCCGTCCACGCGCAACATTTTCTTCCCGGCGCGATCGCTTGTACCATTGTTTTATCCGATATTTCGCCGCCGAAGTCCTGACAAAGTTCAACCAATCTAAACTCGGATGGCAGTTCTTTTGGGTAAGAACCTCTACAATATCGCCATTTTGCAGCCGCGTTGACAGTGGAACCATCCGCCCATTCACCCGCGCCCCTGAACAGTGGTTCCCGACTTCGGTATGAATGCGATAACCAAAATCTACAGTCGTAGAACCGGGACTTAAAGGAACAACATCCCCCTTAGGGGTGAAGACATAGACATCATCTTCAAATAGATTGTCTTTTACACTGTCAAGATATTCTTGTGCATCCTTGAGATCAGTTTGCCATTCCAGCAGCTGCCGCAGCCAAGTAAACTTGTCATCTGTCGCTGTCAAATGGCTAATACTAGAACCTCCTGTTTCTTTGTATTTCCAATGGGCGGCAATCCCATACTCGGCGATATGATGCATTTCGATTGTCCGAATTTGCACCTCTAAAGGACGACCAGTTAGGCCAATCACCCCAGTATGCAATGACTGGTAACGGTTAGGTTTTGGCAGTCCAATATAGTCCTTAAATCTCCCAGGAATTGGCCGAAAAGCATCATGAACCACCGCCAATGCCCGATAGCATTCCTCATTGCTTTGGACAATAATTCGCAGCGCGGCCAAATCGTAAATTTCATGAAATTCCTTTTGCTGCCGATGCATTTTTTGGTAAATGCTATAAAGGTGCTTGGGACGACCACTGATATCCTGAAAATTGATCCCGGTTTGCTGTAAACGTTCCCGCAAAATGTCTGTAGCTTTGGCTAATTTCTCTTCTCGCGCCGTCCGTTTTTCAGAAACAAGTTCCTGCATTTGGCGAAAAGCTTCCGGTTCCAAATACTTAAAAGCCAAATCTTCCAGTTCCCATTTAATCCGCCAAATCCCCAAGCGGTTGGCTAAGGGTGCGAAAATATCTCGCGTTTCTTGGGCACTGCGGCGGCGGCTGGCCTCTGACATATATTGTAAAGTTCGCATATTATGCAAACGGTCTGCCAATTTCACCACAATTACCCGAATATCTTGCGCCATTGCCAAAAACATCCGCCGGAAGTTTTCGGCTTGGCTTTCGGTTTTGCTGGTGAAATTGATTTTAGAAAGCTTGGTGACACCTTCGACCAATTGCCGGACTTCTGGACCAAAGTGCTGTTCTATGTCTTCACTGGTAACTTCTGTATCTTCAACTACATCATGAAGAAATCCAGCTGCTATCATAGCAGCACTCCCCCCCAAGTCACGCAGCAAATCAGCTACAGCAATGGGATGAGCAATGTATGCTTCTCCAGATTTGCGGTATTGACCTTGATGCAGTTGGTAAGCAAATTCAAATGCTCGACCAATTAAGACGGTATCATTATACCTACGGTCATCTTCGGCTGCGCCGTTAGTTGTCGATGACTCCTTCAAACATTTTTTTAACCATTCTGGAATGGCTAGATCGGCTGATGAATTTATCGCTATACTGCTCATACAATTGGGTTTAGAGAGGATTGGTAGATAAGTGAAAGATAAATAAAACTACCAGCATCGCCCTGAAAAGATGCTGTCGCTCAAAAAAAACAGTGTTAGGATGATTCTCGAATTGCCGATAGCTTCGCTTAGAGCGACGCCGGAGCGTCTGGTAGTTATCCAGTTTTAGTTTCAAGGATCATAAATTTCAAAATCGATTGATGGCAAACAAAGCCTCAAATCACGATTTGAGGCTTTTAGTGCTGATAAACGATTAAGTAAAGTTTATTGTAGAAGAAAAATTACTTGACATTAATACTATCTTAACTACCACTAGATGTCTTTAAATCGTGAAAAATATCAGGCATTCGTAACCTTACTAGAGCAATTACGCTCCGATGCCACAACTACGCAAATTGTTGCACCCGAACTGCGGCAACGTGTAGCCTCGTTGCAGCAATTCTTTAGGCAACAAATTGTGCCTTTGGCTGATGTTGGCGTTGGCGTTGGCGTTGGCGAAGCCTCTGGTAGAGAAGCCTCTGGTAGAGAAGCCTCTTTGCAAGGAGAAGACTGGCGAGTGCAGTCTTATCAAACGGAAATGAGCAAGCAATTGCGCCTGTTGGAAATAGATGTGATGTTTTTGCAAGGAGCGCGGCAAGCATCTACTGCACAAACGAGACTTCAAACGATTAGCGATCGCTTGATAATCCTGATTCAATACTGTGATGCTATTCTGCAACCAGAAGCGGAGGGAGAAAAATAACAATTATTTACCTTTTTCTCTAATTATTCCATCATCTCATTTATGACCTATACTGGAAAGTTATTTTGGCAACAAGTTGGGAATTGGGAATTGGGCAGTTAGGAGAGACGCGATTAATCGCGTCTGTACAGGAATTAGAAAAACTCTTCCCCATGCCCTATGCCCTATGCCTCATTCCCAATACCTTTGAGAAGAAGATTCATTGTACGGCGCATATACGCTTCTACTGGCTCGGCTGTGGGTTTGAAGATCAGTGCATAATATAGTGACCCGCTCACAAGATCGATAATTAAGTCTACGTCTGCATCCTTGTGAATTTCGCCTCTAGACTTGGCACGCTCAAGTATTTTAGCAAAGGCTTCACGTCGGAGTTTGGTATATTTTGTCCAATAGACCTCTGCAAACTGAGGATTGCTAGACGCTGTACTAATGATTAGCGCGAGTGTCTGACGACCAAGGGGACTATGTATTTTTTTAGCGGCATTATTGATTAGGATATCCATGTCTCCCCAAAAGCTGCCACTATCGGGGATCGCTAAATCATCTCTCAGACTTTCTATAGCGTCTGCAACTAGTTCTTCTTTGGAAGTGTAACGCCGATAGATGGTCGTTTTACCAACTCCAGCACGGGAAGCGATCGCTTCTATACTCATACTTTGATATCCTACCTCTGCAAGCAGATCCAAAGTCGCTTGCAGAATAGCTTGGTCAGCGTAGATGCTGCGTGGGCGTCCAGACGGGCTGTTGATTTGCTTACTCATAAAAATATCATCCCTAAGCAATATCTTCTTGGCAATTTGCTTCTACCTTTGGGCTTAGAACATAGCCTATGGGAAACAAATAAACCCTATAACCCAGTTCTCATGCACGAAAACAGCAGCAGTGACCATCCATCTTTAGCATAAGTATTTCTGCCACTTTTTATTCAAGTCTCTCTTGACCGTTTCTATATGATACGCTACCGTAGCGTATATATACAATACTTAATTTTAGCTTTGTCCTAACAATGGCTACCAACATTAAACGTTCAACTTTTGACCAATTTGGTTATGTCCAGGGGCCATTGAAGTGGGCGATCGCTTTAACGGCTTCTCTTGGTGCAATCTTAGAAGTAATTGATACTAGTATTGTGAACGTTGCCCTGACGGATATCCAAGCCAGCTTGGGTGCAACAGTCAGTGAAGTAGGTTGGGTGGTGACAGGATATGCGATCGCAAATGTCGTTTTAATTCCCTTATCTGCATGGCTGGGAGATTACTTTGGACGCAAAACCTACTTCATCTTCTCGTTGATTGGCTTTACCCTGGCCTCGGTTTTATGTGGGTTGGCATTGAATTTACCGATGCTAGTTATTTCTCGAATTCTTCAAGGTTTATGTGGTGGCGGGTTGCTAGCTAAAGCACAAGCGATTTTGTTCGAGACTTTTCCACCTGCTGAACAGGGATTCGCCCAGGCAGTTTTTGGGATAGGTGTAATTTCTGGCCCAGCAATTGGCCCAACTTTAGGGGGATTCTTAGTAGATGGTTTGGGCTGGCGGTGGATTTTCTTTGTGAATATTCCCTTCGGGATCATTGCAGTGGCGATGTCTTTGGCATTTTTGCCCAAAGATAAAGACAAGAAAGAGACACAAAGCCAAGCCGTCGATTGGTTCGGGATTGGATTTTTGGTGGTTGCTATTGGCTGTATGCAAACTTTGTTAGAGGAAGGAGAGACAGACGACTGGTTTTCCTCCAATTTCATCACCACGTTAGCGATCGCTAGTATTATCGGCTTGGGGTTGTTTATTTGGCGAGAACTGAAAACAGATCATCCGGCTGTAGATTTGAGAGTTTTGCGTCACCGATCTTTAGCTGCCGGAAGCGTTCTTTCAGCAGTGGTGGGTATGGGGCTTTATGGCACACTCTTTGCTGTGCCGATATTTGCTCAAAGTGTGCTGCACTTTACGGCAACGCAGACAGGATTATTGTTAGCACCTGGGGCTTTAGCATCTGCGATCGTGATGATTTTATTAGGCAAATTCTCTAGTAAAATTGATGCCCGATTTTTAATTGCAATAGGCGCTGTCGGCTCATCTGGAGTCATGTTTCAACTAGCAACAATTACCCCACAAACCGGCACAGATGATTTATTTTGGCCATTAGTATGGCGTGGGGCTTTTACTGTGTTGATGTTTCTCCCCTTAAGTTTGGCAGTTTTAGGCCCGCTACCCAAACAAGATGTTTCTGCTGGCTCTGGTTTCTATAACCTCACCCGACAACTAGGTGGTAGCATCGGTATTGCCCTACTTACTACTCTGCTTGATCGACGAGAAGCTTTTCATCGAGCCATCCTGTTAACAAAACTTAGTCCTTATGATCCAGAAACCAATCAGCGACTCGATGCACTCAACGGGGCGCTCCAAAGTCAAGGCATGGATGTGACAACGGCTCAACAACAAGCACTAGCTTTATTAAGTCAAACAGTAAATACCCAAGCTGCTGTTTTATCTTACGCAGATTGCTTTCGAGTCGTAGGCGTGGCATTCCTTTGCTCATTACCCCTGTTATTATTCCTGGGTAAAGGCGGTGCAGGAGCGAAAGCGCCAGTCAGTCATTAGGGGTAAAGTAAATAGCGATCGCACCTACAATCAGATGCAACTTCAGAATTAAATGGTATATAACTACCGAAAGGGTTTCCCGACTTGATCTGACTGGCGCTGTGTTACGGCTTCGGTAACGTACCACCTCAAGGTTTTAGTGCTTTAGCCTACGGCATAACATAACGCCAGTTGCTACAACGGATAGCGCAGATCCTTCGAGTCACCGAGCATTGGGAACCTCCCTTCGGGTTCGGGGGTGACGCTCCGGTCGCTAACGCTACGCTATCGCAATCGACGCCAAGCGCCTTGGCGCAGCCTCTCGTAGAGAAGACTGCGACCCCCTCACCGCAACGCACTGGCTCCCCTACGTATATTTCAAAAATAAAATATGACTCCTATAGTACAGTTTTGATCAGTAAACAATGGGTAACTCAATACTAAATTCAGTTCCCCAAGCTTGCTCAGATATCACATTAATTCGACCATGATGGCTCTCGATGATTTGGTAACAAATCGATAATCCTAATCCTGTCCCTTTGCCGACTGGCTTAGTAGTGAAGAAGGGATTAAATATCTGATGATGAATCTCGGCGGAGATTCCGCTACCATTATCCTTGATGCGAATTCCAATGTAGTGATCATTTAGTTTCTCTGTGCAAATCCAGATCCGACTAGGATAATTTTGCATTGATTCTGGCGATCGCACTTGTTCAGCTTGTTCTAAAGCATCGATCGCATTATTCAGGAGATTCATAAACACTTGATTGAGTTGTCCAGGAGAACAAGAAACCCAAGGCAATTCTCCATAGTCCTTAATCACTTCAATACCAGAATGCCGCCCGCTAGGGTTGAGGCGACTTTGTAAAATCATCAATGCAGCCTCTAAACCCTCATGAATATTAACTGCTTTGAATGTTGCTTCGTCTAATCGAGAGAAGTTTCGGAAAGATTTAACAATCTCGCTAATCCGCTCGGAACCTGTCTCCATTGAGTGGAGTAATTTTTTAATATCCTTTTGAATAAAATCAAGATCCAGGGCTTCAATTTCCTGCTGAATCACTAGGCTCGGATTGGGGTATTCTTGCTGATAGAGGTGAATCAGTTTCAGTAATGAATCATAGTATTCACTCGCATAGGTCAGATTTCCATGAATAAAGCTAACCGGATTATTAATTTCATGGGCAATCCCTGCAACTAACTGTCCTAGCCCAGACATCTTTTCTGTTTGAACGGCTTCAACGGCATTTTGCAGTTTGATCAGAGTTTGTTTTAAGGTTTCATTCGATTGTGCGAGTTCTACCTGAAGGTATTGGCGCTGTTGAATTTCTTTACTCAGCGCATGAATTTTTTGGTTAAGGACAACGAATTGATTACTCGTTCGCTTTTCTAAGCGCAGTAAATTGATGGCTGGACTTTCTGGCGATCGCGGTTGGATCACAGCTCCTTCACTACGACAAGCAATTCCCTCTCCCTGGGCTTGGTGGATGGTTAAAGCTCCTAAAATCATTTGACGACTTTGGGAGCAAACTCGAAGATAGTCGATGATCTTCTCTGAAGAATCAGTGACAAACTCGGTAATACGTTGACCAATGAGTGCTTTACTTGTCTTGCCAAAAAGTCTGGCAGCAGGTTGATTGACTGCCAAAATTTCACCTCCGCTAGTCACAAGAAGCAGAGGTTCTGGTAAAGTCTGGGCAAACGTTAAAAATTGATCAGGTGTCATCGATCTTCAGGCATTGAAGCAGGGATCTTTACCATTGCTCGTAGCACTGACGGGGTAAAAATAAAGAGGCTTAACTATGCTTTGGGGGATGAACTTCAGCCAGGACATATTACAGAAAGAAGGTTATAGTTTGCAAATGTCCCCCTTAACGCTGTTACTATGCTTTGAAGTATTCCTGTGCTGGAAACTCGTCTAATACTCCGCTAGGTTTGAGATAAATGACGATTTTGCATTCCTGCGCGCCTCTAGCAATCGTGTCTTGTAACTCGACTCTAGCGTAGCCGAGATTGTCGGCTGCGATCGCGCCAAAAATATTAGATGTCATAACGCACATGGCTTCGCGCCCTTCTACCTGTTCTGCAAAGGGGCATTTGCGATTGCCTAAAACGATCTTCTCATCAGTTTCTTCAATCACGTAAAAGTCGCCTTGAATCCGGCGTTTCCAATCTATGAGGACGGCAGTTACCTGCTCCCGAGAAAGATTTGACAGTTGCAAAGCGTTCTGGTATTGCTGATTGACATGTTGACCTGTTCGATAGCCAACCACATTCAAAAAGCCCGCTGCCTCTTCAATCCCAACAACATCTTGTAAGGTTCCAGCCAATTCTCGAATTATTGTACGCAGAAAGTGATCGCGCTCAATCGATAATTCTAAGGATTGTATTTGGTTGTCGATCAAAGATATATGAACCATGATGGTGTTATTTACTGGATATTTAGATAGGATAAGCATCAATGTCGCTTAGTTAAGCGAAAGTCAGGGACACCCCAAAATCTCTTAATTAAGTACCATGTATAGCTATAATAGTTTTCCCTAACTGGCTACAAAACTAACATCAACGCCAGAATGGAATCGTACTAAGTTTAGTTATTTGTTGAGGCAAGCTCTTTGAGCGGGTTCAGCCGGGATACCTGCAAAATCGGACAATAGACATTTGGTATAAAAATATACCTTACATAGAACCCTTGTAGAGACTTAGCATTGCTACGTCTTTCTACATTCTTTTTCACTCCTATGTCTAATAGTCAAATTCCTGTCAATACGTAAGTCTTGAATTATTCTCTGCCGAAAGTCACAGAAGAGGTTTAATATACACCGATATATGTGGAGCAGAAAAGTAAAAGTCCCACTCAGTTTTGAGCGGGACTTTGTAAAGTTTTATTGCTAAAATTAGAAATTTTTAATCTTAGAAAAAGTTCATTATTGTAATAATGCTAACACTGGTCAACATCATTAAAGCGCCCATAATTAGAGATTGTCCTAAAGCGTTGGGCAATTGTGAATTGTTCATTTAAGTAAAATCCTTTTTGTTAATAGTTCCTTAACCATATCAAACTCAGTATAAATATCCAGAAAAGTCCTGCAAAACTTAAATTACCGTAAAGTTTCTTAGTAAATACTGTGATTTTTACTTATGTAATGATTTTTACTGACCAATGCCGAATACCCTCATCCTCAGAATGTAGTAATTACCGAACAGAATAATTACCTTATCTCCGAGCGGAATAGGCGCCTTTATGGGATAAGATCAATATTAATCAAGGTAAAAATATTTGAACAGAAGATTATCATGACAGTCTCCACGGCATCTAGAAACCAAGCGATCGCTTTTGACTTAGAGAAATTAAATGAGCAATTTGAAACTGCCACTCCCAAAGAAATACTGGCATGGTCTATAGAAAATATCCCAACGGGACTGGTGCAAACCAGCGCCTTTAATGTGGATGACATGATAATTACCCATATTCTTTACAGTGAACTGAAGCATCCCGTTCCTGTAATCTTTCTGGACACCTTGCACCACTTCCCTGAAAGCCTAGAATTAGTAGCTAAAGCCAAACAAATCTACAACCTCGATTTGCAAACTTACAAAACTCCAGAACTAGACACCCGCGAAGCCTTTGAAGCCAAGCACGGCGAAAAACTCTGGGACAAGGATATTGCTCAATTCCACCACATTACAAAAATTGAACCACTGCTACGGGGTCTAGACGAACTCAACAGCGTCGCTTGGATAACTGGACGCCGCCGTGATCAAGCAGTAACCCGTGGGAATATGCCCATATTTGAATTAGATGGTAAAGGTCGGCTGAAAGTAAATCCCATAGCCACTTGGACACGCCAAGACAGCTGGGTTTACGTGGCTGAACATGGAGTCATCTACAACCCTCTACACGACAAAGGTTATCCCAGCATTGGTGACCAACCCATCACCACCAAAGTCGGCGAAGGCGAAGACGAACGTGCCGGACGTTGGCGGGGAAGTGATAAAACAGAATGTGGAATTCATATTTAGTTATTAGTCTTTGGTCATTTGTCATTAATATGTAGACAAAGAACAAAGGACAAATATGATCAAAATCCTCCACCTCTCCGACATCCATATGGGAAGCGGCTTTTCCCACGGACGAATTAATCCCGCAACTGGATTAAATACACGGTTGGAGGATTTTGTCAATACCTTATCTAAATGTATTGACCGAGCGCTGACAGATGCGGTTGATATGGTGATATTTGGTGGTGATGCTTTCCCGGATGCGACACCACCGCCTTATGTACAACAAGCTTTTGCCAGCCAGTTTCGCCGTCTGATGGATGCCAATATTCCAACAGTGCTATTGGTGGGCAACCACGACCAACACTCCCAAGGACAGGGAGGAGCGAGTTTAAATATTTATCGCACCTTGGGAGTGCCAGGATTTGTTGTTGGTGATACATTAACTACTCACTGCATCGAAACCCGTAATGGCAAAGTACAAGTAATCACCCTGCCTTGGCTGACCCGTTCCACTCTGATGACTCGCCAAGAGACTGAAGGTTTGTCTTTGGCGGAAGTCAACCAACTGTTAACGGAACGTCTGCGAGTTGTTCTAGAAGGGGAAATTCGCCGTCTTGACCCTGATGTGCCAACTGTCCTTTTGGCTCACTTGATGGCTGACAATGCTACTTTGGGTGCAGAACGCTTTTTGGCAGTAGGTAAAGGGTTTACGCTCCCCCTATCTTTGCTGACGCGACCTTGTTTTGATTATGTAGCCTTGGGACACGTCCACCGCCACCAGAATCTAAATAAATCCAATAACCCGCCGGTGATTTATCCAGGAAGTATTGAGCGGGTAGATTTCAGCGAAGAAAAAGAAGACAAAGGCTATGTAATGCTAGAACTGGAACGGGGGAGGGCTGAATGGGAATTTTGTCCCTTAATAGTTAGGACTTTCCAGACCATTGAAGTGGATGTCTCAAAAGCAGATGATCCGCAAGCGGTGTTAATGAGGGCGATCGCCAAGTATGATATTGAAGATGCTGTAGTGCGGCTAATTTACAAACTCCGCTCCGAACAGATGGATTTAATTGATAGTTCCTCGCTACATACTGCTTTAAGTCTCGCTCATACCTACACCATTCAAGCAGAATTAGTCAGTCAATTGGCTCGACCCCGGATTCCTGAATTGAGTGCAAGTAGCAGCATCGACCCAATGGAAGCCTTGAAAACTTACTTGAACAACCGCGAAGACCTCAAAGACATCGCAGCATCAATGCTGGATGCTGCACAGAAGTTGCTAACAGATGATGTGGAAGTTTGGCTAGAAGCAGCAACTAATGAATAGGATAAAATACAAATTATCTTTTTATGGACTTAGACAAAAAACACCCAGAAAAAAGCCTCAAATCAATATTCAAAAAGACTTTGACATCGTTTTGCTTGGTTTATTGATATATCTGGGTTTGAAAATTTAGTGTATTTCCCTTACCCTGCATAGGTTTGATGCTTGTTTATCCCTCAAAAATGTTTAAGTCCCACTAAATGGCGTTCTCCCACAAGCTGCTACAACCCTTTGATAGATTGTCCGATACAGGTTAGGATAATTCATCAATCAGACGAAAAACTGCAAACACGCTTAATCGCGCTGTAGGGGCAATACCCTGCGGTCAGCTAAAGCTACATGAATTGCCCCAGAGCGCGTGTCATTTTGCGTAAGTCCTATTTGTATTTGGGCAGATTTTTTAGGAGTTTGCTACTCTACTATCAATTGTTGTTTTTCTTCTAACCAGAGGAAATTTTGGATTCAGTAAATTAAGTTATCGAGCCTTGAATAAGTTACTCTTTACAGGTAAATCTTTTCGTTTTATGGCTTTTGTGCTACCGCTAATCATGTGGTGGGGATACAAAGAAGTACAAAACCAATTTGTACAGCCGCAAGCAGTTGTAGTGTTAGGTGGTTCAACGAGACATTTAGAGCGAGAGAAGTTTACAGCAAAATTTGTTCGTGAGCATCCAAATATACCTATTTGGATTAGCGGCGGTAGTCCACGTAGATTCACCCAACGAGTGTTTACCAAAGCTGGTGTTGATCCCAAACGTTTACACTTTGACTATGAGGCGGTAGATACAGTTACTAATTTTACTACGTTGGTGGATGATTTGCAATCTCGCGGCATTAAGAGCGTTTATTTGATTACTTCCGACTTCCATATGCGCCGGGCTTGTGTCATCGGCGAAATTATTTTGGGTAGTCGAGGTATTTATTTAAAACCAGTGCCAGTTCCTTCAGAAAACCCCCCTGAATCTATCGAAAAATCTATCCGCGATGGAGCTAGAGCGATACTATGGTTAGCGACTGGTTACACTGGTGTAGATGCAGCTAAAAATAAACAATAAATCAAACCAATTTTAGATTTTGGAATTGAAAATCTTTAGATTCAGAAGGTTTATCGATTTGAAACAAGACAAACTATTCTAAATTGGGATTATTTATGGTAATTTGCCTGTATTGACCTAAGTCAATACAGGCAAATTAAGAGAACTAATGCTAAGAATCTTGAGATTAACTAAGTAATAACAGACACATTAAACTACAATTATCAAAAGCTAGCGCAACACCAACTTTCAAACAATACAATATAAAAACCAATTAACAATTTTTGTTCATTTGGTTGCTTGGTAAAAACTTTGCGTCCACCAAAGTTTTCAGTGACAGCTTGGGTAACTCGAATTTATCGTGAGCATCTCAGTGAAAGCAAATACACCATAAGAGAAACCTCACCCCAGCCCTCTCTTTACTAAGGAGAGGGCTGGGGTGAGGTTTAGGCTTTCTACGAAAGTGAGATGCGCCCAATTTATCTGTGTAGTTCCGGGAAAAAAACGTCCCAATTCCCTCCACAATTTGATACCCTAGCTTAAATAGATTTGAGAAAAATTAAAGCGTGGAAATTCAACTTGGGCGGGGAAAAACAGCTCGCAGAGCTTACGGAATAGATGAAATTGCTTTAGTCCCCGGTAACAGAACACTAGACCCCAGTTTGGCAGAGACTAAGTGGCGGATTGGCAATATTGAGCGAGAAATCCCGATAATTGCCAGTGCGATGGATGGCGTAGTAGATGTTCGCATGGCTGTACGTTTGTCACAGTTAGGAGCATTAGGTGTCCTCAATTTAGAGGGGATTCAAACTCGCTATGCTGACCCAGAGCCAATATTAGATCGAATTGCCTCTGTGGGGAAAGATGAATTTGTTGCCCTGATGCAAGAACTCTATGCCGAACCAATAAAACCAGAATTAATTGAACTACGTATTCAGCAAATTAAACAACAAGGTGGCATTGCGGCGGTGAGTGCAACTCCAGCCGGTGCAAGTAAATACGGTGAGGCTGTGGCGAAAGCTGGGGCAGATTTATTTTTTATCCAGGCTACGGTAGTTTCTACTGCACATCTATCACCAGAGTCTTTAGTACCTCTTGATTTAGCAGAATTTTGCCGTTCCATGCCCATCCCCGTGGTGTTGGGGAATTGCGTGACTTATGAAGTTACTTTAAATTTGTTGAAAGCTGGGGCGGCTGGGGTACTGGTGGGAATTGGTCCTGGTGCGGCTTGTACTTCTCGTGGGGTGTTGGGTGTGGGTGTGCCACAGGCGACTGCGATCGCAGATTGTGCTGCGGCACGAGATGATTACTACAAGGAAACTGGCAACTATATCCCGATTATGGCTGATGGCGGTTTAATCACCGGTGGCGACATTTGTAAATGCATCGCCTGCGGTGCCGATGGCGTGATGATTGGTTCCCCCTTTGCCAGAGCCGCCGAAGCCCCAGGACGAGGTTATCATTGGGGTATGGCTACTCCCAGCCCAGTCTTGCCTCGTGGCACCCGCATTCGCGTTGGCACCACTGGTAGCCTAGAGCAAATCCTCATTGGGCCAGCCGGACTAGATGATGGCACTCACAATCTTTTAGGAGCCTTAAAGACGAGCATGGGCACCTTGGGAGTCAAAAATATTAAAGAAATGCAACAAGTGGAAATTGTGATTGCGCCTTCCTTATTAACGGAGGGTAAAGTTTACCAAAAAGCTCAACAATTAGGTATGGGGAAATAGAATTGGGGCATAGGGCATGGGGCATCGGCATAACGGAGACAAGGAGAATAACCACTTCCCAATGCCTAATTCTTGAATAAATTTTTCCAGCCCCCTAAACAATTGCTGGAAAAATCTGATATGTCACCTACAATAGAGATAGCGGAGACGCATGTTTCCGTTCACTCCTCACACCACACTCCGCCCGGACTATTGTTCGGGCGGTTCCTTATGTTTGTAAATAAAATAAGAGAGCTTCTTTGCAAATGTACATCCCCTACTCCAAAGCTGATGTTTTTGCTATGGTAGAATTTTCACCAAGCTCTGATATTATTGGCGAAGGTTTTAGGCATGTCAACAGCCGCACAAGTTACAGATTCTAGTTTCAAGCAAGAAGTACTCGACAGCGATGTACCCGTTTTAGTTGACTTTTGGGCACCCTGGTGCGGACCATGCCGTATGGTAGCTCCTGTTGTCGATGAGATATCCGAACAGTACAAAGGTCAAATAAAGGTCGTAAAAGTCAATACAGATGAAAATCCTAATGTTGCTAGTCAGTACGGCATCCGCAGTATTCCCACATTAATGATTTTTAAGGGTGGACAAAAAGTGGATATGGTGGTCGGCGCAGTGCCTAAAAGTACATTAGCTTCCACTCTCGAAAAGTATCTTTGAAACTCAATCGGCAATAAAATCCTCTTGAGTTATCCATGTTGTTCTAACTTGAGGTTAATTTTTATAAACAAGTTTGAGAGCCGCGAAATTCCCGTCTCTTAAACTTGTTTACATTTGTATACAGTTTGCGATTCCGAATATTTTTAGGAGTTTTCTAGAAGTAACGATATATTTTGATAATCTCTCTTCCATAAATCAACTGTTGGTTGTTGAATCTATGAAGTCTTATTTAGCCGCCGCTATTCAATTGACCAGTGTGCCCGATCTACACAAAAATTTGGCACAGGCAGAAGAATTAATCGAGCTTGCCGTGCGTCAAGGTGCCCAATTGGTAGGTTTACCAGAAAACTTTTCCTATATGGGAGAAGAAAAAGATAAACTCGCCCAAGGCGATGCGATCGCTCATGAAAGTGAAAATTTTCTCAAAAAAATGGCTCAACGCTTTCAAATTACGATCTTGGGCGGCAGCTTTCCACTTCCAGTAGACAATACAGGCAAAGTTTATAACACCACTCTACTCATCGACCCAAACGGTGAAGAACTTGCCCGCTACTACAAAGTACACCTATTTGATGTTGATGTCCCTGACGGCAATACCTATCGGGAATCCAGCACCGTTGTAGCTGGTACGCAATTACCGCCCGTGTATTCCTCAGAAAAACTTGGTAATTTAGGGCTTTCTATTTGTTATGATGTCCGCTTCCCGGAACTGTATCGTCATCTGGCAGAGAATGGAGCCGATGTGATCTTTATTCCCGCCGCCTTTACCGCCTTTACTGGCAAAGATCACTGGCAAGTACTACTACAAGCCAGAGCCATCGAAAATACCGCCTACGTCATTGCTCCTGCCCAAACAGGGAATAACTACGCTCGCCGTCTAACCCACGGACACGCCGTTATAATCGACCCTTGGGGCGTAATTTTAGCCGATGCTGGAGAAAAACCGGGAATTGCGATCGCCCAAATCAACCCCACTAGGCTCGAACAAGTCCGCCGTCAAATGCCCTCTTTACAACATCGGGTATTTTAGGCGCTGGGGGGAAATAACTAATGCCTATTACCTGGCAATAAAACAAAAAACCGGGTAACCGCCCGGTTTATGCCAATATAAGAATCCTCAGTCTTTTAGAAGTATAGTAGCACAGTGCTACTATTTATTTGCTGTCAAAATTAAACTTTAGCAGCTGCCTTGGTAACAACGTTGAGTTCACCTTTAGCATACTTAGCAGCAAAATCTTCCAAAGAAACTTGCTTAATCTTGCTTGCATTGCCAGCCGTTCCAAATTGCTGATAGCGTTCAGTACAAATCCTCTGCATATATGTAATAGAAGGCTTGAGGAAGTGACGGGGGTCAAACTCCTCTGGTTTTTTAGCCAAAGCTTCACGTACAGCAGCCGTAATAGCCAAACGGTTATCGGTGTCAATATTTACCTTACGTACACCGCTCTTGATGCCTTTTTGGATTTCTTCTACAGGTACGCCGTAGGTTTCAGGAATTGCACCACCATACTGGTTAATCAGTGCAAGCAAATCTTCCGGTACAGAGGAGGAACCGTGCATTACCAAGTGGGTGTTGGGCAAACGGCGGTGAATTTCTTCAATGCGGCTGATTGCCAAAATTTCCCCAGTCGGCTTGCGGGTAAACTTATAAGCACCGTGGCTTGTGCCAATGGCAACAGCCAAAGCATCTACTTGGGTTGCTTCTACGAAGTCAACAGCTTCATCGGGGTCAGTTAAGAGTTGAGAGTGGTCGAGTGTACCCTCAAACCCGTGACCATCTTCAGCTTCACCAGCACCAGTTTCTAGAGAACCCAAACAACCGAGTTCACCTTCAACGCTCACACCCAAAGCATGAGCTACATTTACAACTTCGCGGGTAACACTAACGTTGTACTCGAAGCTTGCGGGGGTCTTAGCATCAGCTTCTAAAGAACCATCCATCATGACGCTAGTGAAGTTGTTCTTCATTGCTGAGTAGCAGGTAGAAGGAGCATTACCATGATCTTGGTGCATGACAATGGGAATCTGAGGATAGGTTTCTACTGCTGCCAAAATTAGGTGGCGTAAGAAGTTTTCTCCTGCATAATTACGAGCGCCGCGTGAAGCTTGCAAAATTACGGGGCTATCTGTCTCGACAGCAGCCTTCATGATCGCCTGAATCTGCTCCAAATTGTTAACGTTGAAAGCTGGGATGCCGTAACCGTTTTCAGCTGCGTGATCCAACAGCAGCCGCAGTGGTACAAGCGCCATAGATAGTCCTCCTAATGTGGTTGTTAGCTAGTTGGTATGAGAGAAGCGTTATAATCACGCTAAATCTTAAGAGTTTTTTCAACTTATAGGAAATTATAACTAGTGTCGTGTGTCTATGTTGAAAAAGTTTACGCCATAGTTACTATAAATATGCCCTATACTTCACCTATTCTACTGTATGGTAAGCTACCCGCACGTTTTACGCTTTGGTAGCTCTGTATCCCAGATTGCTCACTGAAGGCGATCGCCTACGACGGTTGGGAACGCTTTTCTGCGAGACGCTACGCAAACGCGATCGCACTCAACCTATCTGCAAAATCTCAATTCAAATCAAAAGCGTAGGCGTAGCCCTTCGTAGACATCGCACTGACTGCAATTAAAAAGAGTTATCGCACTTCCAAAGGCGAAGATCAGCGATCGCTTTAGATATTCAAAGCTGTCTCAATTCAAATGCTTAACAAAGACGGGTAGGCGTAGCCCGTCGTGGACATCGCATAGCTAGTTAAGAAGGTGCGTTAGCTTTCTTCGTAACGCACCCTAACAGATCAGGCGATTATACTGATATTAATCAGTCCTCTAGGAACGGCTAATACGATAGGTAAGTGTATAATCCCAGGTAGACCAGCCCGTACCGCTTTTTTTGGACATTTTCCAGGCTCGCTCTTCATGCGAGGGTCCTGTGGAGGAAATGTCTAATTCGGTACTACCCAGTAAGTCATCTTTATCTAAACTAGCAAGAATGCCTCCTGCGGTTGTAACTGCTGAAAGTATCGTTCCCGCAACAGCTCCTTGTGGACCTGTTGCTGCTATAGCACCTGAAATAGCACTACTAATCTTTTTAACTGTCTCACCGTACTTAGCCCAGTCTTTTGCAGCATCTTCGTCGTAAGCCTTTAGTCCGCCTTTGACGCTTTGCCCTTGTGGGATTTCACCCTCAAATAAAACGGTTTGGTCTGGTTTGAAAGATTTCTTTTGCTTATCATTGATTTTAATTGGAGTTGTCAGAATTCCCCGGGTGGTTTGTCCTCCTACCAAACCACCGATGAGATAAAAATCGTCAGCACCGGTCACATCTTCAGTATCTTGGCAATAAACGTCAATTAATTCGACTTTTACGTTTGTCATAAGTTTCTTGGACTATTGTTTTTGGTGTTGTGTTCAGAATGGCAATCTGTTAATGAGCATCTGAATGCCTTTTTTTGTTTTTCACATCTATATGTCATAGCTGTGAATTAAGGTAACAATATCATCTAGGTTGAGTGACAATAATCACCTCAAAGGCTCGTAAAGCCGCAACAGCATTCTCTCTCCCTATTTGCACCTTTGCCAAGTCAGCCAGGGAACTATTTTGTCAGGTTATAAGGAAACCGCAGACTCAAAAGCGATGATTGCCTTCTCCTTGAGTTATCCACCTTCAGACCGCATTTAAATAACCGTAAAATTACTGAAATACACTTACAACTTAGTTAATTTCGCTTAATCTATAATCTTTCTTTTATCTTCACCAAAAAGCGATCGCTCATCTGAAAATTTTTTATTCCCCATAGCGATCGCATTCACCAATTTCTTGATAGCAATATAGCTAGCCTCGCCTTTTATCCTCAAAGACTTTGCAAGCATTTTTTCCTTTTATATGGGTCGCCCGGGATTCGAACCCGGAACTAATCGGTTAAAAGCCGAGTACTCTACCGTTGAGTTAGCGACCCTTTCGCTGCATTTCGCAACTTTCCCATCATAGCATAAACATCTGTAGATTTGTAAAGCGGTTTAGAAAAAATCTGCGGTTAATCCCACAGATGCCGTGTAGCTGGCTCCTGGTTCTAACACAGTCAGGTTTTCAGCAGTATTGAGAGAGTTACGGGTGGCACTCCACGGTTCTAGACAGTAGAATTCTTTGCCTTTGACTGTCCAAAATACCAGCCAAGTAGAGAAATCATCATAATCCAAAGTGAGTTTTAACTGACGGCTGCGATCGATCGCAGTGGCCGATTGACTTGTTAGCTGTCCAAAGGCAAAATCAATTTCATCACGGCTAAAGTCAAAATTGCCGTCAAAAGAGTGAATTTCCTTAGTTTGATTATCTTGATACTGCTTAGAGGGAATTTCCACCTCCAACTGAGTTTTATCACCACACAGAAAGTAGGGATGGAAACCAGCCGAAAAGGGCATTGGTGTGGATGACAAGTTTTTATACTGCTGGCGGACTTTTAGGGTATTACCTTGAAGTTCGTAGGTGAAAGCCAGCTGAAAATCAAAAGGATAAACTGCCTTAGTTTGCTCGTTGCTATTAAGAACAACAGTCAGACTAGCTTGATCTCCAGTCTTTTGTTCTGTTACTGACCACGGTAATTCACGAGCAAAACCGTGTTGTTTGAGAGTATACTGCTGCCCATTGTGAGTATAAATATTATCTGGTAGATTGCCACAAATAGGAAACAAAATTGGATTCCCACCTCTGACACTCAACTCAGGATGAGTAAAGCGTTCACTGTCCAGGTAGAAAATTTCTTGCCCTTGAATGCGCCAACGGGTGATAATACCACCGCGTTCTGGTACGACTTCCAATTGAGAACCAGTGGCTTCGTCAGAAAGAATGTAGGTCTTGTATTGTTGCTGTTGAATGGCGATGCTAAACACAAATTTTAGTCCTGAGTAAGGTGGAGTGCTGAGTCCTGAGTCCTGAGTCCTGAGTAGAAGAAAAAATACTCAGCACGGGCTAAACTTTAGCTATCCGCTAACAGCACTCATAACTCAGCACTGTTTATTCGTCTTCTGCAAAAACGAAACGATATAACTCACTGGGGTCTGGTTCGGGGCTGTCTTCGGCGAATTTAACTGCCTCGTCGATTACATTCTGAATTTTACGATCAATGGCTTTGATTTCTCCTTCATCTGCGAGATTTTGCTCCAGCAAATAAGCTGCTAACTTCTTAATTGGGTCACGGGCAAACCAAAATTCTTTCTCAGCTTTGCTTCGCATTTCATCAGGATCAGCCAAGGAGTGACCCCGGAAGCGGTAAGTAAGTGCCTCAATTAATGTTGGTCCTTCACCTGCACGGGCACGGGCTACAGCTTCTTGAGCCACGGCTCGTACTGCTAGAACATCCATGCCATCTACTTCCACGCCCACCATGTTAAATACACTGGCTTTTTTATAAATCTCTGGTTGGGAAGTTGCTCGCTCGTGAGACATACCAATGGCCCACTTATTATTTTCGACTACAAACAGAATTGGCAGTTTCCATAGGGCTGCCATATTTAGTGTCTCAAAAAACTGACCATTATTAGCTGCACCGTCGCCAAAAAAGCAAGCTGTAACTTGGTCAGCATTTTTATCTCCTAGCACTTCCCGGCGGTATTTGCTTTGAAAAGCCGCTCCAGCTGCCACAGGAATTCCCTCAGCCACAAAAGCATAGCCACCCAGCAAGCGATGTTTGGCAGAAAACATGTGCATGGAGCCACCGCGCCCTTTGCTGCAACCTGTAGCTTTGCCAAATAATTCTGCCATTACCTCCTTTGCTGGTACACCCGCACTCAGAGCATGAACATGGTCGCGGTAGGTACTACAAACAAAATCTTCACCCGGTCGCATTGACTGCACAACACCACTGCAAACGGCTTCTTGACCGTTGTACAAATGGACAAAACCAAACATTTTTCCCCTATAGTACATTTCAGCGCACTTGTCTTCAAACAAGCGCCCTAAAACCATGTCCTCATACAACCGTAAGGCTTCTTCCTTAGTAATGTTCGTAGTAGCAGGATTAAATGTGGGTAAAGTACGCTCTTGAACCATTATTTTTGAGTATTCGTGTTGTACAACTTAAAGTTATCGTCATGAAGTACCTACACTTTATACAAAGTATTAGTGTAGGCTTCTGTTTTAAAGACGCTACGCGTAGCGTCTGATTCGCCGTTGCTCTGCCCTTGTGTATTCATTGCTGAATACCCGGAACCAATCTGGTCTGAGTCTTACACAGCGTCTCTGGTTTTGCGATCTTTATCTTCTCAAGGAAGAATCCGCGCAGCCGTCCACCTTCGGTAGGCAGTTTGATTTTATTCCGACAACACTTGGATTTATTGCTTTTGTCTACCAGCGATCGCCTGTTCCTTAAATAAGTTGGTCTGATAACAACTCAGCTTTTAACAGGCTAGCGTTTGTAAGACTCAACAATCAAACTTTATTTATGCACCAAAAAAGGTCTTAGGGAATACCTAAATTTTTAATTTTTGATTTTTAACTTTTCAGTCCATGCCCCGTGAGGATTCGACGCTAATCGGCAATATCTGCCGCTTTGGGTTTTTCTCTCTCACTATTCCCTTTCATAGACTAGCAATCAAGATAGGCTACTTTCTGCATATCCATTAACAATTTAAAAAAAAGACCCAAATATCTATACCCAAATAGGTAATTGTAATTAAAGGTTAATTATGATATCATTTGCTTCTCTTGTTATCAGCGTCAATCCCAATAGTGGTGTTTTAGTGACTGCCTACTGGGAAAGTCCCGAAAAAATCAATCATCAATAGATTCTTGCAGCCACAACATTTATGCCGTCACTAAAAGCGGTGGTTGTGGTTTGTGCTATCGAAGGCTGATAATAGTTGTGTTAAACAAAAATACTAAGAATTAAGACAAAAGAGTGAGGCTTTCTAGGCGAAAGTAAAAACTTTGTACTAGAATGTGACTCAAAATTTCATAAAGGTACAAAACAAGTTGTTGCAATATACACTTAGAGAGTAAATTTTACACGGCATTATTATGGCACGGTTTTACAGTCCTGGAACGCTCTAGGTGAATTATGTTGATCACGGTGCAGGGGAAGTAGGCTGTGCGAATTCCGCTAGATTACTACCGAATTTTAGGACTACCGTTAGCGGCAAGTGACGAACAATTGCGACAGGCATATAGCGATCGCATTGTCCAATTGCCACGACGTGAGTATTCTCAGGCTGCTATTTCTTCTCGTAAACAACTCATAGAAGAAGCTTACGTGGTTTTATCAGATCCAAAACAACGCAGTACCTACGATCAGCTTTATCTTGCCCATGCCTATGACCCTGATAACCTTGCTGCTGCCGCAGTAGCACTGGAAAATCGCACAGAAAGCACCAAAAGAGGTACTGACACCCAAAGTCTGGGCATCGAAATTACCCAAGAGGAATTAGTTGGCGCTTTATTAATTTTGCAAGAGTTGGGGGAATACGAACTTGTACTCAAACTAGGTCGTCCCTACCTAGTAAATAAAAATAGTGCTACAAGTGCAAGAAAAGGCCATAATTTAGCAGACGAAGAAATACACCAAAGTGCTGAACATCCAGATGTTGTTCTCACTGTTGCCTTTGCCTGTCTAGAATTAGGTCGGGAACAGTGGCAGCAAGGCCACTATGAAAATGCCGCCATCTCCCTAGAAACTGGTCAAGAACTGCTAGCCCGCGAAGGGTTGTTCTCTAGTGTACAGGCGGAAATTCAGGCGGATCTTTACAAATTACGACCATATCGAATTTTGGAGTTGCTGGCACTACCTCAAGAGAAAACTGCCGAACGACGCCAAGGCTTGGAATTATTGCAAAACCTCTTAGAAGATCGTGGTGGGATTGATGGCACGAGCAATGATGACTCTGGTTTAAATATAGATGACTTTCTGCGATTTATCCAGCAGTTACGTAACCACTTAACAGTCGCAGAGCAGCATAAGTTATTTGAAGCCCAAAGCAAACGTCCTTCTGCTGTTGCCACTTACTTAGCTGTTTATGCCTTGATAGCACGGGGGTTTGCTCAACGGCAACCTGCTTTAATTCGTCAAGCAAGGCAAATGCTCATGCGTCTGGGCAAGCGCCAAGATGTACATTTAGAACAGTCGCTATGTGCATTACTCTTGGGACAGACTGAAGAAGCAACTCGTGTTTTAGAACTTAGTCAGGAGTACGAAGCTTTAGCTTTTATTCGGGAAAAATCTCAGGACTCTCCAGATTTGTTACCAGGGCTGTGTCTATATACAGAACAGTGGTTGCAACACGAAGTATTTCCACATTTTCGAGATTTAGCAAACCAGCAAGCTTTCCTAAAAGATTACTTTGCTAACCAACAGGTGCAAGCTTATTTAGAAGCACTGCCAACGGATGCAGAAACAACTAATGAATGGGCTATAATTAATCCCCAGTATTTTCCCCAGTCCCAGAGAAATAATCCCCCTTTCCCTAACAATTCAACTAGGAATTCAGGGAAATTTAATCACAGCAGAACACCTGACTTAGATTTGCCAGAAACACCAACAAAAGAAACACCTGAATATTCAAACTTATCACCACTGAGATGGAATTCATCTGAGAGTGTAAAATCAGAAGTTCCTACTGCCGAACGCATGAGTAGAAGCACTAATCAGCATTTGAACGGTTCAGGTAAGACTGCTCCAACCGCTAATAACCAAAAGCGTAGGCGGAGAAAACCTACTCAATCTGCTAGCCGAGAGCGTGTACCAGATAATCGTCCTCGTCGTCCTCGGCGGCGGCGAACCTTTGCTAATACCATAGAAGGTAAAACACGGCTGGTATGGAGAGTGTTTATTTCTTTGGTAAGTATATTAGTTTTCTGGGTGTTAGCCACAACAACTTTTGGATGGTTAAAAAATCTGTTTTTCCCTACACCATCTATACGTGGTTCAGAGTTGTTTATACAAATAAATCAACCACCAATATCTATTCCTGATCCAAAAAGTAAACTACAATCACTAGAAGGTCCTTTAACAGATGCAATGGCAGAGGAAGTCATTCGGACTTGGCTATCTACCAAAGCTGAAGCTTTAGGGACGAATCATCAGATTAATAATTTAGAGCAGATTTTAACTGGTTCAGCTTTGTCTCAATGGCGGCTGATTGCTCAACAGGATAGGTCAGACAACCGTTACCGCAAGTACGACCATAGCTTGAAGGTGGAATCTGTAGAGAAAATTGATTTATTTGCAGATCGTGGTGCAGTTGAAGCTACGGTGAAGGAAACGATGCAGTTATATGAAAATGGTCAATTTAAAAACTCTTCTAAAGAGAATTTGCGAGTTCGGTATGATTTAATTCGACAACTAGGTAAATGGCGTATTCAGAGTATATCTGTTGTCAATCAGATAAGTTTTAATTTTTAGGCGATAGGTCTAATATAACAAAACGCTATATACCATTTCTTCAACTTGAAAATAAGGCGATGTGCAAAGACAGTTTCGGAAGTGGAGAAGCGGCTAGAGACTATTTTCAAACTCGAAGATCCCCCCTAACCCCCCTTAAAAAGGGGGGAACCTGAATCAAAGTCCCTCAATTTATCGGGGGTTGGGGGGATTTTCAAAGACTAGGGTTGTCAATTCAAAGATTCCATGAACTCAATACATTTGTGCATCTGCTGGCGCATGGTTTCCCGATCAGCATGAAACCTTCGCCCATGACCTGGTAGCACCCACTCAAAAGAGTAATTAGCCAAGTTACGCATTGATTTAGTCTGTTCTGACCAAGAATACCAGCAGGCACCGTGGAATGCAACCAGTTGGTGCAAGCTTTCTGACCAAGCGAGATGGTCGCCAGTGAACAGAAACTTATTTTTATAAAGTAGAACAGTTTGTCCTTTGGTGTGACCAGGAACTGGGATAATTAATAAATCTGGAGTTAAAGTAAATGGTTCGGAACCAGTTAGCTGTATTTCCACATTGCGAGTATCCGCAGAAATATCATCAACGTGGAGGATGCGATCGCACTGGAAATGCTCGGCAAACTTTTGATGATCTGCCACATCATCCTTATGAGTTAGATACATATAACGAATTGGCCCCATCTCTTCTAAACGCTTGACTAAAGGCGGTGTAAAACGGGGAGAATCCACCAAAATGTTACCTTCTGGAAGTTGAATTAAATAGCTAGCAGCACCATAAGATTTTTCAGAATGATAGCCACAGTGGTAAACATTTTCCGCTACTAATATTGGAAACTGTTGTTGAGCAACTTTGATATCTTTTGGTTTCTCAACTGTGCCAATAGAACTGGTAGGACAAGCTAAAAGTGCTTCAAGTGCTGCTAATCTTTCTGCATCATTGGTTGGTTGATGATAAACCGCCGACTGTTCATCAACATCATAAAATACTTCAGGAGCCATCCAGCGACAGGTATCACAATCAATACAGGTAGTATCTACATAAAAATCGCCGTTGACATTTTCCGATCGACGCTGATTTAAATGTGCCATATTAATCCTTTTGCTTCCAGCCACTTACTGGGAAGCGATAAATCCTATATCACTACGGTAGCAAAAGTTGACTTAAACTGGAGATACCACTAGAAGTAAATCTGCTCAAAAATATAAATACTCGTGAAACTTAATCAGCAGAAAATTGGAAAACTGAACATAGACACTATCTGCTGATATATTCCCAAATATGCTTTACTGTTCTAATTCCAACTGCTCAAATCCCTTTACTCCTGATAACAATAAGTTTTGCATTAAGTGTAGACAAATACTCACACCATTATTCAGAAACCGTTTCCGAGTAATACGACTTTTGGGTGAGGGTGGATTTAGCAGAACTTATGAAGCCAGGGATGCAGATAGGATAGATGAACCTTTTTCGTTGAAGAAGATCCAGAAGGTGGTTATTGCAATTTTAGAAATGCGCCTTTTTATTAACGCGATCGCTAAATAACTCCTATCGGTGTGGCGAAAATTGTTTATCTCCTGGGATTTAAATTAATTCTTTGGTTGTTTTCTGAGTATTTCTCAACTTCAATGCCAGATTTTTATGATTTTAAGCAGGAACATCGGCAAAAGTGTAACAATTATAGTCTTGACTTATGTGAAAATGAACTTGGTCAAAAATCATACTCTGGCTTGATCATCTAAATGAGCAGTAATGGTCAAATCAAAATTCTGTTTCTGGCAGCAGATCCCAGTGATGCTACCCGATTACGCTTGGGGCAAGAGTTGCGTGATATTCGTGAGCGACTGCAACTCGCAAAAGAGCGAGATAGATTTTTCCTAGAATCCCGTGAGTCTGTCCGTCCAGGGGATATCAGCCAAGCAATATTCGATCTTGAGCCGCAGATTGTGCATTTTTCTGGACATGGAACCAGTACAGGTGAGCTTTGTTTTGAAGATTTACTCGGAAAATACCAGCCTGTACAACTCGATGCCCTAGCGGCGTTATTTGAACTGGTAGCCGAGCAAATAAATTGTGTGGTGTTGAATGCTTGCTATTCCGAGGCTCAAGCAAAAGCTATTGCAGACCATATTCCGTTTGTCATTGGCATGAATAAAGCAATTGGAGATCAAGCCGCGATCGCTTTTGCTGTTGGTTTTTACAAAGCATTGGCAGCAGGGCGGACAATAGATCAGGCTTACAAGTTCGGTTGTGTAGAAATCAGACTGCAAGGCATTGCAGAACATTTGACTCCAGTTCTGTACACAAAACAAAACTCAGTGTCTCCAGTCTCAGAGGTACAGCAGATAGTCTCGAACAAATCAGGTGGAGTAACAAATGCAGAGTCAACTAGTTTAAATCCGGGGCAAAGGGGGCGAATTTTACAAGAAATCGAAAGCCTCCAGCAACAGTACGATTTATTAAGTCAGAAGTTGAGTCGCCTGCGCTTGAATTTAGCGATAGAATCCGGTGCTGCCGTAAAATTTCAGTTAGAAAAGCAGATTGAAAATGCTGAAGTTGAAAGAACACAACTTACTCAACGCATCGAGCAGCTAGAAAACAGCCTGCAATAAAAATAGTAATATCTCAATAGTCGGGTATTAAAACTCACAATATGTTCTCAGTTCGGCATTTACAACAAAGACGGGAAGAACTTCAACCACAGTACGATCTGCTCACTGAGAAGATAAAACGCTTGCGGATTGATTCGGTTATCCAAGCAGGGACTTTAGTAGTTTTTCAGATAGATAAGGAAATTGAGCGGTTTGAGGCAGAGCGCGATCGCCTCCTTAAGCAGATTCGGGGTGTCGAGAGGTCTTGTGAGAGTGAGCGAATACACACTGAACTGTTTCGGCTAAACTATACAGCGCAGGTACGCTTCTTCCGAGAAGTGATTGACGAAAAACGCATCGGAGCATTCCTAGTTCATGGATCGCCGGAACATGGGCAAATCTGGCTACTGAAACGACTGTTACAGGCAATTCCTGAGAGTGCAATAACTCCCCTTATTCAGTTTAAACTTTCACGCAGGGCATTGCGGACTGATGTTACAGCTTTATGGAGAGAGTTAGGTCGCCAGATGGGAGTACAAAATTATTCATCCCATGAGGAGATTGCCCAAAATGTCGTAGGTCAATTGAAAAATCAACATATCATCTTAGTCTTTCATGATCTGGACTGCATTGATGACACTTACCTGCACGAATTAATCCGTGATTTTTGGTTGCCACTGGTAGACTCAAGTCAGATAATTTACCCAAGCAATGAATTTTTTCTACTGATGTTTTTGGTTGATCAAGATGGTTGTGTCAGTACCTGGAATCTTGCGTTTGTAGACCAGATCGATTCAGCCTGGAAACCCCACACTCCTATTACGCTACCGATGATTGACCCTTTATGTGAGAGAGTCTTGGTCAACTGGATAGAAAATGCAATTGATGTTCTACCAATAAAGATGACTAAAAAAATTGACTATACAGTTCAGGTGATTCTAGAGAAGAGTGAAGGCATTCCAGAGCGTGTGTTTGCTCAAATTTTTGGTTTGTGTGGCTGTAACTGGCAGGAGGAAGAAGTTAGGTGGCTAGAACTGTAGACGGAAAACGGCTGAAATACATAGGGAAGGTACAACCCCAGCCAGGAGAGCAAGACCCGCAGACGGGGCAAATTTTGTATCCTTACTTACCCAGTGAGAAATTAGTAGAGGCAGTAAATTTAGCGATCGCTCTCGAACGTCCCTTAATCTTGAAGGGAGAACCTGGATGTGGCAAGACAAAATTGGCTCGTGCTGTGGCTTATGAGTTGGGTTTACCTTATGAAGCTTGGTACATCAAATCTACCAGTCGAGCGCGGGATGGTCTTTACACCTATGATGCCGTTGGCAGGTTGCGGGATGCCCAACTTGCTGCCTCCAAAATAGATGAAGAAGCCGCAGTGCAAGCAAAAAATGCAGATGCTTACGTAGAGTGGGGCCCGTTAGGACGTGCCTTTCGCAATGAACAGCAGACTGTGGTTTTGATTGATGAAATAGATAAAGCTGACATTGACTTTCCTAACGACCTACTGCTAGAGCTTGATGAGCAACGGTTTGAAGTCACAGAAGTAAAACAAAACAGTCCGCTCAAGAAAATCCAGGCGAAAGCAACACCAATTGTTTTGATCACCAGTAATGATGAGAAAGACTTGCCTGATGCTTTCTTACGTCGTTGTTTATTTCACTATGTTAAATTCCCTGAACGTCAGCAGTTAATCAAAATTGTTAAAACTCGGTTTACAGTTTCGCCTTTGGAATTAGTGGACGCAATTATTGACCGCTTTTTAGAACTGCGCGAAGAGATGCGACGGGACAAGGGCGAAGCTGGTAAAAAGGTCAGCACCAGCGAACTGATGGATTGGGTACGGATTCTTAATCATCAAGATGATGAAATTCTCAGCAAGTTAAAAACTGAACTTCTATATCCTGGGGTGTTGCTGAAGAGTTGGGATGATTACCGTCGCTACGGTGAACAGATGCGATCGCAGCCAGAAGTATGAAGATAGAAACTCTCCACGAAGAACTACCACTGCTTGAGCTTTTTACACAACTGCGCGAGGCAGGTTTGCCATTGGGTATCGATGAATACCGCCTTGTTTTGAAAGCTTTACAGGAAGGCTTTGGCACGACTGACCAAGAGGCGTTAGCAGAACTGTGTCGTACTTTGTGGGTAAAATCCCAGGATGAAGAACATCTGTTCAACTATCACTTTCAGCAAGTAATAACAGAATCTCATCCTGTAAAGCCTTTTGTTAGGAAGGAAGAAGAGAAAACGTCTTCCAGAGTGCAAGAAGCGGTAGAAAGTGACGATAATTATTCACCTGATTTGCTCAACACAACACCCACCACTATACCCGTCTCATCGGAACTGATGGAAGTACAGGATGAGATGCAAGTGGCTGAAGCAATACAAATTACTACTCAAAATAATGAGGAAATTACTGTTAATCGCTTTACCGAAACCGATGAGTATTTTCCAGTGACGCGGCGGCAGATGAAACAAAGCTGGCGGCATTTACGCCGAATGGTACGCCAAGGTTTGCCCACAGAGTTAGACATAGAGGCAACTATTGAGCAAGTGGTACGGCAGGGAGTTTTACTAGAGCCTGTACTGATGCCCAGTCGGGTGAATAGAACTGAACTGCTGTTGCTGATTGACCACAAGGGGTCGATGGTTCCCTTTCACGCACTATCCCAGCGATTAGCTGAGACAGCATTACGAGGCGGACGCTTAGGAAAAGCTAGTATTTACTACTTTCACAATTGCCCAACTAAGTATCTTTACCATGACCAGACGCGGCAAAAAGCTGAACCTGTCGCAGATTTTCTAGCTCAGTTGCGCCCAGAGCGTTCTGCTGTATTAATTTTTAGTGATGGGGGAGCAGCACGGGGCGGTTTTAGCCTGGAACGGTTGGAATTAACGCAAAAATTTTTAGACCAACTAAAACAGCGATCGCGTTATATTGCATGGCTCAATCCAATGGCAACAGAGCGCTGGTTTGGGACAACAGCAGGAGAAATTGCTCGTTTGATGCCGATGTTTGAAGTTAGCCGACAGGGTTTTGATGGTGCGATCGATGTATTACGAGGTCGGGGAATCAATACACAATTAAAGTATGGGCTGTAATTAATCTAACTGGGAGTATTTCAAGGGTAGAGAGCATGAAACCAGAAGTAGCTAGTCGTCGAATTGAGTCTTTCGGTCAACGCTTTGGGGAAGCGCACCTCTATCTAGCTTATCATGCGGCTTTTCCATTAGCCCTCACCCCAGATTTGCTCTACCGGCTGTGGGCGAATTTCCAACGAGATATTCATAGACAGGAGTTGAAAATACCTTGGCTGGCGGTGGCTGATCTGCTGCTTTCTAGCCTTTGTGATGAGGTAGGTCATGAACTCTATGAAATGGATACAGCCGTGCGAAATGCCCTGTTGAGAGAGTTGAAAGAGAATCCCCATTTTGGCGAAAAGCGGATTAATGAATTATCTGATTTTTTGCTTACCTATGTACGGCAGCAGCTTGAGAGCCACGACCCAGATATTCGTGATTTTGCTCAGGCTCAGAGGTGGACAGCGTTAGCGTATACGCGACCAAGTGAGGCAGCGAGAGATTTAGCATCAGTTCTTGCAAGGTTGAAGTTAGAGGAAAAGGCAGAGTGGGTTCGTATGGCATCGCTGGTGGAAACTTTTGCAGAGCCATTAGCAGAATTCCAGGCGCTACTAATTTATGCTCGCAGGATGGCAAAATTTGTCCGTGGGAACCAAGAACGTGCAATAGCTGAGATGACAAGTTTACTAGCAAACCAAGAGCCTCAACTACGTGTTGCTGGAGTAAACCTGCCGATTCCTAGTCCAATCTTGGCGCAAACAAGAGAAACAAATAAACAATCCCCTTCTGAAAAAAGGGATCGCACATCCGACCTTAATTTACTCGCAAACCTCTACAATGCCTTTAACCCCTTTGAACCCTTACCCGCAGGTGATCCAAAATATGTAGATTGTCAGGATGTGCGCGGAGATGCGGATATTGAGCAAGAGTTGGGAAATCGGATGCGATTGGCAGATACAAATACTTGCCAATTGTATTCTGGTCATCGGGGTGCGGGGAAGTCTACAGAATTAATCAAGTTAAAGAAATATTTAGAAAATCGGCAATTTTATGTTGTGTATTTTGCGGCTGATGAAGAGGATATAGATTCAGAAGATGCCCAATATACAGATATACTCCTCGCCTGTACCCGCCATTTGCTCAAAGATTTAAAAGAAATTGCCAGTCCTCGTCCTATACTCAACTGGTTAAAAAGCCGTTGGAAAGATTTAAAAGATTTAGCACAGACTCCCATAGAGTTTGAGAGTTTGGGAGTAGAAGCCCAGCTAGGTCAATTCGCCAAGTTGACCGCAAAGTTAAGGGCTGTTCCTCCCATAGAGTTTGAGAGTTTGGGAGTAAAAGCCCAGCTAGCTCAATTCGCCAAGTTGACCGCAAATTTAAGGGCTGTTCCTGAATTACGCCAGAAGATTCGCCAAAAAATTGCTCCTCACACCGTCACTTTAATTCAGGTGTTAAACGAGTTCCTGGTGGATGCAAAACAGCACTTACCTAAAGGCTACAATAAACTGGCGGTAATTGTCGATAACTTAGACCGGATGGTGTTAGTTAAAGACGGCTATCGCACCAACTATGAGGAAGTCTTTTTAGACCGTAGCGAACAACTCCAAGCTTTAGATTGCCATTTGATTTACACTGTACCCATTTCAATGGTCTATTCTACAAGGGCAACAGACCTTAGAGATATCTACGGCGACCCCCAAATTTTGCCGATGATTATGGTAAATACTCTCAAGGGGGACATTTACCAGCCAGGACTCAAGAAAGTTAAGGAAGTAATTAACAAGCGAGTCCGGCAAATTGCACCCGAACTATCACTAGAGAAGGAAATTTTCGACAGTCCCCAAACCTTAGATAGACTTTGTTTAATGAGTGGAGGTCATGTGAGGAATTTGCTATTGTTAACTCAAGATGCCATTGGACGTACTGAAGAGTTACCTGTTTCAGAAAAGGCGGTGCGACGAGCAATTACTCAAGCTAGAGATACTTATCGTAGAGCAGTGGAAAATCATCAATGGAGTTTATTGGCGGAAGTATCACTTTCTAAGCGCATTACTAATGATGACTTGTATTCGAGTTTAATCTCTAACCGATGTCTTTTAGAATACCGCTATTTGGATGATGATGGAGAAATGCAGCGTTGGTTTGATATTCATCCATTGATTCAAGAAATTCCACAATTTAAGGAAGCTGTAGCGAAAATTTCATGAACCCAAATTTAACTGATTAGGATGATGATTGACAGCCTGAATCAGAAGAAGCTTATCAAGACTTACTTCGCGCACTCAGGCGGAAATCAGGATTGCTTATTATTGTGGAATATATATTTTCATGTGTGCCAAGAGTCTGTTTACGTAACTAATTTTCATAAGAAGGTCTTGAATCTTCTGAAAATGCGATCGCGCCCTTTTACCAACGCGATCGCTAAATTTTGCATACCCTAACCAATATGCAGATGATTAATCACCGCACTAATTAGATTATGGGTAACAGGAAGACTATCAACTACCATCCCCAGACACAACAGCATCATGTAGGAGATGGAAAAGAGAAACAACTCTTTAGCTACAGCGCGATCCTCTGGGTTATGCAACAAACGCCAAGATTTGTGGATAAATAATCCTCCCAGAATTACGGCGATCGCTCCATAGACAATTCCACTTGCGCCCAAGGGATAAACCAATAACACGGTTGCAACTACGGTAAGCAGGGTGTAATACCAAATCTGCTTCACGGTTGCCGTAGTACCTTCAATCACAGGTAACATTGGTATCCCAACTTTTGCGTAGTCATCTTTAATCATCAGAGCTAGCGCCCAGAAATGGGGTGGTGTCCACAAAAAGACGATGCCAAAAATTAACCATGCTGACCAGCTTAATGTACCTGTGACAGCAGCCCAACCCACTAACGCCGGAATTGCCCCAGCAGCCCCACCAACAACGATATTTTGGGTAGTGTGGCGTTTCAGCCAGTGAGTGTAGACCAAAATATAAAAGACAATGCCAGAAAAGGCTAATAGGGCGGCTAACAGATTGGCAAATACTGTTAGGAGTGTAAAGGAAATCGTCGCCAGTGCGATCGCAAAAATTAGAGCATCGCGCGGCTGCACCTTACCCGAAGGTATCGGACGATGGCGCGTCCGCTCCATGTCATAATCAATATCCCGGTCATAAACACAGTTAATCGTCTGGGCGCTTGCAGCCGCCAAGGTGCCACCAGTGAGAGTTACTAGCAACAGCAATAGGTCTACTTCTCCCTTAGCCGCAATCCACATACTCCCAGCCGTAGTAATCAAAAGCAACGGAATAATCCGCGGCTTTGTTAGCTGGTAGTAACTTTGAATTACCTGTAAAAATGTTTCGTGGTGGCGAGAGACATTAGTCTCAATCATTTTGACTCTGGTTCCTTATTTTTCAACAACTTATATGCAGCCCCCGCTCAAGCTGGCTCTTTCAGTCGAACGAAAACACAGATTTTCTGCACTTGCGTGGGTCGCAATACTCGCCGTTGCGTCTTTGATCATTTAGTGGGGAGTGGGGAGAGACGCGATTAATCACGTCTGTACAGTTAGAAATTCTTCCCCTGTTCCCTCAATCTCCCTCATCTCCCCTACTTCCTACTCAGCACTCAGCACTAGTGACTCAGCACTCATTGAGTCACGCAGTGCCAGAACTGTAAAAGCCACCAAAGTACCCAGCAAAGTAGCTCCTATAGCTTGGTGAGAGACTGTGAGAGGCTCGACTTGAAGATGTAATTTGTAAGTGGCAACTCCCAACAAGATTTGTAAGATCAACAACGCACCAGCCATATTTGCCAGTCGCCGCAAAGCTGGATGTAGTGCTGGTGTCCGCCAACAGATAAATACCATCGCCAAGGTTGCCATTGTTGGCGGCACCAAACCAGCAATATGGCTGTACATTACACTACAAAGTTGAGAACCGCCGAGACATTGGTGTAGCGCCCAGCGAGAGCCTACCAAAGCACCGAGCAGACTTTGCAAATAAACCAGAACAGCCGCAGCTAAACCTACCCAAGGCAACTTCCCAACGGTTCCAGTCCCCTTGTAGGGTGTGAGTGCTGTGCCGATAATCAGCAGGGTAGAAAAAAACAACAGCGCCGTTCCTAAGTGGGCGGTAACGATATCAAACCGCAACAGTTGGGTGACAGTGAGTCCCCCCAAAATGCCTTGGAAGACGATTAAAAACAGGGCGAATGTGGATGCCCAAGGCAGCCAAAAGGGTAATAAACGACGATGCCACCAGGACAAACCGAAGAGTGCGATCGCGCTTATACCAATTAAAGCTGCATCCAATCTGTGAAACCACTCCAAAAACACCTGGAAATTCATTTGCTTGGCTGGCACGAGTTCGCCATAGCATAATGGCCAGTCTGGGCAAGCAAGTCCAGCATTCATGACGCGGGTGGCACTGCCTATTGCCATCAAAATTAAGGTGGCTATGCACATTTTCCACACCAAGCGCCGAATCATTTCCTTGGGCTTTTGCTGCTGAAGCGCCGCTTCATTTTGTTGTAGGACAAATTCGCTCATCAACGATACCTTCTGCCCGCTCTTGGTGGATCTGTTAAAATTTTCAATTTTCTTTTAGCGTTCCATCTTCACCCTAGCGTATAGGCTAAAGGTTTATAGATTGGCACTCACTTATACTTTCAATCACTCCAGTTACGTTTTGCCTGAAGCTTTAGGTATTTTTCAAGATGTGAGAAATCGATTAATCAGAAAAAATTTATGATGCTTAAATTTTTCCTTAAATTTTTTCACTGATTTACATCTATTTTTTGGCGTTATATAATACTAAACTCATACTCAAGATTAGCAAAATAGCCAAAAAAATTAATAAAAATTTCAGACCTTTGTCCCCCATACCTGACAGTCTAGACTACCTTAGTAAGTGAGTAGCTTTGAGATAACATAGTAAATTCATTTAAGTAAGCCGTGAAGATTCCAAGTTCAATCTGGACATTACTCATTGGCATCGTGCTAACGCTAGTCAGCTTTTGGTACGGTCAAAATCACGGTCTGTTGCCAGCAGCCGCCACAGATGAAGCGGTCTTGGTGGATGGTCTGTTCAATACGATGATGATCGTTTCTACAGGTATATTCCTGCTCGTAGAAGGTATTTTAATTTACTCTGCATTTAAATATCGCCGACGTGCAGGTGACAATGAAGACGGCCCACCAGTTGAGGGCAATATACCTCTAGAAATTCTCTGGACGGCAATCCCAGCAATTATCGTTTTCGGCATTTCAGTTTACAGCTTTGATGTATACAACGAAATCGGTGGCTTTGATCCCCATGCTATCCATGAAGCGCCGATGAATCAGGAATCGATGAAAATGCCAGGGGCAGCGTTCGCGCAGCGTGCGGGAAGCGCACTCGCAGCAACTTTAAGCGATACTCCTGGCAGCACTGAACCGAACCTCAATCAAGAAAAATCTGATGAGGCAATGCAAGACCCAGCTACCGCAAAAGTCCGTAATGCTGACCAAATTCCCCAATTGCGGAGTTCCCCTGGTGCAGGTAGTGTTGCTCCGACAATTGGGGGCAGCCCAGATCGAGCTGGCAAACCACCAGAATTACGGGTTAACGTCACTGGTCTACAATATGCCTGGATTTTCACCTATCCTGAAACTGGTATAACTACAGGTGAAATGCACGTCCCCATCGGGCGAGAAGTGCAAATCAATATGACAGCCAACGATGTCATTCACGCCTTCTGGGTGCCAGAGTTCCGCCTGAAACAAGATGCGATCCCCGGTAGGCAAAGCGAGATTCGCTTCACACCCAAAAAAGCAGGCGATTATGTCCTGATCTGTGCTGAACTTTGTGGGCCATATCACGGAGCGATGAGAGCGCCAGTAGTCGTTGAGACAGAAGAAGCCTTTGACAAATGGCAGCAAGAGCAGCTAGTTGCCAGCAAGGAAACCCTAAATCAAGCCATTGCTGTTAACCCTGCCGATCTATCCCCAAATGAATTTCTCGCTCATTACACCAAAGAGATGGGAATTCAGCCAGAAATCCTCCATCAAGTTCACCATTAGTCAATTGTTATTTAGTCAAAATCCCATGACTAATAACTAATGACTAATGACCAATACTTCAGCAACACTCAGTACAAGTGACTAATGACACAAACCCAGTTGCAAGAAACTGCCAATATCCCCGCCCTTGTTGATGAACCAGGGAGCAGAAAATGGCAAGATTACTTTGGTTTTCAAACCGACCATAAGGTGATTGGGATTCAATACCTAGTCACTTCGTTTATTTTCTACTGCATTGGTGGCGTAATGGCTGAATTGGTTCGCACAGAACTGCGAACCCCAGAGGTAGATTTTGTCACCCCAGAAGTCTACAATAGTCTGTTCACGCTGCACGCCACGATCATGATTTTCCTCTGGATCGTGCCAACAGGAGCAGGGTTTGCTAACTATCTAATTCCCCTAATGATTGGGGCAAAAGATATGGCATTTCCTCGGCTGAATGCTGTTGCCTTTTGGATGATTCCCCCTGCGGGTGTGTTGCTGATCGCCAGTTTAGCGGTGGGCGATGCACCGGATGCCGGTTGGACTTCCTACCCTCCCCTGAGTTTGGTAACAGGACAAGTGGGCGAAGGCATTTGGATTATGAGTGTCCTGCTGCTGGGTACATCATCTATTTTGGGGGCGATAAATTTCCTTGTCACATTGATCAAGATGCGTATCCCCAGCATGGACATCCACAAAATGCCCTTGTTTTGTTGGGCGATGTTTGCGACTTCCTCACTGGTTTTGGTATCAACCCCAGTCTTAGCAGCAGGTCTGATTCTGCTTTCCTTTGACTTAATTGCCGGGACAACATTTTTTAACCCAACTGGCGGTGGCGACCCAGTAGTATACCAGCATATGTTCTGGTTTTACTCCCACCCAGCCGTTTACATTATGATTTTGCCCTTCTTTGGGGGAATTTCGGAAATTATCCCGATTCATTCCCGCAAGCCGATTTTTGGCTATAAAGCGATCGCCTATTCGTCTTTGGCTATCAGCTTTTTGGGGCTAATTGTCTGGGCGCACCACATGTTTACCAGTGGTGTCCCCGGCTGGTTGCGGATGTTCTTTATGATCACCACCATGATCATTGCTGTACCCACGGGAATTAAAATTTTCAGTTGGTTAGCAACCATGTGGGGTGGGAAAATCCAGCTTAACAGCGCCATGCTATTTGCCATCGGCTTTGTCGGCACCTTTGTGATTGGCGGGATTAGTGGCGTGATGTTGGCAGCAGTGCCTTTTGATATTCACGTTCACGACACTTATTTTGTGGTTGCACACTTGCACTATGTCCTATTTGGCGGTAGCGTTTTAGGGATTTTTGCAGGGATTTACCACTGGTTCCCGAAAATGACCGGACGGATGCTGAACGAATTTTTGGGTAAGGTTCACTTTGCTTTGACTATTGTGGGTTTAAACATGACCTTCTTACCTATGCACAAGTTAGGTTTAATGGGCATGAATCGCCGAATTGCCCAATATGACCCCAAATTCACCACACTGAACGAAATCTGCACGTATGGTTCTTATATACTGGCAGTCTCCACATTGCCCTTTATTATCAATGTAATTTGGAGTTGGTTGTACGGCGAGAAAGCTGGTAATAATCCTTGGAGGGCACTTACCTTAGAGTGGATGACAACCTCACCGCCTGCGATCGAGAATTTTGATCAAACCCCAGTACTGGCTACGGGTCCCTACGACTACGGTTTGGAAAGGGCTAAAGAAGGTGTACCTTTGTATGATCCCAATCCACTCTTATCTGGTGGCCCAAACTCAGTCTTAAGAGCACAACCCGACCCAGAGGTTGCCGCCAATCCCGAAGACCGGAAATAGAGTTAGGAGTGAGGAGTTATGAATGATGAGTTATGACTTTAATAAAGTTGTTAGTTCAAAATTTTTAACTCCTAACTTTTAAATCCTAACTTTTAACTCCTAACTCCTAACTTTTAACTCCCTACTCTATACTTATCAAAATTCATGCAAAGTCAAATAATTGACCCAGCTAAAACCGAACTGAATCATCACCACGCAGAGGAAGCAGCAGTTGGTCATCATGAAGAACATCCAGACCATCGCGTGTTTGGGCTGGTTGTCTTTCTGATTGCTGAAGGGATGATTTTTATGGGACTGTTCGGAGCCTACTTGGCTTTCCGTGCTACTTTACCTGTATGGCCTCCAGCCGGTACTCCAGAATTAGAACTATTGCTACCTGGAGTCAACACCATCAATCTAATTTCTAGTAGTTTTGTCATGCATAATGCCGACGCTGCGATTAAGAAGAACGATACGCGGGGTGCGCGAATCTGGTTAGCAATTACTGCTGCAATGGGCGCTACTTTCTTGATCGGTCAAGTATATGAATATACCCATTTAGAATTTGGTTTAACTACCAATTTATTTGCTAGTTCATTTTACGTTTTGACTGGTTTCCACGGATTGCACGTTACCATCGGCGTTTTAGCGATTGTTGCCGTGTTATGGCGATCGCGCGTTCCAGGTCACTACAGTAGCGAAAAGCACTTTGGCATTGAAGCAGCCGAAATCTACTGGCACTTCGTTGACGTGATTTGGATTATTTTGTTCGGATTACTGTACTTACTGTAAGTATTAATTATTAGTTGTTCACTCCACACAAACAACTTAATCGGCCCCCACTAGGGGGCTTTTTTAATTAAAATGCTGCCGTTACAGCTAACTGCCTTGATGTCAGATTATTTCATCTCTCGGCTGGCAGCAAAACCTAAATTAATGTGAGTTCGACAGCTCATATTCTCGTTTAAATTCCCCTGTTTAAGGTTTTGTCAGTAATCAGACCCAACACTTAAAATAAATAAACCTCCTGACTGCTGAATGTTGTCTTCTGCCCACAGTTGTAAACAGTGGGGAATAGTGGTACATTTACTGAAGTGAGAACACTACTGAACTATTCCAAAAATAAATTTTAGATTAAAATACTTATATAAAGTATTAAATGAACCACTGAAGCGGTTAAAGATAAAACTACTTTAACGCTAGGTCGCCTAAAAAGGTGATTGCCTCAAATACCAAGAACTCTAGCAGCAGGTATTTATAACCTCACCCAAGCTGTGAATGGTCAGCAAATTAACAAGATATTAGACACCACATGAGCCAAAACCCTGTAGTCAGAAAAAAACTCCGAGGTCGCTTTGAGACTGTCAAACTGGTGAGAAGCGGAGGATATGGTAATACTTACTTGTTAGCAGGCGCTAGAGGTAACAGACATCAATCCTCGATCGCCTTAAAAATACTTCGGAATCGCTTTGAAATTATCAAACACTTAGGAAGCGGAGGATCTGGTGATACCTACTTAGCCGTAGACCGGGATTTACCAGGACAACCCCATTGTGTCGTCAAACATTTCCACCCAAAAGATCCGAATCCTACAGTTGTAGCGATCGCCAAAAGGCTATTTGATCGGGAAGCTGAAGTTTTATATCAGCTAGGCAACGATCACGATCAAATCCCTAGACTATTTGCCCATTTTAATGAAGATGGGGATTTCTATTTAGTCCAGCAATTTATTGACGGTCATGCCTTGACTCAAGAAATTGTACCAGGTCAGCGTCTTAGCGAGAATACAGTTTTAAATTTATTAAGAGAGATCCTGGAAGTGCTGGCTTTCGTCCACCAACATAATATTATTCACCGAGATATTAAGCCCCAAAATTTAATGCGGCGGCACACCGATCAGAAGATTGTGCTAATTGACTTTGGGAGTATTAAGAAAATTAGTGCTTTGGGAGCAGGCTTAACAGTTGCTGTTGGGACTCCTGGCTATATGCCAAGCGAACAGGCTAAGGGAAAGCCAAAACTTTGCAGCGATATTTATGCAGTCGGAATGATTGGCATTCAAGCTTTGACAGGTTTAATACCTGAGGAACTACAAGAAGATCCCAATACTGGAGAAGTTATCTGGCGGGATAAAGCACAGGTAAGTGGCGCTCTTGCAAATGTTTTAGATACGATGGTTTGCGATCGCTATAACCAGCGTTACCAATCTGCTACAGAAGCATTGCAAGCGCTTAATTCTGATCTGGTGTTGTCGCAGTCCTCACAATCTGCTGACATAAACCAAAATACTGATGATAGCTATTTGCTAACTTATAGAAACTTTCTTTTGCTGCTGGGAATAGGGCTTGGTGGGATCACTAGTTTGATAGTAATAGTTTTAATCTATACATTTATTAATACAAATACATCGCATCCAAACCAACCTACTAAATTAAATAATTTTATAGAAAAATTGATTGGGCTACCGTTGACTAATGTTAATGTGAATAGCCTAGTAGCCAAATCAGCAGCTAACAGGAAAGTTTATAAAAGTAATTCCACCATTACAAAGACTATCAAAAAGCAAATTGAATCTCAACATTAGAAACAATTAATCATCTACCAGCAATCAAATAACTGGCTTATTCCAGATTTGCTTTCAACCTAAATATTTAGAGATTCCTGTAGTATAAATAAAATAAACAACATTTCAAGATATGGACAATACAAATCCCAAAAAAGCTTTAGTTAATACGGAAATCGGCCTCTTTCTTAGAGGTTTGATTATTGGTAAAGTGCTGACACTTATGGTTATTGGCGGATTGCTTTGGTGGTTACTCAAGCCGAATTTATTGTCTGGTAGCAGGGTTAATTCTTCCTCTAATCAAAGTCTCAACACCGTCTCTACTACTACATCAACTTTTCAAACAGTTGCTGATGTCCCCACTGACTCATTCAACTACGGAGGCAGTACAGCTTGGGCATCTATCCGGCAATTGGTAGATTCTCAAATCCAGAGCGATCGCCCTGAAATACAATTACGTTACCTAGACCCTCTTAATGGTAGCCCTGGTTCTAGCTCAGGCATTCGGATGTTGCTTGATGGGAAATTAGACTTTGCTCAATCCTCCCGTTCCCTCACAGATGAAGAACAAGCGATCGCCAAAGAGCGAGGCTTCACGCTAGAGCAACGTCAGGTGGGTATGGATGGAATAGCAGTGGTAGTCAACCCATCACTCAAAGTGTCAGGTTTAACTGTTGAACAATTGCAGCAAATTTATTTGGGGCAAATTACTAACTGGAATCAGGTAGGTGGGCCAAACCTACCCATCACACCTTTATCTCAACGGCCAGAGGACGTAGATACAGTTATATTTCCGAGCAACAGCAACTTCAAGGGGCAAGCATTTGGCTCTAATGTGCAGTATGTCTACTCTACTACAGACGCAGTGCGCCAACTCAGTAAAACCCCTGGTGGTGTGTATTACGCTTCTGCCCGTTCAGTAGTATTTCAATGTAGTGTGAAGGCTTTGCTATTGGGTCGCACTTCTGGTCAGCTAATTCCCCCCTATCGGGAACCGATGATATCGCCTGAGCAATGTCCACGTCAGCGCAACCAGCTAAATACTCCGGCGATCAAAAATGGCAGCTATCCGATGATTGCTAACTTATTTGTGATTATTAAGCAGAATAAAGGCCGGGAACAGCAGATTGGCGATGCCTACGCCAAACTTTTATTAACTGACCAGGGGCAAAGGGCAATTGAGCAAGCTGGTTTCGTCGCGGTTCGCTAGTAGATTTGATGATGTTAGCGATCGCCATGAAAACCAATTTACACTAACACGAGTCAAGCTGATTAACCAGGATTTTACCCCACCCTAACCCTCCCCTTGTAAAGGGGAGGGAACTAAATTTCTTTTTTCCCCCTTAGAAAGGGGGATTAAGGGGGGTAATTCAACTTGTGTGTACACGGTAGCTCCGTTTCAAAGAGGGAGAAGCAATGAAAAATTAAGCTTTTTGCTCCCCTCTCCGTGTCGGAGAGGGGCTGGGGGAGAGGTCAAATAAGACTTATCCAACTCACGTTACATTACTTGCTAGAACCCAAACAGCCTGAAGAATTGCCCAAAATCATGCACTGGTACATTGCTATGTGCTTTAACCGAATGTTGAATCGAACAGGGCATTTTTGGGAGAAGTGATACCACAGTACAGGTTTTGCCAATACCGATAAGCAAAGAGGCTCTAAATACTTTGCGATATATCCACGCTAACCCCAAAGCTGCCCAAATGCAGCAAAGTTTTTTCTACAACTTCAGTAATTATGGCATTTATGACCGCTTGAGTGATCAATTAATGCGATCGCACTTTCTCTTAGGCGATTATTTTGTGCGTTAGCGTAGCTCGCCGCAGGCATCGCTTTTCTATCCAAGACTACTTATGCAATATTAATGTATTAATTATCTGAGTTGAAAATATTTATTTACATTCACTCGACAGCATAAGAAGTAAATTGCCGTTTAGAAGGAGAATGAAACCCAATGACAATATCAGAAGGTGGTACACCTAACTCAACTAATCGTTCAGCAACAGAATCTTCTGTACCATTATACTGAATCCATATTTTCCCATTTTGAATATCAAAATGCATGACCGGGCCAAACACCCGCTTATCTCCTTGCCAGCCAACATAAGCTAGTTGATAATGATCATTTTCATTATCAATAATTAATTGTGAATTGACTGTATCCGTGTTACTTGTAATTTCTGCATGTTCTGTCAATATTTGTTTTATTAGTTGTCGATAATGTTTTATTTTATCCATTGCCGAATCTCCTCCTGTTTAGGATCATAGACTATTAACTTAACTTGATATAGCGTTCCCTAATCACATAAGGTACATCATAGCCCCCTCCTCGCTTGCGGGGAGGGGGTTGGGGGTGGGGTTCTTGTACTTCACTCAACTGAGAACTGCTATAACGTTGAAGGGTGCGTTGGACTAAAGGGAGTTAAAAAAATTTTGATAGGTTTCGCTAGGCACAGCTAAGTATACGATTCTGTCAGCTTCTTGTTCTTCTAAAGCTTGGCAGTAATTGAGATATTGTCCGGGTGCAACATGAAATTGACTGATATCTGAATCTGCAATAAAACTTTTAATTTCAACAGCTATTTTCTCCGTATTACGTTCTGCGGCGATCGCATTTTCAGCCGCTAAATCTATTTGTAGTTTAATTGCTTCACTAATCCGAATTGTAAAAGGGTCGTGAGTAATTATCCACCCATCTTTGATTAATGCTTTTTTTACCTGTTGATGGAAAACATCTTTAGCCATTTTGCTATCTCTAGATTAGAGTCAGCTTAACCCCAAATGATATTTTTGCTCTATGTAAGTAGGTAGGCGTAATTAAATATAAGATCAAACCTCACCCTCAATCCCTCTCCGTGAGTTCGGAGAGGGAAGCCGGAGGCAGGGTGAGGTTTTATATTTAATTTGACCCACTTACTTAATGCGATCGCACTCTCCATTATTCTGCATTGCTGCGGCAAGTTTTTCTAAATTTTGACGAACATTAACACTACGGAGATGATTTATCCCCCAGACTCGTTCACAAATATCTAAAGCTTGCAGATAAAGGGGTTTTGCTTCACTGTAACGTTCTGTTGCACGATAGATTTCTGCCAAATTGTTGAGACTTTCAGCAACATTGGGATGATTTTCTCCCAACAGGTGCTTATCAAGTTCTAAGGCTTTTATACATAAGGGTTCCGCTTCATTGTAACGCCCCTGCTCCCTGTACATATAACCAAGAGCGTAGATAGTATCTGCTAAAAGTGGATGCGCCTTTTGCAATAGACGCTGCTTGAGTTCCAATGATTGCAAAAACAAAGATTCGGCTTGATCATAACGTCCTTGAGCGCGGCATATTAAACCTAAATTATGCAAATCTGTTGCAACATCGGGATTCTCTTCTCCCAAAAATAGCTTATCTAGTTCTATTGCTTGTTGCGATAACGGTTCAGCTTCACTGTAACGTCCTTGATGATAATAAAGTAGCGCTAAATTATTTAGTATAAGAGCGAAAGAAGGATGATTTTCGCCAAACAAATGTTTTTCGACTTCTAATGATTGCAGATACAAAGGTTCTGCCTCGTCATAATGTCCTTGTTCATCATATAGTAATGCCAAATTGTTCAGACTGGCGGCAACATCAACATGGTTTTCTCCCCACAGGCGTTTCCTCAGTTCCAAAGCTTGTTGATATAGGAGTTCCGCTTTACTATATTGTCCAGTAGATTTGTAGAGTCCCGCCAAATTATTCAGGCTAGTAGCAAAAGAAGGATGGTTGTCTCCCAAAAGACGTTTTCTTATTTCTAAAGCTTGTTGATATAATGGTTCGGCTTCGCTGTAGCGTCCTGTTGCACGGTATAGTCCTGCTAAATTGTTGAGACTAGTAGCTAAGTCTATCTGCAAACCTAATTCATTTTGTAGCTCACTCGCCTGACGCAAATACTTAATTGCTAATTCCTGTTCTTCTTGATAATTTTGAGATTCACCCCGATCTAATCTGCTGCGATAAATATCACCTAAGCTTGAATATAAAGTAGCCAAAGTGGGAGCTTTAGTTCCCTGTTCCTGTTCTACTTTCTCGATTAGCCTTTGTAAATCTTGGATGGGCAAGAAAAAGAGGTTATTTTCATTAGTATCTGTGCTGGTTAATTCTGTGTCTCTAAAAACAAAGCGTATATGTTCTAGTTCTTTACCAGGAATAGCATTTGTCTTTTTAGATTCAAACCGGAATACACCATTACGCCAACTCCAAAAGTCAGGGGCTTTTTTTATCAGGTTGACTAAAATTTGATTAGTTACCCAAAGCACGATCGCAAAAGGAAATTCGCGCAATCCTTCCCTTGTCCACTGTAAGTAACCAAAAAATTTCTCCTGTTCTGATTGCTCATTTTCAAGTCTGAGAAAATAAAGTTGTTCAGCACCCGTCACAGTGATCACCGCCCGGCTCTGCTGAAAAAGATATTGTTCTTGTTGTACCAGTTGGTTAAGAGCAGCTTTTAGGCTCGGTTCCTGACGTGCTAAAGTTACCTGATATGAACGAAACTTAGGTTGTAGTTCGGCTTCATATTGGGCAATAATCTCATCCCGAAAGCTCGCATCATCGCTAACCGCAATCAGTAAATTTAATCCCCGCTTTTGAGCTTCAATAGAAACAATTAAATCATCATACGCATCTTGATTTTCTCCTTCATCATCTAATAATTCTTCATTTAACATTAATAGCTCCCTTTATTTTCAAGGTTTCTATAATAATTGGATGAACATCGTACCAAGTTTCATCAGTGCGATATTCTAGAACATACAGCCCGTGTAGCAAATCCAAAAACTCTGCTTGTTTAGGGTCATTGGGCATAAATTGCTCATAAACACTCTGCAAAATATCTATATCAACCTTTCCTAAACGTATAGAAAAATCATTACGGATTTTATTGATTGCTTCCAGGAGAATTTTATCATCAATGATAACTTCTGCTGAGGGATTTCGCCGGATAATCCGCAAACAAATGCGGCAACATTCCTTAGAAATCCGAATTAACTCTCGCAATACACCACCACTGTAAATTACAATTTTTTCAGCAGTTTCTGCCGCAATTAATTCACTGGATATCCGCTTTTGTAAAACTTCACCGAGAATTTTTGTTGCTTCCGGACGAGGTTGGGCGTTAGGGAAACGATTTTTACCTTTCTCAAAAATTTTTAAAACAGGCATTGCCACAACCTGATCGTTGGTTTCAGTGGCAATTATTGTGCTGATAAATGTTTCCCGAAGTACTGCGATCGGGATAGTGTAGATAATTTGAAAGTTAGGTTGGCAGAGAGCTTTAATATTATCTCTATAAATTTCGTTAACTCTTCCTAAGTCCAGTTTATCTAAATCATCAATAATTACTAAAACGTTTTGTTTAGTTGCAGCTTGAATAAGTGCAGCAATTTCATTAATTCTGGCAACTAAATCTGATAATTTGCGTTCAAATTCTTGTTTAATTTCATCCCGAACGCTAGCATCAACTTTTAATTTAGAGCTAATCAACTTTAAGAGGTCAAAACCTATGCTAGCTTCTGCCTGCAAATTTAATTCTTCAGTGCGAGTCCGGGTAGCAAACCACTTATAAAGAGCTTGTTTAGTAGATTGAGGAATATCAACTTGGCGTGCTTCTGCCTCTGTCATTAAATTAACTGCGATCGCAAACAATATATTAATATGATTAACCGCCGACATTTCAATTTTTTCAGCAATAGAAAATAGAACTACAAAATATTTATTTTGAATTTGTCTGCTAAATTCAGCTAACAAAGTAGACTTACCACATCCCCGATGTCCTGTAAAGACAATTTTGCCATCTCGATTGGGACTATCTTCGACTAATTGGTTAAGCTCTGCAATCAAATCATCACCATATTGGACTCTAAATCTTTCCATTTCGTTGCGTTCCATCAACGGAAACAGTTCCAGATTGCTGTATGCTTCTTGAAAGGAGTTTAATAATTCTTGAGACATTGCATAGTGCCGTAAACATAGGGACTATTCATATAATGGCTCATGATTTTTGAAGTAAAAGTTAAGGTAATGTCTAGGATAGAGTATGCCTATATAACTTCTCAACTTCCGTTAATAAATAACTACTAAGTGAGTGATATCTTATGTCTTAAAAAGAGATGCCCTAATTCTCAAATTTCAACCCATCAATAAGTAACAGAGGTCAATAATCAATCAGACTGAATGATAGATTATACATTCGATAATTTAAACTGAATGATAGATTATACAGATAACATCCTGAAAGCTACCTAACACATAAATAAAAATTTATTTTCACTTATGAAAATAAATTTTTATTGTGCTTCGTCTCATCCCCCTCTAGCCTATGTGATGGTAGCTGTTGTTACTATTGGTTTACTAGGCAGATATCTCACTTTTGCAAATATACCTAGTACCACAAGGCGGAAGTCATGCCTTCAAAAGTCAAAAATCTTAGAAGACAGGCTTTTGAACGATTTAAAATAGTTGCTTTATTTACACCGTGCTTTTTACCCCACCCTAACCCTCCCCTTTACAAGGGGAGGGAACTGGATTTCTTGTTTCCGAACAGCTAGAAGTTGCTCAATTTATTACACAGCAAGAACTTTGCAAAGGTGAGGGAACTAGATTTCTTGTTTCCCCCCTTAGAAAGGGGGATTAAGGGGGGTAATTCGACTTATGTGTAGACCGTAGCCCCCGAAAATTCTTGCTCCCCTTCCCTGCAAGGGAAGGGGCTGGGGGTTAGGTTTGAAAGAAAGTTGCACACAGCGCTAAAAAGCATTATTTTAATTCCACCTTGTGGTAATAGTCGCAACCCCACGGATTTATCCGTGGGGTTGTTCTGTTGAGCTAATTAAGCGTTATGGAATTATTTGAACAACTTTCATCAAACCAGCTTTTGCAACTTCTAAACCAGCTTTTGCGACTTCTAAACCAGCTTTTGCGACTTCTAAACCAGCTTTTGCGACTTCTAAACTAGCTTTTGCAACTTCTAAACCAGCTTTTGCAACTTCTAAACCTGCTTTTGCGACTTCTAAACTAGCTTTTGCGACTTCTAAACCTACTTTTCTCAACGAATTTCAGCAAATATACTTGCATCTATCTAGTTGCCTAATGCCATCCAATGCTTTTAAAATTCTGTAACTTCACTGTGGCTAGTGCATCGGCTTATTGCGTATATTTAGGATATATAAATAACTCAGTGTGTAAAATTAGGGTTATTTATAAATTAATCCAAACAGGAAAACTATATGACGCAACGGAAACGAAACTCCATGCCACTGACCAAAGCTGAACGACGGATTGAAGGAATGCAGACAATTAACCCTGAGTTAAACTTTAGTAATGGGTTTTCAATTGCTACTTACAACACTAAAGTAATTGAGTTACGAGAAAAGCTAGGCGCTTATAATCAAGCACAAACAATAGTAGATAAGACACACAATGCATTAATAGAAGCAGAACGTGAGTTGAATACTTATTCTGAGCAAATGCTATTAAATGTTGCATCTCGCTATGGCAAAAGTAGTGATGAGTATGAGATGGCTGGTGGAACGCGCAGGTCAGACCGTAAAAAAGCACGTCCAGTGGTAAACCAAACAGTGACATCTGTGAAGTGATTGTTTGGACTCGCCACTTCTTTAGATAAAGGTGCGTTGACCTTTGTGACAACGCACCATTAACGATGGAGATGCTGAGTGCGATCGCAAATGGGCTAAAGGCATTGTCAAACCCCAAATTAGACTTAATTGTAGGTTGGGTTGAGGAACGAAACCCAACATCTACTTTAGTTTATTAGATTGCCCCTCACTCATTTCTTAACTCACATCTCAACAGAAATAAATTGACGGTATCCTTTATAACCAATACTTTGGTATAAAGAGCGAAATTCAACCATCGTAAAATTAACACAATGCAATATTGCCGAGCCACAATCGAAGGTGGCACTTACTTTTTTACACTCGTAACATATAAAAGACAAAGACTATTATGCTTACCTACTAACGTATGTTTATTAAGAAATGTTTTTCGGTATGTAATGCAACAACACCCATTTATAATTAATGCCTTTGTTTTATTACCAGATCATCTGCACTGTATTTGGACATTACCACAGGGCGATTCCAATTTTTCTACTCGTTGGCGTTTGATCAAAAGCTATTTTAGTCGCCAGTGTATTACTCTATCACAGGAAAACCTATCTACCTCTAGGCAAAATAAAAAAGAGCGAGGTATTTGGCAGCGTCGTTTTTGGGAACACTTGATTAGAGACGACGTAGATTTTAAAAATCACCTTGAATATATTCACTACAATCCTGTCAAACATGGTTTAGTGAAAGCTCCAAAAGATTGGGAATATTCAAGTTTTCATCGTTCTGTTCGTCAGGGTATGTATGATATTACATGGGGTGCTGGGCAAGAAATTGTTTTTGACTCTGATATTGCTAAAGAGTAGATATTATCTAAATCGTAGGTTGGGTTAAACGAAATGAAACCCAACATCAGCGTTGAGTATTGTGATGGGTAATGTTGGGTTTCGTTCCTCAACCCAACCTACGAATTACTACTAATTATTATTTACATTGTCCGCCTCGATGAACAAACAGGTAATGTATTTATTTTGGCAGGAGATAACATAGAGGTAGAAATCTATCGCAATGGTCTTTGGAGGTTCTTGTGGTTGAGCCAGATTTTAGCAGCATGAGCAAAACCGAGTTAAGAGCCTTCGTCATTGCTCACCCCGACAACAAAGCAGCGTTTCGTGCTTTTGTTGACCGCTTTACATCTGAAGCGTCTCCAGAGACTTTTGACATCCCAAAATCGAATGCTGAGATTGAAGAAGTTGAAATTTTGATTAAACAAAAATTAGAACAATTAAAAATGAGCTAGATTTTAGAAGTTTATTTTAAATCTCGTATATTAATTGAGTCGAACAACTGTTCGGTTTTGCAACCTACCAAGCTATCTGACTCGGTTTTATATTCGGAGGTTATCGCCTTCCTCGCTGGATTAGGTCTGGACTTCCTGATGTACGCTCGATAAATTCCCATTTATCAACTCTGACAATGGGGAGTACTCACGCCACAGCCACCGTCACCACACGAAAACCAACATTGTTGTTACGATTCGCGCGCGCGTTCCTATTGCGATTGGCAGAACGGCAATTCCTAGCGTTGTTGTTCCAATTACCGCCACGCAGCAGCTAAATCGACCTGCCCCATCCTCAAACTCTCAAACTAAGTGAGAAATTTGATTAAATGTAGTGTATAATAGTTTTGATATCAAGACACCAGGTTTTTTTTAAAAAATTTTATCCGTCACAGGCGAAGGGTGAAGAAGGGAAAAGAAAAAGAAGTGCAGAGGACAAAAGGGAAAGAGGGTAAAGAGCAAGGAATCCTCATGCCACAGCCACCGCCACAACCCGAAAACCAACAGAGTCCTTACGATCCGCGCGCGCATTGTTGAACCGATCGGCAGAACGCGAAAGCCCAGCTAGGTAGTTCCAACCACCGCCACGCAGCAGCGTTATGTCATTATCTTTACCAGCTAGCCACGCACTACCATCTTTTGGCGCACCCTGGTAATTGTCATTATATACATCTTGACACCATTCCCATACATTACCATGCATATCGTATAAACCGAAAGAGTTAGGCGGAAATTTTCCTACATCTGTTGTTTTTTGACGATCTTCGCCCTCTCGTGCAGAGCCATAAGGATAGTTACCGTTATAGTTAACTAAATATGCGGTAATCGTTTCACCAAAATAAAATGGGGTCTTCGTTCCAGCACGACAAGCATACTCCCATTCGGCTTCAGTAGGTAGTCGATAGGTTTTTCCTGTCTTTTGGGTCAATTTTTTACAAAATTCTACTGCATCATCCCAACTCACCTGTTCTACAGGTGGTTTCTCACCTTTGAAGTTGGAAGGATTATTACCCATAATTGCTTGATATTGCGCCTGGGTAATTTCATATTTACCCATGAAGAACCCAGGTACTTTTACCTGATGCTGTGGACTTTCATTGTCAGATCTCTCTGCTTCCCCTTTCGGTGAACCCATCATAAAGGTTCCCCCTGGTATCTGCACCATTTCCAAGGTGACACCATTCCCTAAGTTTTCAACAAAGTATTTCGCTTCCTTATTACTACGGTTGGCGATATTTCCCCTTGCATCCACTGTGACAGTTTCAAATTGAAAGCTTTTTAGGCTAATTGCTTCATTGGTGCGGGAGGTGCTGGTTGTTCCTGAATCAGATGGCCAAAAACGTGGTACTGCAATTGTCAAACCCAACCCAGCAACTGCAAACCCAGTAGTTTGAATTACACGTCGTCGTGACCAGTTAGGTAATATTAGTTTTTTTGATGGCGTTGTAGATGTTGCAAATTGTCCCGCAACAGAAGTCTGAGTATTAGTAACAGGAGATGGTGAGGTTGATTTGGGAGTTGGAATTTGAAGAGGTTTACTTATAGGTGTATTTGTGAGTGACTTAGATGCTTGTGGAATTGTTTGCTCAGGTAAATCAGGAATTGCAGAACTATTTCGCAACCGCTCAATTCTTTGTAAACCTCTCACCGCTTCCATATCTTGCCCTGAAGCAGCTACTAATACTCGAATCCATAATTGCTCTGCTAAATCCAGATTTCCTTCGTCTTTAGCGCGGTAAGCATCATTTTTCAATGTGGCGATATCTGCTAGAGTGGCATATCGTGGCACAAGAATCAGGTGAGATTTATTTACAGGTTCAGCAATAATATAAGGTGTTTGTCTCCCATTATTATGCTGACCAACAATTTCCGGCACACGAAAATTAAGATACTGATTTAACCGCTCAACGGTAGCGCATTGGCCTTTAATTCCTAACCCTTCTAGTAATGCAGTGGTAAAAGCACCTTGTTGTAATGCTTCAATTTCATAAGAATATTCATGTGGACTACAGGAAAAAATGCTGATAACTCCTTGTTGACTAGCTTCCTCAGCCGTTTGTCTCCCAATACCTTCACCTGCACGAGTCCCCAAACTGCGACAAGCATCTAAAATCAAGACAACGTTATCAGCACCACAGCGACGCAAACGTTCAGTCACAAAGTTAATAGGAATCGCTGTTTCTGTAATATCTCCTGGATTGCCATCACTAGGCATGAGATAATCACGTTCATCATGGCGCATTCCATGACCACTGAAGAAAAACCAAAAATTATCACCTGCACCCATGAAGGGTTTGTTAAATAACTCCAGCAACACTTGCCGTAAGTTAGCACGATTGGGACGAGTAGATTTACCGCCAACATCAGGGGAGTCATCGGAGAAGAAGTATATCTTCTCAAACCCCGCCTCACTTTGGAGAAACTGCTGCATTAATTGTGCATCCCGCTTGGCATAGTTTAGCGGTTGCAGATAATCATATCGGTTAACGCCGATCGCGATCGCCCAATTTTTTGCCATCTCACACTTATTGTTGGCGCTTGAACTTTAGCTTAATCGCTCCTTTACTCCCAGCTTTTACACCACTGCCAATTAATTTAACTTCCCCATCTGCACTAATTTCTACCGATAGCTCAATTTCATCTAGCTGCATCCTGGAGTTGACTTTTGCTTGCTGTTCAGCTTGACTAAACAAACTTCCCACGACTTTGAGAAAGTGACTCATATTTTGCTCTAATGTTTGAGCGCTAACCTTAACCGCATCTCCTACCCCTTTGCTACCAGTGTTTTCTCTGATAGTTTCGTCACCCCAACTGCGTGTATTACCACTCCCGCCTTTAACACCGTCAGGAATCGATATTTGCGGCACTTCATCCGTCACAATCCAAATGCCGTCGTTTTGGTGTATTTCTGACATATTACTTTAAATATTTAGATTAAATCTTCCCACAAATATAGATACAACGCTAGAGATAGCGATTCCGATTACTAAGAAATTTCACTGGATATCTTGGATTTTGTACCAAATACCATAGAGATGATCAGAGCGATCGCACCATCCAAAATTATCTCAGATTGGGTGCGATGTCTACGACGGGCTTTGCTTACGCTTTCTCTAAGTAGTCCAATCAAAAATCTGAATATCTGTAATCCAGTCTTAAGTACAATTATTTGATAACTTTCAGTGCGTTTACAACCCTATGATCAAACCCGCCGATGTCAGCACAAAACGCTTAATCAGCCTTGCACCTGATAACTGGGTAAAATGGGTAACACCCTAAAGGGTTCGCCAGTCGCTACAACGGGGGGAACCCCCGCAACGCGCTGGCTCACAAATTCCTGATATTGTTGCTGGCGAAATTCTCAACTCAGAATTTCAGTGGATAAGTCGAGAAAGTGATGTTCTAATCCGTGTCGAAAGTCCCCAAGAGGGAAAATTTCTCGTTCTTAACGAATTACAACTGCGCTATAAACCGGAAATGCCGCGAAGAATGCGTGCGTATGCAGCACTTGCAGAAGAAAAATATAATTTGCCAACGTATCCAGTACTAATTAATATTCTCAAGGCAAGTGATGCTGAAATACCTACAAGTTATGCATCAAATATTGCTGGTTTACGTGCTATTCAAGATTACCGTGTGATTAACCTGTGGGAAGTTGATGTAAACATTGCCTTTGCACAACCATTACCATCACTACTTCGATTTGTACCCATCCTCAAAGGAGGTGATAACGAGTCTACAATTCGAGACGCATTGCGAATCTTACGTGCAGATGAACAATTGAATCAACTAGAAACAGTATTAGGATTTTTTGCTACCTTTGTATTAGATAGTGCAATAGTTCAACAAATTTTGAGGTGGGATATGGCACTTTTAGAGCAGTCGCCTTGGTATCAAGAAATTTTTAGCAAAGGAGAAGAACGAGGAAGAAAAGAAGAGTTATATTCAGGGATTGAATTAGCATTAGAAATTAAGTTTGGCAATCAAGGTTCAGAATTGATGCCGATAATCTCTCAAATTACGGATTTGCAGAAATTAAAAGCAATTCAGCAGGCAATTAAAACTGTAAATACAGTCAATGAATTACAGCAAGTTTTGTCAACCAACTTGACATGAAACACCAAAAATATAACCCCTCTCCGCCACCGGAAAGGGGTTAATCATTATCGAAACCTAACACTACATTGTACAGACGCGATTCATCGCGTCTCTATTCAGCACTATCTAATAAGCGTCTTGCAACTCGTAGAAATCAGGCGAGATATAATCCTTCCGCAAAGGCCAACCTACCCAATCTTCCGGCATCAAAATCCGCTTGAGATTTGGGTGTCCTTGGTAGACAATGCCATACATATCGTAAGACTCGCGCTCTTGCCAATCTGCTGTCTTCCAAATCCAGTACACAGAAGGCACTACAGGATTTTCCCGTGGTAAGAACACCTTTAAGCGTACTTCTTCTGGGCGATCGCTATTATCATCGACTTTAATCAAATGATACACACTCACTAATTCCTGCCCTGCTCCAAGGTCAACACCACCTTGAAACTGGAGATAATTAAACCCGTAGGCATAAAGGGCTGTAGCGGTGGGAAGCAAGAAATCTGGCTCCACCTTAATTATCTCTACACCATTCTTATCTGGCGCTAAAAACTCATGGTTAAAGCCATTTTCCGTCAACCACTGGGAAACTTTACCGGCTTGTACCAATGATTCTTCTTTGGCTGCTGCTACTGGTTTAGACTCTTCTTCGTCTGCTGGTACTGCTTTAGATTCTTCTTCAGCCACGGCTTTGTTCCTCCTTTTGCGCCTTTGCTGTTAGCAGTGCAGGTGGTACTGGTAGACCGATCGCTTCTGTCAATTCCTTCGGTGGTACAGAGCGAGTTTCTGACTGCAAATACTTACCAGTTAAGATTTCCTCTACTGGCTTCAAATTATGAGTCGTGCTGTAGTAGCGGTGAGTCTGCTTAATTTTATCCCGCTCTTGCATCGATTCATTGGCGATTTTCTTCCGCAGCTTAATAATTGCGTCAATAATTGCTTCTGGACGGGGAGGACAACCAGGCAAATACACATCCACAGGAATCAGTTTATCGACTCCGCGCACTGCGGTAGGGGAATCAACGCTGAACATCCCGCCCGTAATTGTACAAGCTCCCATCGCAATGACATACTTCGGCTCTGGCATTTGTTCATAAAGACGCACCAGTTGGGGAGCCATCTTCATCGTAATCGTCCCTGCCGTAATAATTAAATCGGCTTGGCGGGGGCTAGAACGGGGAATTAGTCCAAAACGGTCAAAGTCAAATCGGGAACCAATTAAAGCTGCAAACTCAATAAAACAGCAAGCAGTACCAAACAGTAACGGCCACAGACTAGAAAGCCGCGCCCAGTCATAGAGATCATCAACCGTAGTCAAAATGATGTTTTCTGAAAGGTCTTGAGTGATTGTGGAACGCTCAATGGGGTTGATGATTCGCTCTTTGCCCTGAGTTGTTAAGTTAGAATTCAAGACCATTCCAAAGCTCCTTTACGCCATGCGTAAACTAAGGCGACTACAAGAATTGCAATAAAGACTAGCGCTTCAATAAATGCTAATAGCCCCAAACGGTGGAAAGCTACCGCCCAAGGATACAAGAATACAGTCTCCACATCAAAGATGACGAAGACCAGAGCAAACATGTAGTAGCGGATGTTGAATTGAATCCAGGCTCCCCCGATGGGTTCCATGCCAGATTCATAGGTGGTGTGCCGTTCTGGGCTGTAACCACTGGGTCGTAGGAGCTTGGATGCTGAGAGCGCTAAGGCAGGCACTAGGCTACAGATAATGAAGAAGCCTAGAAGGTACTCGTAACCGCTGAGGACAAACACAATGAGTATCTACCGCTTATGGAGTATTTTAAGTGGGGAGTGGGGAGTAGGGAGTGGGGGGAGCAGTGGGAGAAGAATTAATAACTAATGCCCAATGCCCAATGCCCAATCCCTTAACCGCGTAACTTTCTTTTACATTATATCTGTTTGATTTTTCTGAAATCTGGGAAACAGACGCACTTCAGGTATTTGATTCGTTTTTGGTAGTGATAGAAAAGTCTAACGGTTATGTCATAATTTTTAACGTATATTTAAGATTTCTCCTCTGCGAGTCCTTAGCCATGAGCGAACCACCTGTTGAGACTACGGTATTAGATCGCTACGAGTGTCGCGCCTGCGGTTATGTTTACGAACCTGAGAAGGGAGACGACAAGGATGATATTCCTTCCGGGACACCTTTTGCAGAACTGCCCATAACTTGGCGTTGTCCAGTTTGTACTGCTAAAAAGACTGCTTTTGCTAACATCGGCCCTGTCGGTACTGCATCCGGTTTCAAAGAAAATCTCGGTTACGGTTTTGGTGTCAATAACCTAACGCCAGGACAAAAGAATATCCTAATTTTTGGCGCTTTGGCTCTTGGCTTCTTGTTTTTTATCAGTCTCTACGGCTTACAGTAACAGCCGTTAAGCAATTCAAAATTCAAAATTCAACAGGACTTACGCAAACAATAGCTGAAAGCCTGATTCTTAGGTAGGGGCAATACCCTGCGGTCAGCCTTCGTCTACATGAATTGCCCCTGAGCGCGTCTAGTTTTGTGTAAGCCCGATTCAAAATGAAAAACTTTAGAAACAAATAAGAGATACTGATGCATTCAATTGTGAAAAGTTGGCAACGAATAGCTGCTTTGTTGATAGTAGTCCTGATGTGCATAGGTTGTAGCACAATTCCCTCTGTTAGCTACAACCCCTGGAAAATCATTTCTGTGCCAACAGACTCGAATCTATTGGATATTGCTTTTACTGATAACCCTGAACATGGCTACTTAGTCGGTAGCAATGCCACCTTGTTGGAAACCAATGACAGTGGTAATACCTGGAAACAAATAACACTGCAACTGGATGAGCAAAAGTATCGCTTTGACTCAGTAAGTTTTGCAGGTAAAGAAGGCTGGATTGCCGGAGAGCCTGGGCTGTTACTGCACACTACTGATGAAGGTGGTTCTTGGTCGCGTATTCCTCTGAGCGAAAAGCTACCAGGTAGCCCGATCGCAATTAAGGCACTGGCAGACAAGACAGCTGAAATGGCTACTAATGTCGGAGCCATCTATAAGACCACAGACGGCGGCAAAAACTGGAAAGCGCAGGTGGAATCAGCAGTCGGTGTGGTGCGTAACTTGGAACGTTCTACTGATGGTAAATATATTGCCGTTTCCGCTAAGGGTAGTTTCTACTCAACTTGGGAACCGGGGCAAGATGCTTGGGTACCCCATAACCGCAATAGTTCTCGGCGAGTAGAAAACATGGGCTTTGCTGAGAATGGGCAATTGTGGTTGCTAGCCAGGGGCGGTCAAATTCAGTTTAGTGATCCAACTAAACCTGATGAGTGGCAAGAAACAAAATATCCAGAGTTATCCACCAGTTGGGGTTTACTGGATTTGGCATATCGCACACCCAATGAAATTTGGATAGGTGGGGGTAGCGGTAATTTGCTACGGAGTGGCGACGGTGGCAAAACCTGGGAAAAAGACCGTTCAGTGGAAGAAGTTGCTGCTAATTTGTATAAAATTGTGTTTTTAGAGCCAGACCGGGGATTTATAATTGGCGATCGCGGCGTTTTGCTCAAATATTTACCAAACCCGGAAACAACTTCTCCAGCAGAGGCGGCTTAGTAAGAGAACGGGGGAGTAGGGAATGGGGAGTGGGGAAGATGAGGGAGATGTAGCTTTAGCTTTCCTACGGAACGCTACGCGAACCCACAGGGTAAAAGATGAGAGAGATGAATTAATAACCAATGCCCCATACTTCTTTACGAGAGGCTACGCTCTGTACAAGTGCCTAATGCCCGATGCCCAATGCCCAATGCCCAATGCCCGATGCCCAATTTCTGAGAAGAACGTTGCAACTTGTAACTCTTTCTTAACTTTGTAGGATAATAAACTCTATAACACTCTATGTAATAGGTAGGGATTTAAATGTCAGGTACCACTGGAGAACGTCCGTTTTCGGACATCATTACTAGCGTTCGTTACTGGGTAATTCACAGCATCACCATCCCAGCATTGTTTATTGCGGGTTGGTTATTTGTACAAACTGGTCTGGCTTATGATGCCTTTGGTACACCTCGTCCCAATGAGTATTTCACACCAACGCGCCAAGAAGTGCCAATTGTGAAGAACCGTTTTGAAGCTAAAAAACAAGTTGAACAATTTATTGGAAAGTAGTTTGAGATCATGACTAGCGGCAATAACATCAATCAACCAGTTACCTATCCAATTTTTACCGTTAGATGGCTGGCAGTTCACACTTTAGGTGTACCAACTGTATTCTTTTTAGGCGCGATCGCCGCAATGCAATTTATTCACCGTTAGGAGCAATTATGGTAGAAAGATCGCCCAATCCCAATAATCAGCCGGTTGAACTAAACCGGACTTCGCTATACCTGGGACTACTACTAGTTTTCGTTCTGGGGATTCTGTTTTCCAGTTACTTCTTTAACTAACTGGAACTACGGTTGTTAATCTTTGTTTATTGAATATGTGTTGAGTTGTTGTTAAGGAAGGAGAAAAGCTGTGTCTGAAAGTGGGAGAATTCCCCTGTGGGTCGTCGCTACGATCGTAGGATTAGGTGTAATCACAGTCCTGGGCATTTTCTTTTATGGTGCCTATGCCGGAATTGGTTCTTCAATTTAACATGAGTTTGAACCTGAACCGAACACTATAAGTTAGAATTTTCTAGCATTTGTTGAGAAATCAACGTTAAAAAAACCGCCTGTCTCTATGAGATGGGCGGTATTAATTTTGGTCATTAGTCTAGAAACGTATCCAACAAAATTGATAACTTTCGCTTGTGCAAAAAGTTGACTAATGAACGCCACTTGCTTCAACTCTGAGAAAATACGAAGTTCGGCTGCGGGCGGCGCCAACGAATAGCGCAACGTTAGCGAGTCAGAGGCTACGTAAAGTCTCTAAGGCTTCTCTACCAGAGGCGCAAGGGACGCCCCTTAAGTCTCGCAAGCCTCGGCTCAGACAACTCTGGGCAAACGCAGTGGCTTCTAATCACTAGATCACTTAATATCGCTGATATCGTCGCTTTCAATGTATAAAAGTAGAAACGCGAAGGTTGCAGCTGGCAAAATCCAACCAATTATGTAAATGAAGATAGGAGACAAGAACGAAGTAGTAGCCAACATAGAAGGCAAAAAAGAAACTGCCATAGTAAAAGTTCCCATTAAATCACACTACAATTCAAAATGAGCTTACTGCAAATTCTGCCAGATTTTTTAAATTCTTTCATATTTTTAACACAGCCAATATTGGGAGTGGGGAGTGGGCTTGCGGTGAGCTTGTCCTGAGCGTAGTCGAAGGGCGTAGCCGAATGGGAGTGGGGAGTGATTTGTTGAATAATTCTTCCTTGTCTCCTCTTTTTCATTCGCTACTCAAAATCACATAGGACTTACGCATAAAAGATTCGCCAACCCCCTTAAAAAGTTGGCTCTTTAAGATCCCCCCTTTTTAAGGGGAGCCAGCGCGGTCTTCTCCCTTCGCGTAGCGTCTCGTAGAGAAGGGGAGAGGCTAGCGCCAAGGGGGTTTCCCCCATGAGCGACGCGACTGGCGTGGGTTAGGGGGGAGTGCGCCTCGCGCACGCTACACGAACGAAGTTTCAAGTTTTGAGTGCGTAAGTCCTGTCACATACTGAGGAGTTCATCTAGCTGCAAGCTTGGCAAGTCTGGAGGAACCACAGTTCGGAGTATTGTGACTTTGTGACTCTCCTGTTGGGTTGTCAGATCAAGTGCGATCGCTTCTAAGCGAATTTCTAAACAGCCAAAGGGAATGTTTAATTGCGTCATCACTTCCAAACCTCCCAAAGCATTAGGTAGTAAATTTGTCAATAAATGAGGACCATCTACCAACCAGCGAGTTTGATAATCTTCAAGCCATAACTTGACAACAACTTGTGGAGATACTTCAGGCAGTACTACGCGCACTATGATAGACTTGCCAGCGATTAGTTCACCTTCTGGCACATGCAATTGTGGAATTGGTAAAGGCTCAGTGGCTGCCGCAATTATCGGGAAGGAAGGGGATAAATCTAACAGTGGTTGCTCCTCTTCTTCAAAGGGGTAACTCCTGGTTGCCTCGGCTTCCAGTTCACTATATGTATCATCTAAAACGATTTCTTGCGCTAACCAAGCTGACGCTATATTTATATTTATCGAAGCAGGGGGGAGCGGTTGTTGGGTTAACAGAGCCGATGAGAGTGTTGGTTCTAATACTTTTTCTAGTCCGGTATTTTCTCCTATCCCCAGATCCGCTTGCTTGGCTGTGTCTACATCTTCCTCAAAGTTCCCCAGTTCGGAAGCCAACCCTTGGACTTCTTCCCATGTCCCCTGTCCCTTGGGCGTCTCCGTCAGAACAAGTTCTGAGTGATCCAAACCTTCGCTCAGATTCTTCTCCGTGTTGGCATCTAGGTTTAACGGCAAGTTGACATCAACATTCGCATTTTCTGCACTTAGAGAAAGCGGTGTCTGCGGCGCTAGAACATAGTTATCGTAGTCTTGAGGTTGCAGATCATTGATCGATTCAGGCAAAGAGTATCCTTGGCTCTGCATCCACTTTCTGAGTAAAGGAGATGAGTCAAGGTTGCCTGTTGTAATGACTTGTGCATTTGGTTGGACTTCTACTTCAGCAACAGATTCTTCCTGGAATTGTGCATTTGTTTGGGCTTCTAGTTCAGCAACAGATTCCTCCTGGAATTGTCCATCACCTACTAATTCTGGTGTATTTGCATTTTCAGCTACAGTTACGTCCAACTGCGGGAAGTCTTCAGGATCTGAAACTTGCAATGCATCTGGGGGGACATTGCTTTTTACTTCCTCTGCATCACCTGGCAAAGCTTGTAACCGTCTCAAGTATGGAAAAGTAGCGTCGAGTCTTGGCATTCGAGGTTGCCTGATCACCAACTGCTCCAAGTTGATGGTAGATATAGTAGTATCTTTTTCTAGAAGTTCCTCCTGTGTAGGGGATTCTGCAACAACATCTGTGGTGTTGGCATCGGTTGGAACCGGGGGAAGTTTCGGCAATTGAGGCGAAGTGCCTGAATTGTTGAACTTAGATATCCGCAGGCCACCTTCTCGCAGAACTTGCAGGTTAATTTGCGGTGGTAGGGGTGTGTTTGGGGATATATTGAATATCTGAAACTGGTCTGTTTTTGGAATCTTAACCAGATTGAATAGTTTCAAATCGAGCCTTACAGCTGTCTCTGTTTCTGTGAAAGTAGCAGATGAGTCTGATGCTGCGATCAGGCCATTTCCATTTAAGGATTTACTAAGTTTCCCTACGCCTGTGATTGCCAGTAATTCTTTTACTTCTGCTGTAATGGTGAAGGACTGGCTAGCTAACTGGATGATTTCATCGACATCGGCGAATCTACCATACAAACTGATATCTGCCAAAATTAACTTGGATTCACAGTCAGCAGGAATATCAATTGAGGTATTGATGGTGAACGGCAACTCCTGGTCTGGTAAGGGTTGCCGTACCTGGGTCAAGATTTTCGAGTTCTTGGGCGATCGCAGTTCAATTCCTAATTCAAGCGCCCGCAAGCTTTTTGGGGATAATGTTTCAGCCTGATCCAGATTTGTCTTTTCTTCGAGTTCTATGTGTCCATTGATTGTCAGAGCTTCTCCCCAACGAGCAATGTAAGAACCCTGATCTAAAATTAATAGTAATGGTGGTGGTTGTGTTACTGGAGAATGTGTAACCTTTTCATCTTCTGGCAGAGGTTCAGAATCGGGTAAAGCTAAATCTATTAAATTTTGTAAAATCTGCTCTGCCGTCTCACCTTTGAGCCATACAGGACTCACCGGCTCATCGATAACTATATTTTCTTCGGTTTCATCTGGCACAACAATGTTAGCGGGGTTGCTGTCTGTAGCAATTGCCAGTTCTGGAGAAAGAGCGATCGCTTGATCTAAGGTAATTGCCGATTCTGCTGGGGCAGTAGATTCTAAGTTCCCTTCATCTGGCACAACAATGTTAGCGGGGTTGCTTTCTGTAGCAATTGCCAATTCTGGAGAAAGAGCGATCGCTTCATCTAAGGTAATTGTCGGTTCTGTTGGGGCAGTAAATTCTAAGTTCCCTTCATCTAGAACAACAATGCTAGTGGGATTACTGTCTGTAGCAATTGCCAATTCTGGAGAAAGAGCGATCGCTTCATCTAAGGTAATTGCCGATTCTGCTGGGGCAGTAGATTCTAAGTTCCCTTCATCTGGCACAACAATGCTAGTGGGGTTCCTGTCTGTAGCAATTGCCAATTCTGGAGAAAGAGCGATCGCTTTATCTAAGGTAATTGCAGGTTCTGCTGGGGCAGTAAATCCTAAGTTCCCTTCATCTGGCACAACAATACTAGCGGGGTTACTGTCTGTAGCAATTGCCAATTCTGCAAAGACAGCGATCGCGTTATCTAAGGTAATTACCGATTCTGCTGGGGCAGTAGATTCCAACTTTTTAGAAAAAGTATCTGAGTGGTCAGGTGAATTTGATTCTAGATTCTCCCCCTCTCTTTCCTGGGGCAATACTTGAAGTTGGACACTGTACTGCCAAGATTTACCGAACAGATCCGACATCAAATCGCCGCAACAGCGCAACTCCCAAAGTCCCGACTGCAAGTAGGTATAAGGAATTACCGCCATTAAGCCTTCTGAGTTAGTGCGACGCGATCGCTTTAAAATTCGCCGCATTGGTTGAACTTCCTGAGTTGAAGAGTGAGTTACCCGCACTTCCACGTCTGTATTCGGAAGTTGGGAAAGAGCCAAAACTCTATACTCTCCTTCCAAAATTTCCAAATTTGGCGATTCTAGGATATGCCACGAGCGAGCGCCTTGTTTCTGTATCAGAAATTGCCAGTGTTCCATTGTGAGTGATGCCCAGACCGACGAGCCGCCCAGTAATATTGTCTATTACCTTGCTTGCCAGTTTACCTCAGTCTTTTGTAAATGCATCACTTAAATGACTATCAAGTTAACTCAGTTTTACTTACTTGAATTCTCGCACTTTAACTAGTCGCCTCAAGGGAATTTTAATCGGTCGCCGTGTTGCTTGAGGATAAAGCTTTTGTTGTTTCCCAAATATTAAGTTTGACCTCTCCAATCCTAATAGGACTTACGCATTTATAGATCCCCCAACCCCCTTAAAAAGTTGGCTCTTTGAGTTTCCCCCCAATTTATCGGGGAGCCACTGCGGTCTTCTCCCTTCGCGTAGTGTCTCCTTGGCGCAGCCTCTCGCAGAGAAGAGTTGGGGAGACGCTAAAAGCGATAGCGTTCGCGCAGCGTCTCGTAGAAAAGCGGTAGCGAGTTATCGTACTCTTACAGAGAAGCAAGCTACGCTTTTAGCGTCTCGTAGAGAGCGTCTGGGGTTTCCCCAAGTGGAGCAAGCGGCGTGGGTTAGGGGGGAGTGCGCTTCGCGCACGCTACGCGAACGAGGTTTCATGTTTTTAGTGCGTAAGTCTTGCCTAAATTAACGGGGATGCAATGAATATCGTTGACTGTCTCTGCTAAACTTAGTGCGAATAATTTTCTATTATTTTTCACTAAAATTACAATTTGTAATAGAGACAACATACAATAAATTCAGATTCACTTGATAATTTTTATTGAATTGTGATTGCCCACATTTTCGCTACAAAGAGTTAGGATTTGGCTCTTAAGTGTCCTCTGCGATCGCTCATGCTGGGCGTAAAGCGCGATCGCTTTCTCATCACAACCACTTTGCAAAACGCGCCCAACCTACGTGAAGCAGTTCAAAGAGCCTCTGCGTGTCCTCACCTAAGTGAAATGTGGGTGACAATGAGGATTTACAGGAGGGATTCGATGCTAGTCATTTTAATGGACGAGCAAATCCTTGCCCCTGAGCAAGTTTGCCAGTCTTGTTTACTCGCTGACGGGCGCGGTCAACCCCGTTGGCGTGGGGGTCAACTGCGCTGTGGTCAAGCCATTCGCAAGCTTACTCAACAGCAGCCAGACCAGTATGAATGTATGATGGGCTTTCGCATCGCCCATATAGAATAGTTGAATTTGCTAGCAAGACCTAGCAACTGCGTTATCCTAAGCTCAAGTAACTATAAAAATTTAACCACAGGAGAACGCATAATGTCTTGGCGTGGGTCTACAACAGTTTCAGATCGAATTTTTGCCTCCTTGCCTTATTTACTTCCTCTAATTGAGGTTTTTGTATTTGGTCAATACTTGCTCTCAGAGTTTCCACCACTACAACTGCTGTTTCTGCCGCTTCTGCCATTGTTGAGAATTTACTACGGCGTGCGTTATGCAGGAATGATTATTTTCTTTGCTTTATTTTTGCTGGTAGTGAGAAACGAAAAAATTAGCCACTTTATTCGTTTTAATACTATGCAAGCAATCCTTTTGGACATCATTATCTTTTTGTTTGGCATCCTGACTGATGTTGTCAGACTAGTTCCCTCTGGTGGTTTTGCAATCCAAACTCTATCCACAACCATTTTTATCGGCATAGTGGGAGCAGTTGCATATTCAGTCATTCAGTCTGTGAGCGGGCGTTATGCGGAAATTCCAGCGATTTCCGATGCAGTGTATATGCAAGTGCGTTAGAAATTAGCGGGCTACTACGGTGTTTTCCAGGCGACCAATACCTTCAATTTCTACACGCACGCGATCGCCTGGATGCAATGGACTTACACCCTCTGGCGTACCTGTAAGCACTAAATCACCGGGTAGTAGCGTCATCACCTGACTGATATAGGAAACTAAAACATCGGGCGAAAACACCATCTGATCGATACAAGCAGATTGGACTGGATTGGTGTCATTATTTAAAAAAGTCTGCAATCTCGCTCCGGGATTTAATTCCCGCACAATCCAAGGTCCCAAGGGACAGAAAGTATCAAAACCTTTGGCTCGCGTCCATTGACCATCCAGTTTTTGTAAATCCCGCGCAGTTACGTCATTGGCGATGGTGTAACCCCAAATTTTTGATTGGGCTACCTTTGGTGTACATTCAAAGGCGTAATCGCCAATCACTAATGCTAACTCTCCTTCGTAGTCAACTCTTTGTGACTGGGGAGGATATTTAATTTCCCTCTCAGACGGAATTATCGACGTGGGTGGCTTGAGAAAAATAAGTGGCTCAGAAGGTACCGGAGTTCCCATTTCGGCTGCATGCTCTGCATAATTCTTCCCCACCGCCACAATTTTTGAGGGAGCGCAGGGAGCCAGAATTTGGTAATTTTCTGGTGTCAAAGTTAAATCAGTGGGTTGTCCTTCTAACCAGGGCGGAGCATCTAGCACTTGGACATTGAGGGATAGTTGGAGTAACCCATAAAAAATCTGTCCTTCTGGATTTTGAATTCGCACATAGCGCTGTGCCATAACCTTAATGAATATCCTTTTATCTACGATTAGAACTTGTGAGCGGGTAGCAATCCTCAGTTAGCTTTTTAGCGAACCGATTCAGGCTTGAGCAAAAAAGCGTATAGATGAGATGCCCTTAGAGAAACATACCCGTTAGCGAAGCTAATAGCTTGATCCATTCGCTGTCCACCACCAAAAACTGGATTCTTACTTGCTAAAGAAATATGGGGGTCGGCTCCCGACCTAGTTTTGATTAGGGACATCGAAAAAATCCAAACTTTGGCGATTTGGCTAATGATTCAAATAGAAAACTGGTAAGATTATAGTTCCTTGTTGCTTCAGATGTTAATTAATACTGAAATTTAAAATTTAAACTAAGTATAAAATAACACCAGCAGCCACTTTTGTCCATGAGGAGACTGAAAAATATGACTACAAGTTACGAAACAATGTACATCCTGCGTCCTGACCTGGGAGAGGAACAGGCAGAGCAAGCAATTACTAAATATCAGAATTTGCTTCGCGATCAAGGCGCCCAGGATATGCAAATTCAAAATCGCGGTAAGCGTCGTCTGGCTTATGAAATCAAAAAACACCGCGATGGCATTTACATCCAATTAAACTACACTGCGCCTGCAACTGCGATCGCCCCCTTTGAACGCGCCATGCGTTTGAGTGAAGAAGTGATTCGCTATCTGACAATTAAGCAGGAAATGGAAGAGGAAAAACCCCCTAAAGAGGAAAAAGAAAAACCCGCTAAAGTAGCTGCAACGGTCTAAGGGATAGGGAGTAGGCTTGCCGTGAGCTTGTCCTGAGCGTAGTCGAAGGGCGTAGCCGAATGGGAGTGGGGAGTAGGGAGATGAGGGAGTAAAGAATAGTGAATAAATTCTTCCCAATGCCCAATTCCCAATTCCATTCAATAAAATTTTGTCTCTTTCTTTTTCCGTGACTTGCCTGGGAATGCTAAATTAACAAATACTTGCCAAAGGTAGTACTCCCGCAGTTATACCTAAGAGTGGACAAGATTCTGAATGGGAGCTGTAAGCTACTGTGATCCAATCTGATACACCCAACATTCAAGTTCTCTCTACGGAAGTATCGCAGCTACGCCAAGAGTTGCAACTCCGTGATCAATTAGTGCAACAACTATCTCAAGAACTCTTCCGGCTGGTAAAGGGTAACACTAGTTTTATGCCCCAGCAGCCGGATCTTGAGCGCGATCTGACCCAGTTACAGGCTTTGCAAGAACAACTCCAAGCTGTAGAGCAGCAGGTGGGGTTCTACCAAGAGCAAATTACAACTCGTGACTCCGAAATTTACCAATTGCGACAGTCAGTTCAAGAACTCACCGATCGCAGTCGAATGTTGGAGCAAGTAGTACAAGAGTTGCCTCAAATTTACCGTCGGAAGTTTGAGGAGCGGATGACGCCAGTCAGAGAAAAGGTAGCAATGCTACAACGGGAAAACCGCCAAATACAAGCAGAACTGCAAAGTGTGAGTTACCGTTTAGCACTCAAAACCCGCAATGCTAGTCACAGCGGCATTGATTTGCCAAATTTTCCCCACCCAGCATCCGAACAAAGTAACATTTCAACTCCCCAGAATGCCTAAAGTTACCATCATAGTCGAATCGAAGAGGTAAGAAATTAGCGCGGCAAAGCATCTTGGAGATATCCAAGTAGTATATCAAGGCAAAATAACTTATAGAGTTAGAAACAATCCCAAGGCTGAGATTCTAACCTTTCTTACCTCCTGCTTCCTTGCACTAGTTGCGTCGGACATAGAACAAGTAGCTCAGAGCAATTTGAAAAACCCTCTCTTTTAGAGGTTGGGGAGTGTCACAAACAATTGCATTGCTTTGACCAATTTTGGTCATTTCCTACTTTACTCGTTTAAGTAGATTTGCTGACAACAAGCAGATAGACTCATCTGCCATTGATATTACCTAGCTGAAAGCCATGAGTTTTGCTCAACATTTTCCTCCAGACATCAAAGAAAATCAGCCTGCTAGCACCAGACTGTAATCTTTGGGAATGTGAAAAAATGCAAATATTGCTTGACTCCACCATCCTTCTATAGGTAGATTTATTACTTAGCCTACTAGCATCAGACTCTTATCTTTGATGGGAGTAAAAATATCTTCGTAAGTTGGAAAAATTTCAAAGACTGTATCTAGTTGGGTAAGTTCCAAAATTAACCGTACAGGAGCTTGTACGTTGCATAAAACCAAGCGGCAACCACTCTGACGTGCAGCTTTCAACCCTTTTACTAAAGGGACTAACCCAGAACTGTCCATGAAATTAACTTTTGTTAGGTCGATAACCCAGAGTTGATGAGCTTGGGGCACTACTGCGGCCATCTGTTCACTCAAAGCCTTACCGCCTTGCAAATCTATGCTTCCTTGGGGTTTAAACAAAATCACTTGAAGTTCTTGTGTGAGAGTCATGAGTTTAATAGGGTAGTTGGAACACTTGACAAAAAATTGAAAAAAGATATCAATACCTCTTCTCTTTCAACGGCAAAAGGACTGTTTTACCCCGATATTTGGGTAATTGCAGTCGTGCAATTGAGAGCGATTATTTCAGTATTCATACCGTATAGTTTGTGATAACTTTCACCAATATAGGCATAAGCGCCTAACAATTTCGGTATCAACCGTATCTTTTACAAGATTTTCATAATTATAGGGGATATTTATAAATTTCTGATAATTTTTTTAACTTTAAAAAAAAACATATTAAGTTGTGGTATTAATTTCTAAAAATTACATAGTTAATAGTAAAAAATTAATAGTTACCATAGACTATAAGTTATGAATTAAGGACTCAAAGTAGTAGTTTGATTGACACACCAGTCAAAAACAAGCAAAAATATAATAAAAGTAAAAATTTGTAAAGGCGGCGGTGCGGGATGTCTTTAGAGTTGATTTCACTAGAAAATATCCAGGAAGTCGCGCATAGTTACGGGTATTTGGCAATTTTTTTGGGAATTTTGCTAGAAAATTTAGGCATTCCCCTTCCTGGTGAAACCGTGACCTTAGTGGGCGGGTTTTTAGCTGGCAGCGATGAACTAAATTTCTGGCTGGTTCTCGGTGATGCAATTATGGGTGCTGTAATTGGTGGCACTTGTGGCTATTGGATTGGTAGAGTTAGCGGTTGGGCTTTTCTAGTAAAAGTTGGTAGCATATTTCGGATTTCGGAAGTGCGGCTGCTGAATATTAAAGATAAATTTAGTCAAAATGCTGCTAAAGCGGTATTTTTTGGACGTTTTCTGGCGTTGTTACGAGTTTTTGCGGCACCACTAGCTGGTATAGCCGAAATGCCCTTTGGAAAATTCTTTTTATACAACTTGTTAGGAGCAGTTTCTTGGGCTAGTTTGATGGTGACATTGGCTTTCTTTGCTGGCAAAATTATCTCTTTAGAACAATTGGTTGCTTGGGTGGGTCAATTTGCGATCGCAGCCTTACTGATCCTCGCTGCCTTAATTATTGTCCCCCTATGGCTAGAGTCTCGTGAAGTCAAGGAAATGAGTAATGAGGAGTGAGAAGTGAGGAGTGAGGAGAGACGCGATTAATCGCGTCTGTACAAGAGTTAGGAGTAAAGTAAAAAGTTATTTTTTTAAGTTTTACTTTTGTATTTTGGATTTTTAACTCCTAAATCTGCCAATTTTGGATTTTAGATTTTAGATTTCTCCTTCAATCCAAAATCCAAAATTCAAAATCTAAAATTGAATGACTCCTAACTTTTAGTTAGCCGCGACCAAATGCGAGTTGGTAGTCCCCAAACGTAGATAAAGCCTTCAGCAGCTTTATGGTCAAATTGGTCTTTGGCTCCGTAGGTTGCCAAATCGGGAGTATAGAGGGAATTATCGCTCAAACGCCCAACTATCGTAGAGTTGCCCTTGAATAACTTCACTCGCACAGTTCCAGAGACTCGCTCTTGTGTCTTTTGAATAAAGGCATCGAGTGCAACTTTGAGTGGACTGTACCATAAACCGTTGTAAACGATTTGGCTGTAAGTTTCTTCAATCCCACGCTTGTAATGGGTAACATCTGCGGTTAAAGTCAAGCTTTCCAAATCTCTATGTGCCTGAATTAGGACTAACATCGCGGGTGATTCGTAGATTTCCCTCGATTTGATACCCACCAGACGGTTTTCGATCATGTCTATCCGCCCAATGCCGTGATTTCCTACCACCTGATTGAGTTCTTCAACTAGTTCAACGGGCTTTTTGGCAATACCGTTCAAGGTTGTGGGAATACCACCGTGGAAACCAATTTCGATGTACTCTGGCTGATTGGGAGTATTAGCGATCGCTTTGGTCATCTCATAGATTTCTTCTGGTGGCTCAAATGAGGGATCTTCGAGTAAACCAGCTTCAATACTACGACCGAGCAAATTCTTGTCAATGCTGTAGGGAGAAGATTTTTTGACTGGTGAAGGGATACCAAAGTTTTCACCATAGGCGATGGTTTCCTCACGGCTCATCCCCCATTCTCTGGCTGGTGCGAGGATTTTTAGGTTGGGGTTCAGGGCGGTTACAGAGACATCAAAGCGAACTTGATCGTTACCTTTACCGGTGCAACCGTGAGCGATCGCATCAGCACCATATTTTTCAGCCGTTTCTACTAATACCTTAGCAATCAGTGGACGCGCAAGGGCAGTTCCTAGAGGATAACGATTTTCATAGAGGGCGTTGGCTTGAATCGCTCCAAAGGCGTAATCTTTAACGAAGCTGTCTTTGACATCCGCCACTAGGGATTCACTTGCACCCGATTTCAGAGCTTTTTCTCGAATTGACTCTAATTCATCTCCCTGACCTAAATCTGCTGCTAGGGTAATCACCTCTTCCACACCCCACTCCTGTTTGAGATAGGGGATGCAAACTGAGGTATCCACTCCGCCAGAATATGCCAGGACAACCTTTTTGGCGCGACCCATTAATTTCTCCAGTTAGGAAAACAAAGAATGAGTCATTATTATATCTGAACTAATCCATGTATATTTTCTTAATGCAACGACCTATAGGCAGATTGTCAGCAAACTCAGACACTACAATCTATATAATCTAATTTGTGGTTAACTCTCATCTAAGTTTGCCGATAGAGCTAGATAGCCCTACTTAATTATTCGTGAACAACAAGTTACAGACTTATTAAAGAAGTCGGGAATCTGAGCCTTTCGATTTTTATACATCAAAGAAGACTGATATAGCTTTTATATGCAACTTTTGCAGGACTTACGCAAACAATAGCCGAAAAGAAAGATTTCCAGGTAAGGGCAATTCATGAATTGCCCCTACAGGGTATAGTTTTGCGTAAGTCCTATTTTGAATCTTGTTAAAAATTAGATTAAAAATTTGCCAAGAACCTCGTGTTACTTCTAGTCATGCGAGGTTCAAGACCTAGAAGATGCTGTCTTTTTCGCCAAGAACAAACCCAAGCCAAACACAGACAATCCAAGCATAAAACTTGGCTCTGGGACACTGGTGTAAGTGACGGTTTGAACACCCGCAGAGGTCGAATCATTCAGATCGATAAAACTATCACGGTAGACATTAAAAGTGCTAGGTGTAAAATACAAGCCTAACCCCGCTTGGTTCAAAATTGTTCCCGAAAAGTCGGTTAAAACTGACGCTAAAGGATCATAGGCTTCAGTGTATGACTGACCACCGTAGGTAGCAAAAATCTTTAAACCTTCTGCGATCGTTACTTGTTGATCGTCTGCTGCTGCTTGGTCAAACGAAAAACTACCCGTGAGAGTTTTATTCTCGTTAGAGAAATTATAAGTGAGTTGTGTAGCTTGGACAGGCATAGTTTCCCCTACCGCAAAAATCAGGGCAGTTCCCACTGTTATAGCTGCTAACTTCTTAAAGATGGAGTCACTCATTTTTTTACCTTGATTAAAGAAGAGATACAAAAATCCTGAAATAGTTTTATGAAACAGAAACGTGTATTTCCACGTCTCTGGAACACAAAGTTTTTCAGTCACACAATGCAAGGATTTTAGATTGACCCTACAGATCAATGCGCTTACTTTAAGGATTTTGGATTTTGAATCTTTTAATCCAAAATCCAAAAGCGTTCAACTGACTTGTACTGACTTGTGCCGAGCGAAGTCGAGGTAGCGTTGTCGTTGGCGCACCCTTTCGTAGAGAAGTAGCACTCACGCCGTACCCCTCCGGGGAAGCAAGCTACGCGTAGCGTTCCGCAGGAAAGTCTAAAACTTGGTCAGTGTTGAGTGAAGCGGTGTATTAAGTTTACGGACTGACAATCGCAGTTTTCATAGCCTGGAAGATATGACTCTGATCAACCACTCCTCGAACACCGGGCGCACTGTAAGTACCAGAGCTATCTGTGAACTTGAGCTTTTGTCCAAAGGATCGAGTCAGAGTTGATGAATAAGCACCCTGGTAGTAAACAGGCACAATCCGTCGGCTATGACTACCCCAGAGGTACTTGTAATTTGGATCAGCTCCCCAGAAGTGACCAGCGTCTTTAGGGTTGTGCTTATTAAAGGTGATGTCCTTAGCGTTATACTTCAAGCCTCTAGCTTTATTAGGATCAGGATTGGGAGTTAACTTTGAAACAAAATCATTATTTAGAGTCAGGTAGTGGTCATGGTCAGCAGTAACAAGCAGCAGGTTCTTACTCCAACCACCATGATTTTCTACCCAACTAATGACCTGCTGGACTGCTTTATCAAAATCATTCATGGTACCGATTAGGTTATCCATGTTGTTGTCATGAGCAGCCCAGTCTACATCACCTCCCTCAATCATCAGCCAGAAACCGTCTTTGTCTTTACCTAGAACCTTTAGAGCTGCTTTGCTCAGATCAGCCAAAGTTGGATTTTCGTTAATCTCTCTGGCGATAAAGCTAGCATCGGTTTCACCGGGAGCGAGAGGACGGATAGTATCAGGTGTGGGGCCAGCAATTGGGTTCCCTGCTGCATCAACCACAGGAACACAATCCCCAACTGTACCAGGAATGATCTTACCTGATGGACAGGGACTTACACTCTTAACAACGGAGCTATAGAGCGAGGCGTTGTTCAGACCTGTCAGACTGTAGTCTCCCTTAGAAGAGCTAGTAGGAAGGTTGCCTTCTTGTCCACGGGCACCGTATAGACCAAATAATTTGCCTCCCTTATTTGGGTCGATGTTAGCAGCCGTGTTTAGCAATGTCTGAGTTGCATTCGGGCCACGTTCCAAAAAGGTATAGCCATAACGATTGGACGTAGGGTTATCGCTGAGATGCTTATAAGTGTCTTCTGTAATATAGGTATAGTTAAAGATACCCTCTGCTGTACTTGTACTACTTTTATTGTCAAAGTCTTTAGGATGACCGCCACCCAACAAGACATTAGGCTGAAAGTTTAGCAATGTCTGTTGCAGAATACTGTCTTGGTTAGTCTTGGTGGGGTCGTATTTACTGTCGTATTTGCTGCGACGATTTACAAAAGAAGCCGCAGCACCAGGCGTTGCGTGGCTAATAGGTACGGAAGTAACTAGTCCTGTAGACTTACCTTTTTCTTTGGCAATTTCCAGGATGGTTTTCAACTTTTTCTCGTAAATGTCTACACCCATCGCGTTGTTAAAGCTCTTTACGCCCGTATAAAGAGTCGTAGCGGTGTTAGCAGAGTCGGGATAACTGTGTTTGATGTACTCTTTGTCGTATGTACCAGGATTAGCAGGGGTCAGAGGAATCCAGGGAACAGGGCCGCCCTTACTAGGGTCGTAACCTGTCAGATTAGCATCTGCCAAACTGTTGCCATCAAGTCGATTGCCTGGATTAAAAGGAGTCGGCTGGAATGAGAAGTTGGGACGAACAGGACTTGCACCTGTGAATGTATCAGACCCATCCAGAGCAGAGTTAGTTGTTAAGTGGGGCTGACCTGTTGGCTTCTCTGGTGTATTTCCCTGAATCGTTGTGCCGTAAGTGGTCACTAGTCCATATCCAGTTAGCTTTTGGAAGCTTAGACCTGAGCCTTTACCACTAGTGTAAAAAGGGGCACCTTTGGCAACGGCTGCGGCCCGTGCGAGATTCCAACCCATACCATCGCCAATCATGATAATTACATTAATTCCATTACCAGCGGCCATAGTCGGCTGAAAAACAGAATTACCGAATATCAGCAGAACGGTACAGAGAAAGCCAGCCATTGTCAAGGCTAGCGATCGCTTGTACTTTCTCAAAAATGAAATCATTTCAGTGCGCCTTAAAGTTAATTTGTTAGCCGTTAATACTGATAAAAATTCGGTTCTAGATGAGTAGCACCGAAGTCTGAGTATGTAGCAGTTGCATCTAGCTGAGTAGAGGGTGTGGTATAACTCTGGTTAGAGGCAGGTTTGGAGGCAGTTGCTGGTTGTTGATTCGATGTGACGAAGAACAACAGGATTGCCAGAAACAGACCAGATATGAACCAAGCTAATATGCGTTTGTATTGTTTCAGTAATGAAATCATTTGGGATTTTGGAATTAAGTTCATGATTCAGTAAACCTCCTAGTAAATAACTGTTTGACAATCGTAATAATGCTAATAAGCATCATATTTAAATATGAATTTTAGGGGAAACCTTTTGGTGTTTGATTTAGCTATTGTGTGGTTTTAATTTGTTTTGCTTGCAGACAACATTAAAACTATATCTTGGTTAAATAAAGGATGAATTGGCATTGATGAAGGTTTTCTACAGCTAGTTAGCTGCAAAGTGATTTCAGCAATATTAAAGTTTTTTTGGAGGTGAGTTTGCAACTTAGTGAGTAAGCGATCGCATTCTTGAGTTGTTGCACATTCAACTGTCAAATTAGCGCAAAGCATTACCTTATTTGAGCTAATTGCCCAGATATGAAGTTTTTCTACTTGAGCTACACCAGGAAAAGATTTGAGAGATATTTCCACCTCAATGGGGTCAATTGATTCCGGTGCATACTCCAAAAAAATCTTCAGGCTTTCTTGGATTATAGGTAAAGCACTTAAACCAGTAAAAATTGCAACTACTAAACTAATAGCGACATCTGCCCACCACCAATCCCAAAGATGAACTGCTAAAGCAGCTATAATTACGCCAACAGAACTAGCAGTATCGGCGATGACATGAAGCAAAGCCCCCCGTAAATTTAAGTCGTCGTGAGTGTGCGGATGAAGCAAGGTAATGTTGAGTAAATTGACGATTAAACCTAACACGGCAATTCCTAACATCGGTAAGCCCAAAATAGTTGCTGGATGTTGCCAGCGCCCAATAGCTTCCCATGAGATAAAAGTTGCGATCGCTATTAAACCTAATCCATTTAACAAAGCTGCTAAAACTTCGATACGCTGATGTCCGAATGTTGCTTGACTCTTAGCTGGTTGCCGTGCTAATAAACTTGCAAATAGTGATATTAGCAAGGCTGAAATATCAGATAATATATGTCCTGCGTCTGCTTGTAGAGATAAACTTTGACTCCACAAACCCACACTCCACTCAGCCACAAAAAAACAAGCAAGTAAACCTACTGTTATCCACAATATTTTGGCTTTCTGCCGACTTTTAAGCACTTTTACCGAAGTATTTTCGCACTTACATTTATCCCATTGAAGTAAAAGCATTAGCCAAAAAAACCTTTAAATCTAAAGTATTGTCCTGAAAAATCTCCACCTCAATATTTGTGATGGGTCTGTTTTTAATTTAGAATGCTGCGTTATCAAAGATTATCTTCAAATAGGGACTATATATTTCTGGAAATTACTCACTAATTTTTTATTTTAGAGATACATAATTTTAAATGCATTAATTTACCAAGACTATATAAAAATTATCTTGGTTAATTTAAGGAATGGTAATGATTACGTTAAAAATGATAAATTACAGTAGATTAACACCCACTATTTACAAATAAATGCAATCCTGCTAGCAACTTCTTACTAATTACACAATTACTTTTATTTGTAATTAAAAGTTGTAAACAACCTGACTCTGATTTATGAAAATGATAACTATTATTGTTTCGCAAAATCGTAGCTAGGACTTACGCACTGTACAAATTAATCTATGAATTACGGTTTACTAATTGTTTTACCTTTTCAGTGAGCCAATCGACACGATCCTTTCGCCTTCCACTATCCAGGTTGGGACTCCAGGACAGCCAAATTGCTCGTATTCTGCCAAAGCTGCCACTGCTGCTTGTTTAGCTGCTTCGCCGTGTACCAATTGCAGAATGCGATCGCCATTCAGCCCAACATCATTTGCAACTTTCCTAATCACAGACTCATCGTTAACATCAAGAAGGTCGATGTACGTCGCTCGAAAAAACGCGGCATCAAGCAGATACTCCTTCCCGGTTCCACAAGCAGCGTAATATGCTCTCGCGGTCAGTTCTTCCCGACCAAATTTCATTTTCTCCCAGCGTTTGACCCACCTACTAAATTCTTCATACTCCTTGAGCCGAATTTCAATGCCGTACTTTTTCGCCCACCGCAGACAATCTTCTTTGTGATACGACGATAAAAAAGCGCTTTCACTTCGTCCTTGCAGGTCAGCTACCTTTATACCTCGCTCCTTCGGTATGTAGATTGGTCGTCGTTCAATATCAACAGGTAAACCCCGCAATGCTTTTTCGGCAAGAGTAATACCAATGTATGAGTTCGACGAGTGATATATCGAATACGAGTACACTTTGATTCGTTGCGACATCTTGGCTCCCATAGTCACTTAAATATATTACGAATTAGCGATCGCAAGTATTCAAGCATCGGAGTCCCAATGCCCCATGCCCCATGCCCAATGCCTAATAAAGCTAAGTATCTGGTTGCTACAGTCGGGCTGAAAACTACTAAGCTGGTAGATAGCACGTTTAAACTTTAGCGGAAATTCGGAATCGCATTCATCGGCGGTTTAGAATTCCCCATTGGCGAATTACCTGTAATTACATTATGTTTGATGCATTATCTGACCGTTTAGAATCCGCCTGGAAGAAACTGCGGGGACAGGACAAAATTTCTCAATCCAACATTCAAGATGCTTTGCGCGAAGTCCGCCGCGCCTTGTTGGAGGCAGATGTCAATCTCCAGGTAGTCAAAGATTTTATTAGCGAAGTCGAAGCCAAAGCACAGGGATCTGAGGTGATTACCGGCGTGCGACCTGACCAACAGTTTATCAAAATTGTTCATGATGAACTGGTGCAGGTGATGGGAGAAGAAAATGTCCCCATAGCAGAAGCCCAGGAAAAGCCTACTATTATTCTCATGGCTGGGTTGCAAGGTACTGGTAAAACCACAGCTACCGCTAAGTTAGCCTTACATCTCCGTAAATTAGATCGTAGCTGTTTATTGGTGGCGACAGACGTATATCGCCCAGCCGCGATCGACCAGTTGGTGACGTTGGGTAAGCAAATTGACGTACCAGTATTTGAACTAGGAAGCGACGCCGATCCCGTAGAAATTGCTCGACAAGGTGTAGAACGCGGTCGGGCAGAAGGTGTAAACACAGTAATTATTGATACTGCTGGGCGCCTGCAAATTGACGAAGAAATGATGGCGGAATTAGCCCGCATCAAAGCCACTGTCCAACCCCATGAAACTCTGTTGGTGGTTGACGCGATGACTGGTCAAGAGGCAGCCAATCTTACCCGCACCTTCCATGAGAAGATCGGAATTACTGGGGCGATTCTCACCAAGTTGGATGGTGATAGCCGTGGTGGTGCAGCGCTTTCGGTGCGAAAGATTTCGGGAGCGCCGATTAAGTTTGTGGGCGTGGGTGAGAAAGTCGAGGCACTGCAACCGTTTTATCCCGATCGCATGGCATCGCGGATTCTGGGAATGGGCGATGTTCTCACCTTGGTAGAAAAAGCTCAGGAAGAGTTTGACTTAGCAGATGCGGAGAAAATGCAGGAGAAAATCTTGTCAGCAAAGTTTGACTTTACTGACTTTCTCAAGCAGCTGCGGATGCTGAAGAATATGGGATCTCTGGGAGGCTTGATCAAGATGATTCCAGGGATGAACAAGCTCTCAGATGATCAGCTCAAGCATGGAGAAACCCAGCTCAAACGCTGTGAGGCGATGATTAACTCCATGACTCGCCAAGAACGGCATGATCCCGATTTATTAGCGAGTTCTCCCAGTCGGCGGCGGCGGATTGCTTCTGGCTGTGGCTATAGAGAGTCCGATATAAGTAAACTGGTGGCTGATTTCCAAAAAATGCGATCGCTCATGCAGCAAATGGGTCAAGGTGGCTTCCCTGGAATGCCGGGAATGTTCGGTGGCGGCGGTATGGGTGATGCCTTCGCAGGTGCAGGTAATCGTCCCGCAGCCCCAGGATGGCGAGGTTATGGTGGTGATGCCGCAGGTGCGAAAAAGAAAAAAACCAAAGATAAAAAGAAAAAAGGCTTCGGCAATCTTTAGTCAAGAGTCATTGGTGATTACTGATTAACTAATGACTAATAGCAGCAAATGCTAGGCAGTGCTAAGATTAGCATTTCGACCTCAGAATTTATCAGCAGAGGAAACTGACCCGCAATTTCTCGGCAGCAGCCAGTATTTGGGTTACTTCCTCGCCAACTAGTTGCTAACTAATATCTAACAATAGGAGAATGATTCTTCAACCATGATCAAACTGCGCTTGAAGCGATTCGGTAAAAAGCGGGAAGCAAGTTACCGCATTGTCGCCATTAACAACCTCGCTCGCCGTGATGGCCGTCCCCTAGAAGAGTTGGGATTCTACAACCCCAGAACTGATGAAGTGCGACTAGACGTTCCCGGCATCGTCAAGCGACTACAACAAGGCGCTCAACCCACCGATACCGTCCGTCGCATTTTAGTAAAAGCCAATGTTTTTGAACAGGTCCGCGCCACAGCCGCATCATAATTCTGGAATAATATCCCCAACAGCTAGTCCCAACTATCTTGGGCTGGTTCAGTTTTTGGTGCAGCCATTTTTGGAATCTCCAGAGACTTTAAGCGTCGATTGTGAAATTTCTCAAGCCCTCAACCGGGTTTGGATTCGCATCGCCTTTGAAAGCACAGATAAAGGGAAAGTGTTTGGTCGAGGGGGACGCAATATTGAGGCGATTCGTACAATAATTGCCGCAGCCGCAGCCGCAGCTGGGCAATCAACATACCTGGATATTTACGGCAGCACCACCCCGGGCCGCGAGGGTATGTCTTTTGATGAAGACACAGAAGAGCGATCGCCACCACCGACTAGGAGAGAACCGCGTGGAAATGATGGGCCTAGACCCATTGTTAAACCCCGCCTCCGCTAGGTTCAAACTAGAGAGCAAGTCTGAGCGGTTGTAGTTACCTCCGCTCAGAATTTTTATAAAAATGGAAAGTAGCAAAAAGATTTTTGGATCTTTTTTTGGACTCTTCACCAGTAGGGGCGTACACCTGTAATTGGTGTTAACTTAACATGAAAGCCTAGTCTGATAAGATAAGCATTTGAAAATTTTTCAATGTTACCATCTAGATTTTCGATCCCCCCTAACTCCCCTTAAAAAGGGGGGACTAGAATTTTTTGCCCCTTTTTTAAGGGGGTTGGGGGATCTAAAACGAGAGTAAATTGAGTGTTTGATCTGAAGTTGACACCAATGTACACCTGTACGCCTCTATAGGCGATTCATTTGTTGCAAAGATTTTTGTAAAATGTAAGTAATAAAAGCGTAATTTCGCCCTTAGCGAGAAAATATTTACCTTTGTCAAAAACAGATCCTCACGAATTAAGAAATACTATGGCAGGTGCCTTAACAATTCAGCTGCCGAATATTACCAGCGCGATCGCTCTAGCCGGGGATGGAGAAGAAAATCTCAAAATCTTATCTCGGCAAACAGGAGCCATTTTAGTGCTACGCGGACAGGAATTACTGATTTCTGGAACCGTAGAACAAATTGATCTGGCTTCTCGATTAGTGCGATCGCTTGAAGACCTCTGGATTAAAGGCAATACTGTTTCCAGTGCGGATATTTTAACAGCCCGTCAAGCCATAGATAGCGATCGGCAAGGGGAACTGCAAGATTTACAGCGAGATGTCCTCGCTAAAACTCGTCGGGGTGAAGAAGTCCGCGCTAAAACCTTTCGCCAGCGTCAATATATCGACACACTCCGTAGGCGTGATCTCACCTTTGGGATTGGGCCTGCTGGTACTGGTAAAACTTATCTCGCTGTTGTTGTCGCCGTGCAAGCACTCCTTGCTAACCAGTTTGAAAAGCTAATTTTAACTCGCCCTGCCGTCGAAGCCGGCGAAAAACTCGGTTTTTTACCTGGAGACTTACAGCAGAAAGTTAATCCCTATCTTCGCCCACTTTACGATGCTATTTATGAATTCATCGACCCAGAAAAAGTACCCAGTTTAATGGAACGCGGTGTGATTGAAGTCGCACCACTCGCCTATATGCGGGGACGCACCCTCAATAACGCCTTTGTAATTGTGGATGAAGCTCAAAATACTACACCCGCTCAGATGAAAATGGTTTTGACTCGTTTGGGTTTCCGTTCGCGGATGGTGATTACAGGCGACATGACACAAACGGATTTACCACTTCACCAACAATCGGGTTTAGGAGTGGCTTTACAAATTTTAAAACACGTTGAAGGCATTGCCTTTTGCGAATTTTCCCAAAAAGATGTCGTGCGCCATCCTCTAGTTCAGCGCATTGTCGCTGCTTATGAGCAATACGAGAAATAGGTATTGGACACTTGTACTGAGCGTACCACTTCCCTACGGGACGCTACGCGTAGCTTGTCCTCCGCAGGACTACGTGGAAGCAAGCTACGCGTAGCGTCTCGTAGAGAAGCCGTTGGCGCAGCCTCTCGTAGAGAAGTATTGGGTATGAACAAATAACAAAGGATAATAATTTATGAGTACTACTTTGAAAGAATTTTTAGCAGCTTGCGAGACTTTGGGAACTTTGCGTTTAATTGTCACTAGCAGCGCTGCTGTATTAGAAGCACGAGGCAAAGTAGAAAAGTTATTTTATGCAGAATTGCCTAAAGGTAAATACGCGAATATGCACACCGAAGGCTTTGAGTTTCACTTAAATATGGACAAAATTATTCAGGTGAAATTTGAAACGGGTGAAGCGAAGAGAGGCAATTTTACAACCTATGCCATCCGGTTTTTAGATGATAAACAAGAATCTGCTTTAAGCCTATTTTTGCAATGGGGTAAACCGGGAGAATATGAACCAGGACAGGTGGAAGCTTGGCAGACTCTAAAAGAGAAGTATGGCGAACTTTGGCAACCTTTACCAGCAGAGATTTAAATAAACTTGATTTAGAGTTGAATGTCAATTATTTAAGCACAAGTTGTTGCCCAGATCCCCGAGTTATTGAAGAAGTCGGGGATCTAAACCCAGCTTATTTCAGTGAGATTATGATGTAAATGGATAAATTTTTATTAAATAAAAAATAAACAAAAACTACTGATGCTTGCAATGAAGGTAATTTTGAGTTTTTGCTTGCTGCTTTTATTCCTCCTGTGGACTGGCGATGCTCTTGCAGGAGAGTTATCTGAACGGTTAGCAAATTTTCCTCAATGGGAAAAATTAACTTCAGTAAAACCAGCTTCGGGTGATTTGGTTTACCCTGAATGGATGGCTGGTTATTGGCAAGTTACAAGTACTTTGGTAGATTTAGCTGCACCTTTAGCACCAGATATCGTCACTCCTGGGTTTGAAGGTAATCGCCGACAATTAAATCAGCCTGTGAGTTTTGTAGTAAGATTTGTGAAAGAGCAACCACATATTCCTCGGTTCAAAATATTTCCTCAGATAGATTACAAATCCCCAATTTTAATTGCAGATAGAGCGTTTAATAGCTTAAATTTGGCACGGGCTTATTTAGGGGATGAAGCAGTATTATTAGTTAAAGTAGATCCAGATTCACCTAATCGTCAAATTACGTTCTTGCGTAGCAGTCGCCAACTAGTTTCTATTGTGACTGCACGCGCCACAGAAACTACCTCTGATGGCAAGTTCATCACCACAGAAGTATTTCAACAACTATTTAAAGGCGGTTCACGCCCCTATTTAAACTCTGTAGAATCTACCACCGCTTATCATAAACTTTCACCAGCTAATTCGGCGATTGAGGCAGATCAAGTTACTGCTGTCTATCTTTCACCCCAAGATCCAGATTACTTTAAAGCTGGTTCTCAACCAGTTTCTCTCTATCGCTATCGCTTAGAATTTGTCTTTGTACAAATACCTACTACTCGAAAGTAGTGATTTAAACGTATAACCCTTGACTACCTTGTATTACACTTGTAATATATAAATTCCAAGATTCCGATCGCGCCCTTGGGCAGTGTGCATTATGGCAAAATTTAGAGATATTCTCAAATACTACGATCGCTATCGAGCGCTGATAATTTTCAGTATTGGTGCAGCGAGCGTTTTTGAAATAATTGATTTGGCGGTGCCCTATGCCACAGGGCAGATTTTAAACGTACTTTCGGGACAACCCCTAGATCGTCCTATAGAGAATGCGATCGCTGCAATTAGCAACCTCACGCAACTACCACCAAATCGATTACTATCGCTAGGGGTGCTAATGAGTATAATCTTCTTAGTAAGCGTTGCCAGAGCGCCGATTCAAATCTGGTCAACTTGGTGGTTTCATTGGGATATTGCCTTACGTAGCCGACGAGACAACTTCACAAAGGCAATAATAAAAATACTCACTCTACCTATAGAATTTTACGATGAAAATAACCCAGGACGTATTGCCGGAAAAATTTCTAGAGGTTTAGAAAATCATACCTGGGCTTATCCAGAAATTGCTGGACAATTGATTCCCAAGCTATTCCGAATATTGGGAATTTTTATAGTTATCTTGTTGATTGAGTGGCGGATTGCCATATTATTTCTGATTTCGTTCGTAGTCATTCTCAGCTTCACTCTCAGAGATTTAAAGCAGCTAATGGAACAAGAACGACGGCTAGATAAATACATGGAAAATACCCAAAGCCGCAATTCAGAAATTATCACCAACATCAAAACAGTTAAAGCATTTGCAACAGAAGCACTAGAACTCAAACGGCAAAAACAAAGGCTTAACCGAGAGTTTAAAGTAGTAGATTACCGCATCCATCTTGGTTATGTTAAGTTGGGTAGTTTCAGAACGACAATCATTCAATTTTGTGTGTTTGCAGTGTTAGGTTTGACCCTTGCAGCTACGCTAAAAGGCCAGATTTCTTTAGGACACTTTATCACTACTTTAACAGTTTCCAGCATGGCTTATGCGGAGTTGGAACCCATCAGCAACCTCGCTGAGATTTTTGCTCGTCGTTATGCCTCAATGTTGGGGTATCACGAATTTATGCAGCAACCAACCGGGGTAGATGCAGTCAGTTTAGAAGAAAGTACATCAGCCTATAGTTTCACTGGGAAAGTTGAGTTGTCGCACCTCAGTTTTGGATATGATGCCACCCGTCAAGTTTTGCAAGATATCAACTTGTTGATTGAGCCATACCAAACAGTGGCATTAGTGGGGCGTTCCGGTTCTGGTAAGTCTACTTTAGTGAAGTTGCTGTTGCGATATTTTGAACCTCAAGAAGGTCAAATTCTGATTGATGGTCAAGATATTCGCACTTTGGATGTGAGTAGGTATAGACGAAGGTTAGCGATCGTTCACCAAGAAGTAGACGTTTTCAACGGTACCATATTGGATAACCTCACCTACGGGAGGACAAATGCCAGTTTTGAGGAGGTTCAGCAAGCCTGTAAAATTGCCAGAGTCGATGAAGTAGTGCAGCAATTACCCCAAGGTTATTACACCGTCGTCGGTGAACGAGGTGTCAGGTTATCTGGAGGACAAAGACAACGCTTGGGAATTGCTAGAGCGTTGCTAGTAGAACCAGACGTACTAATTTTTGACGAAGCCACCTCTAGCTTAGATTATGAGTCTGAGCGTTCAATTCAGCTAGCGATGCGATCAATTCAGGGCACTTGCACCACCATCGTCATTGCCCACCGTCTAAGTACAGTGCGAGAAGCTGATAAAATTGTGGTGCTGGAGCAAGGAAAGATTGTAGAAGTGGGTAGCCACGATGAACTCTTGCGTCACGAGGGTATTTATCGCCGCTTGCACTCCCTGCAAGAAACAGGAGAACTTCTGAGTTAGGCGACATAAACATTTTGGATTTTGGACTTTCCTGTGGAACGCTACGGGTAGCTTGCTTCCCCGGAGGGGTACGGCTACGGTTCCGTCGAGCGAAGTCGAGATGCTCAGTCGAACGATTTTGGATTTTAGATTGACTGCACGAATGAATCCGCTTGATTTCTACAAGCCGCACACTTGTGACTTCCAGTCATGAGTTAGGCGCTCCATATTCTGTTAAAATTAGATATAGCGAAAACCAAGCTAAACTGAACCACGACAACTAAAGATATGGGGTTCTGCTAGGAAATAGATACTTTTGTATCGATCCACAAGGTGAGTAAAATCTTTAAGGTACAGAGGTTAAACATACTTAACTTTTAACTTTTTAGGTACTTGTTTAAAAAGTTGCCGTCGGTGCGCCGGAGGCTCTAAAGGCCTGTGGAGAACTTGTAAGTCCTGGATTACTCCAGGCAGAGATCGTTGAAGCAGGAATCGCTTGACTTTTAGTCATGCGAGGTTCAATAAATCGACCTTATTTTCAATAAGGTCTATTTTTTTCCAATTGTCCCCAACAGTATTTTGTACACAACTAGACTTAACCGCGCCACAACATATATCATTTGAACCTGATTTCGCCACATTTGAAGTCTTCCAATCAGAAAAAACTAAGATTTACTCTTATCGGCTTCTTTCTGCGCCGCCTCACTATATTTCTTATATAGTTGAGTCCGAATCTTAGCTTCCTGATAACGGCTGTGGTTTTGTGGTACCGTTCCCATTAAATCTGAAGCCCGTTGCCACCTAGCAGCTATATCTAACCACTGAGTTGAGGTGGTGGCTGTTTTACCAGATGCAGAAGCAAGATTTGCAATTCGCACAGATATTGGAAATGGGTCATCAGATGGATCAGAAAGGCTATTGGTAGCAGCATGGGATGCTGTTTGGGCTTTCTTATAGCTAGTATTTTCAGTAGTTAAAGATTTGGAAGTTTCTAGTTGCATTAGGTTTTTGAGTTTATTACCTAACTGGCCATAAACAACCCAACCAAGCAACAACAGTGAGCATAAACCAGCTGCTGCTAATATCCTTTTTTTAGGTTTATTTTTGTGTTTTTCTTTGTTAATGAGTACTAAAGGACGAGAGACTGAAGTTTTAGGAAAATTTGGTTTTCCTAGTTGAGCTTGAGCTTCTGTGAAATCTTTAATTAGTTGCTTTAGAATATTAGGCTGAATTAATGTAATTTCGTGTGACCAAAGCAATTGGTTTTCGCGATCGCTATTTATTTCCTTTAACCAAAGTAATTGTTGTTCCCGAACAATCCGACTATTGATATTGACTCGGCGAATTTGGCGCGGGGCGATGGACTCAAGAATTTGCTGGATTTGTTCGACAACGGGAGATTGCTCAAGTTGCTCTACCCTAGCGGCTTCGCACAGAAGTTGTAAGACACCATCAGAAAAAATGGCTCTGGTTCTGACACCAGACTTGGCTAGCTTTTCGTTCAATAGCTGAATAATCGCAGCAACGCTACCTTGGTGAGCTTGCCAAGCGATATCGTTTATCCGGTCTACCACATGAAATTTAGTGATAGCTCTTCCACCCTGAGTGATTAACGTACTCATTAATTTAGGGACTCTTTTCTACTGACCTTGATCTTGTCTTCGATTTTACGAGTAAAAAGATGAGTTGCCAAATAAAATCATAAATATAGAGCCTTGCTTTTCGATTCGGCAAAAACGCTCGATCGCGCTTAGTTAATTTGACATAGTACATTATGATGTGTTTTAGCGATCGCCTTTAGTCAGGTTAAGCTCGATGAATTGATTTTGCGATGGTGCAAAGCACCCGCCATAGGCGATCGCATTCTCTATGGCTAAATAGTATCAGGGTCAACGCCAAGCGATCGTAAATGTTCTTTCAACCTTTCCACCTGCGATTCTGCTTGTCTTACTTGCTCTTGGGCTTGTTCCCTCGCCAATCTTTCCTGTTTTAGCGCCTCTGCCAACTCCTCTGGAATCAGTAACTTTTCCCCAGTGTCTTCTCGATAAAAACCAATCAGTTGCCCCTCTATTTGCAAGCGCAGCTGCAAAGGTTCACATCGGCTATCTGTAATTGGCTCATACACCTCGCCTCGCAGCCGATACCCTTGCAATTGCCACTTAATCCACTCTCCCTTGGGGTCAAATAACCAGTATTCCAGTACCCCTAACTGCTCATACAGCGTCTTCTTGAAGCCCGTGTCCTGGTTTCTAGTGCCCTCGGAGGTCATTTCAAAGATTACCACAGGCACTTGCCCCTCTTCCCATATTTTGTAATTATCCCGACCCCCAGGAGCGACATTAAAAATCACCATTACATCTGGGGCTACCCGTAACCTCGGAAAACCCTGAGCATAATAGAGAAACTGGTTACTCAAAACCGTTGCTTGCCGACCCAGCAAATATTGTCTCAATACTTCTAAAGTTGCCAGTAGAGCAGATAAATGAATATAACTTTCTGCCAATGGTTCACCATCCGAGCTTGGGTAAAAAACTTCTATTGATTGAGAACTAGGTAAAAGGCTAGTCATAATTAGCCACCTGGTTGAGAGGATGAGTGCATGATTATATTATCTCAGAGACTTTCGCTGATATTTATGGAACTGTCGCCTGTTAAATTTATTGGATCTGAAACCGTGTGAACAATGGGTTTTTTCTTTTTTCCCCTTGTCATCTTCGGTCAGGTATCGTTCACAAACCAAACAAAATAGCTATATCGGGATACTTTTGTGAGGAATTCTCGCTTTTTTTGCCTTTTTTCTACAATGGCAAGAATATTTAGCACTGCGATCGCTACATTAGAAGATATATAAACAAAAATCATTGTTGGTTTTTATTCGTCCGCAGTTCACACAAAAACATGAGTGCAAGTACTATTATTTCCGACAATCCCCTACTTCAAGGCATTGGTTTACCTCCCTTTGCAGAGATTAAACCAGAACGAGTAGTACCAGCCTTCAATGAGTTGCTGGCAGAACTTGACCAGCAGCTTGCCACCTTAGAGGCTAGTGTACAGCCTAGTTGGAGTGGTTTAGTAGAACCCTTAGAAAAGTTGATAGAACGGCTTACTTGGAGTTGGGGGGCGGTGAATCATTTAATGGGTGTTAAAAATAGCCCAGAACTGCGCGAAGCTCATGAAATCGTACAGCCACTAGTCATACAGTTTATCAACAAGCTCGGTCAAAGCCAACCCATCTACAATGCTTTTAAGGCACTCCGTAGCAGTGATAGTTGGGCAACTTTAGAATTAGCCCAACAGCGCATTGTCGAAGCCGCTATTCGAGATGCACAACTTGCTGGTGTTGGCTTAGAAGGAGAAGCAAGAGAGCGTTTCAACACCATACAAATGGAGTTAGCAGAACTTTCTACCAAATTCTCTAACCATGTACTTGATGCCACTAAAGCCTTCAGCTTAACCCTGACAACACAAGCGGAAATTGACGGTTTACCCCCAAGCTTAGTGAGTTTAGCAGCCCAAGGCGCTCGTGCATCTGGCGAAAGCAATGCCACACCAGAAGATGGTCCTTGGCGGATTACTTTAGACTTCCCCAGCTATGGTCCTTTCATGCAGCACAGCACCCGTCGAGATTTGCGCGAAAAGCTCTACAAAGCTCATATCACCCGCGCTTCTGCTGGCGATTTGGATAACAACCCCTTAATTGAGCGCATTTTGAAATTACGCCAAGAACTCGCAGATATACTAGGCTTTAAAAGTTTTGCCCAATTGAGCCTAGCTAGTAAAATGGCTCCCAACGTTGAGGCAGTCAACGCCCTGTTAGAAGAATTACGCCGCGCTAGTTATGATGCTGCTGTCAAAGACTTGGCAGAACTCAAAGCTTTTGCAGCAGCACAAGGAGCAGCAGAAGCTACAGATTTAAAACACTGGGATATCAGCTTTTGGGCGGAACGCCAACGAGAAGCAAAATTTGCCTTTACCTCTGAACAATTGCGTCCCTACTTCTCCCTTCCCCAAGTATTAGACGGCTTATTTGGACTAGTCAAGCGGCTGTTTAGCGTCACTGTCACCTCTGCCGATGGTCAAGCGCCAGTATGGCATGAGGATGTTCGTTATTTCCAAATTGCTGACGAAACTGGTTCTCCCATAGCCTATTTCTACTTAGACCCCTATAGCCGTCCAGCCGAGAAACGCGGTGGTGCTTGGATGGATGCGTGCATCAATCGGGGCAAAATCACTGAAAATGGTGTCACTGCCATCCGCTTACCTGTAGCTTATTTGGTGTGTAATCAAAGTCCTCCCGTAGATGGTAAACCTAGTTTGATGACTTTCTCCGAAGTAGAGACTTTATTCCACGAGTTTGGTCATGGATTGCACCACATGCTCACCAAGGTTGACTATCCCGGAGCCGCAGGCATCAATAACGTGGAGTGGGATGCAGTGGAACTACCTAGTCAGTTTATGGAAAACTGGTGCTATGAGCGACCCACTTTATTTGGAATGGCGAAACATTATGAAACTGGAGAAGCCCTACCGGAGCATTATTATCAAAAGTTGCTAGCGGCGCGTAATTATATGAGTGGTACTGCTACGTTGCGGCAAATCCACATGAGCAGTCTTGATTTAGAACTACACTACCGCTATCGCCCTGGTGGTAATGAAACCCCCTCAGATGTGCGTCATCGCATAGCTAAGACTACTACCGTTTTACCACCACTCCCAGAAGATTCAATTTTGTGTGCTTTTGGACATATTTTTGAGGGTGGTTATGCAGCAGGCTACTACAGTTACAAGTGGGCTGAGGTATTGAGCGCTGATGTTTTTGCCGCTTTTGAGGAAGCTGGGCTAGAAGATGAAGAAGCGGTAAAAGCTACAGGTCGGCGCTATCGAGATACGGTGCTGGCTCTTGGTGGTGGACAGCATCCAATGGAGGTGTTTAAAACTTTCCGGGGTCGTGAACCAAGTACGATCGCTTTGCTCAGGTACAATGGTTTAGTTAGTGCTGCTGTCAACTAAATAACACCTCTGTAGGGAGGTTGCAATGCAGATGCGTGTCAAACATCAATCTCCTTCATCCTACCAGTAGATTTTCTACACCTACTGTTGTCGTCGTAGTTGCTACCTGAATAATCCTACTGTATTGTAACCGCCACTGTAGCGCATTAGAAATTGTTAGGTAGCCAATTTCTGGCGGTTGCTGCAAAATTCTTTCTGCAAGTATTTCACGCCCAATTTCGTCTAAAGGAAAGTTGCGTTCCTCTAAAAATGCTATTACATCTTCTTTGTTGCCATTACGGCGTAAGATTTCTCTTAAACCGTAGGTTGTTTGATAATCTCCAGTTCTTTCTCTTGATACAAAGACAATATTCTGGAATTTTAAATTAGCTGTACGAGAGCTATGCTCATCAATCTTTTCATAAGCCAATATCAGTAAATGATAGCCCAATCCATACACTTTTTGACTGGCATTCCGAAAGGGGCAAGAAGATTGGGGCTGACGAATTGATGTCATTTTTAAATCAACTTCTAATCCGGGAAAATCAATCCCTAAAGCAGCACTACCAAGGATGTATTCGTACTTTGTGGACAAATATTGATTAAAAGTCAACTCAACATAGGTTCCTACTGCTTTGCCATCTGTAACGCCATACAAATTAGGAATCGGTGTTGTACTTAGTACAACACAAAAATCTCGTGCAGCAGTTTTGAGGGAAGATAAGGTTAGCACTTCCATTTTTTAAATAGCCAAAGTTAATTGTTGCCAACCAGATTTACTCAATTCAAAATTCCTTTGACCGATTCTTTTGCACACCCACTCGACACAAGCTGGTACAATAGCATTTCCAAATAATGCGTATTGATCATAAATTCTGGCAACTTGACACCAATCATCAGGAAAACCCATGAGTCTGGCATATTCAATATTAGTTAAACGCCGAAATTTCTCACCTACTTGGTAGCGTTCATAATGCCTTGATGTTGAGGCAGTCAATGTTGATGCAATGCCATTAGTTCCGAATATAGTATAACCAAGTCTCGCGCCTCCATCCTGGTTGTACAAAATTTCAACTCCATTACAATAACGATTTACAGGCTTACTTTGCTTAATCCGCTCCAGGGTATCGGCAGTAAAATCAAACTGAGTATCCACCATTGACTCATCCTGAAGAATATCCTGAAGCCTCTTTCTCGGCTTGATGTTAGGCAATGACGAAATATTTTGAGTCAACATCTGGTTTTTATAGGCAATTCCCCAATTATCATTTTTCCTTTTCATCGTCATGATTGGTAACATATATTTTACCAATGGAACTTCTATATCTGGCAATAAAATATTGTCTTCTCCAGTTAAAAAGACTGATAGCTTTTCTAAAGTATTAGGTGTTATATCTGTTGAATTTAATTTTGTGCCGAAAATAAAAATTCTATCTCGATTTTGAGGGATACCAAAACTCAAGGGGCTAATTAGTCGCCATTCGATAAAATAATCTAATTCAGAAAGTGCATTTAAAATTAATCTAAAATGATAGCCGTTTTCCATTGTCAAAAGTCTTTTGACATTTTCCAAAAAGAAATATTTTGGCTGCTTCTGGTCTAATATTTCTATAATGCGCTCAAATAGTGTTCCTCTAACTATATCTCTCACGCCAAGTTTTTTACCAGCCGGACTAAAAGGTTGGCAAGGGAAGCCAGCAGTTAATATATCGTGATTGGGAATGTCTAAAATGGAGATTTCGTTGATATCGCCTAAAGTAATTGAGTCTTTGCCAAAATTACTTTCATAAACTTTACAGCAAAGTTCATTAATATCATTCGCCCATACTGTTTGAATATTTGCATTTGCCATACCCAGGCGAAACCCACCGATACCAGCAAAAAGCTCTAAGGCTTTGAGTTTGTTTGTTGTCATCTACAAATTTTGAAACAAGTTATGGCTGTGGTTAAAGAGATATATTATTCATTACTTTTGCTTTCTCAATTAAAGTAATTGGTGGCTATTGTCCACCCTACTTGTACTTGAGTTACACTAGGACTTTGGCTAATGAGTATAAACATGGACGCGATTACGAATGAATTTAATAGATATTTTTCTAAATGGAAAATTACCTTACCAGAAGAGAATATACAAAAGCGTCAGAAAGGTTCAATTTTTCAAGCTGGTTGGAAGATAAATTTTATTTTTGGGATAAAAGATGATGCTGAGTATCTTGAGTATTACGCTATCCATAGAATGACCAATGATCGTCACATCATAATTTATGAAAATGAACAAAAAGAACATTTAGAGTGTTTAGAGCCTCCCTTAAAATACAGTCCAGCAATTGATGAAAGCCAAAGGGAGCATAATAAACATAACAGAAGGGTTAGAGAAGAACTGAGCTATAAAAGCTTACTTTAACTTTCTGTGCTCCCCTTGCGCTTTACTAAGACTTTGGTTTATATGTCGAAGCAACGTGCAATTCTTTCAATTGTTTAGCATCTACACTCGAAGGTGCATCTGTTAACAAACAACGCGCTTGTTGTGTCTTCGGAAAAGCAATGACATCCCGAATAGATTCTTCTCCAGCTAGCAACATGACCAAACGATCTAAACCATAGGCGATGCCACCATGCGGCGGTGTACCATATTCAAATGCTTCTAAGAGAAAACCAAATTTACTTTGTGCTTCTTCTGGAGATAAACCGATCGCTTCAAATACTTGCTGTTGAATTTCTCGCTGATAAATCCGCAGACTTCCGCCGCCAACTTCCACGCCGTTGAGTACTAAGTCATAAGCTTGGGCGCGTGCAGTCTTTAAGTCGCTTAAATCATCAGGATGCGGTGCTGTAAACGGGTGGTGTAGTGCTTCTAGACGCTTTTCGTCAGCATTCCACTCGAACATCGGGAAGTCTGTAATCCACAGCAAGTTGATTTTTTCTGGATCGATTAAGCCAAATTCTTTAGCGATCGCTTGCCGTAATCTATCTAATGTTTTATTAACTGTAACAGCATCACCAGCCCCAAACAATAGCAAATGTCCAGCTTTTGCACCTGTGCGGCGTAAAATTTCTTCTTTTTGTTCAACGCTAAGGTTATCTTTAATCGCGCCAATGGTGTCAATTTCCCCATCATCCCTGACGCGGATATAAGCTAAACCTTTAGCGCCGGCTTCGCTGGCTTCTTTAAATAAGTCGCCGCCTGGTTTAATGCGGACATTAGAAATTACATCGTTACCGTTGGGAATGGGGAGGATTTTGACGATACCACCATTGCTAACAGTGTCCCGAAAGACTTTGAAACCAGATTCTTTGACAATATCTGAGACATCAACTAATTCCAAAGCATAGCGGGTATCTGGTTTATCACTCCCGTAGCGTTCCATCCCTTCAGCGTAAGTGAGACGGGGGAAAGGGCGCTGTAACTCAATTCCTTTAACTGTTTTGAAGATATGACTAACTAACTTCTCGTTTAGTTCGATAATTTCTTCTTGAGACATGAAGCTCATTTCCATGTCCAACTGGGTAAATTCCGGTTGTCTGTCGGCGCGTAAATCTTCATCACGAAAGCAACGGGCAATCTGATAATATCTGTCCAAGCCAGATACCATCAGCAATTGTTTAAATAGCTGAGGTGATTGCGGCAAAGCATACCACTCACCAGGATTGACGCGACTGGGTAGAACATAATCCCGCGCCCCTTCTGGGGTAGAACGGGTAAGTATTGGGGTTTCGACTTCAATAAAACCTTCCAAATCTTCCAGATAACGACGCATGGCTTTGACAATTTTATGACGTAGTTGCAAATTTTGCGCCATGCGATCGCGTCGCAAATCCAAATAACGATATTTTAGCCGCAAGTCTTCCCGCACTGTCTCGGTGTCAGCTACGGAAACTTGGAAAGGTAACTGTTTGCGGACAGCATTCAGGAGTTCAATTTTATCGGCGTAGATTTCTACCTCGCCTGTGGGGATGCGGGTATTCAGCGATTCTTCGGGACGTTGCGTTACTCTACCAGTGATTTCGACAACATATTCATTTCGCAGGGCGTTTGCTTGCTGATAAGAATCTGGGGTGCGTTGCGGATCGCTGACGATTTGGACAATTCCAGAGCGATCGCGTAAATCTAAAAATATTACACCACCATGATCGCGGCGACGGTCTATCCATCCGTAAAAGGTAACTGTTTCTCCAATATGTTCTTTTCGGAGTTCGCCGCAATAGTGAGTTCGCATAAGTGTTAGTTCTGTTTGTCTGGGCTAGATTGGCAAGAAAATGTCAAAGCCTTCCCATTATCTAGCATCAATAGTAATTGTAGTAGTTCTGGTGAAATAAAAAATTAAATCATCTCACACTATATATAGGAGAATCCATGACACCAGAAGGGTAAAATTTACCTATTTTTGCAATAGTTCCCGGAATTCATCACGGCTGATCTGACAGTCACGGAGTATCTGTGCTAACAAACCAGAACCAATTGTTTCACCAGAATGCACTGGAACAACAGTTCGACGACCATCACTGTGTATCAAAAAATGGTGACTACCTCGGATTCTTGCAACCTCAAAACCTGCTTTTTTTAAAGCTGTAATTACTTCCTGTCCACTCAAACTCGGTATGCTTATAGCGGTTCTCAGTTGAGTAGAAGTACAAGAACCCCACCCCCAACCCCCTCCCCGCAAGCGAGGAGGGGGCTATGATGTACTTCATGTCATTAGGAAACGCTATATACTTGCACAGAAACTCTCTGCACACCGATAAACTCTAATGCTTCGGCCTTTTCTTGTTCAACCTCTAAACAAAGTTCAATAGCTTCTTTAATCCGCTCTATCAGTTCGTCTAGACATTTGGCTTGGGTATGACATCCAGCAAGACTAGGCACGGAGGCAACAAAACAACCTTGATCGCGTTCTATAATAACGTTAAATTCTCTGGTCATCTTCAGGTTGTTATTTGCTGGGGTAATCTAATTTTAGATTAGTTGAGTAGCTGCGATCGCTAAAAAAATATTATGCCAATAAAATGGCGTTTGGTTATATTCATGACTGATATAAACAAAAAGCTAAAAAGCTATGACACAGACAACAGCAATTACAGAAGGGATTAACAGCTTAAGGGATGCCCATAATCGATTCGGTTTAGTCAGGTTTGCCGCAAGCATTAGCTTATTTAGTGGCTAACCCTCATCCTGATAAACCTGTCTTTGGGATGTTGACTAACGGTGACGATATTTTATTTATTAAATTGACGCGATCGCCTACTCCTGAATATAATCTGTCGCGGGTGTTTGCTCTGTTTACCTCTGCTAGAGAGGTGTATGAAATATTGCAAATTCTTAAAGGTATCGGTCAAGCGATGTCTACGATGGGCTGCGCCTACGCACCTTGATAAACTCTGCTACTCTTAGTGAGTAATATTGCAAGGTAGACCGCTCCCATAAGTTGTTGAACTACTCCCATAAGTTGTGGAACTACTCCCGTAAGTTGTGGAACCGCTCCCATAAGTTGTGGAACCACTCCCGTAAGTCGTGGAACTACTCCCGTAAGTTGTGGAACCGCTCCCGTAAGTTGTGGAACCGCTCCCGTAAGTTGTGGAACCGCTCCCGTCACGAGGTAGACCGCTACAGTAGCAATATTGATAACTACAGCTTATTGGCTTTGCTTTCTCTACAATACTTGTAGGAATTTTTGCTATTTACTGTCATAAGTGAATAAAAAAGAGGTTGCGATCATGGATGTGATTAATGTTAATGATGCACAACAGCACCTTGATGCTGTCATTAATGAAAGTGCAAAATCTCACATACCAGTAATAATTAGTGGTCATCAAAATCAAGCGGTACTTGTTGCTCTTGAAGACTGGAACGCAATCCAAGAAACGTTGCACATACTGCAAGTTCCTGGAATGCGAGAGGATATTCTTGAAGGAATGCGTACTCCTGTTGAGGAATGTGTTACCAAAGAAGAGCTTGATTGGTAGTGTGGGAATTACGTTTTACCAAGCGGGCACAAAAAGATGCAAAGAAGCTTGCTGCATCTGGACTCAAGCCGAAAGCGGAGGAACTTCTGGCAATTTTGGAGCAAAATCCTTATGAAAATCCTCCTGCCTACGAAAAGTTAAAAGGAGATTTACAAGGGGCATATTCTCGGAGAATTAACATTCAGCATCGGCTTGTATATGAAGTTATCGAAGAAGAGCGAGTTGTGAAAGTTTTAAGTATGTGGACTCATTATGAGTAATATTGATGAAAGTTTCCCAAAAGCCGAAATATCACAGAGCAAAGTTGTATAAAATCTCAGTAACACTAGTTCTCTAAAATCCGTCACCAGATTCAAACCCCCGAACCCAGATTTAATCTGACTTTCTCAATTACGAATTACTGATTATGCCGCCAGACTACTCCGGTCAAAATCTCCGAGGTCGCTCTTTTAAAGGTCAAAACCTGACTGGAGCCAACTTTAGCAAGGCGGATATTAAAGGGGCAAACTTTAGCAACGCGATTCTTAAAGATGCTGATTTTACAGGAGCTAAAGCCGGATTACAGCGACGTTGGACAATTGGGTTGCTCACAGTATTATTGCTGCTGTCGGGACTATCAGGGTTTTTCTCAATCTTCCTTGGTGTATTGGTAGCATATATTTTTAACCCTGTTAATACTCAAAACTTCATCATAGGAATAGTCTCCCTAATTTTCCTGCTAATTTTTTGTATTATTACCATTTGTAAGGGTTTAACAGCAGCTTTAGGAGCCTTAGCCGTAGCCTTCGCCGTAGCCTTAGCCGGAGCCGGAGCCGGAGCCATAGCCGGAGCCATAGCCGGAGCCATAGCCGTAGCCTTTACATTATTTAGTGCTTACATTGGCTGGCGTAGTCTGGCTGGAAATGAAAAAGACGCTTGGATTCGCTCATTTGCTGTCGCCTTTGCTGCTACAAGTGGAACTAGCTTTCGTGGTGCTGATTTAACTGATGTTGACTTTACAGGTGCAATTCTCAGAAATACAGATTTCAGAAATGCCAACCTCACACGCACTCGTTTTTATGAAGTCAAAAAGCTTGACCTTGCCAGAGTAGACAACACTATACTAATTAACCTTGCTGTTCTCAATTTACTCATAAGCTGCAATGGTAGAAAAAAATCATATCTTGGCGCTAACCTTAAAGGTGCTAACCTCATAGGTGCAGACTTAAAAGAGGAAAATCTAAAAGATGCTAATATTACTGAAGCAACCTTCCAAGGAGCTTGTTTAGAGTGGGCAAATCTGACTCTAGCTCAAGCTATAGGCACTAACTTTACCAGCGCCCAAATGACTGGTGCTTGTGTGGAAGCATGGAATATTGAAAGTTCAACTCAGTTAGATAATGTAGATTGTCGCTTTGTTTATCTTCTAGAACACCCCAAGCCTGAAACCGATGACAGCGAACGCCGTCCCAGTAGTGGCGAATTTAAACCAGGAGAATTTACCAAGCTGTTTGAAGAGGTTTTAAATACTGTTGATTTGATTTTCCGTAATGGCATTGATTGGAAGGCTTTTGTTAATGCCTTTCAAAATGTGCAAAATCAAAATGAAGACACAGCATTAGCCCTACAGAGTATTGAAAATAAAGGTGATGGCGTAGTAGTCGTTAAGGTTGGTGTACCTGTTGATGCTGATAAAGAAAAGATTCATAGTGATTTTTCACAAAGTTATCAACTGGCATTGCAAGCTGTAGAAGAACAATATAAAGCACAATTACAAGCTAAAGATGAGCAGATAATCATTTATCGCCAACAAAGTGGAGAGATGACAGAGATTGTCAGATTATTAGCTAATAAACCTATTAATATTCAAGTTGACAATAAAGTTGAGAATAAAAATATGACTAACAGCAATGATGCCAGCCGCAAAATTGAAATTGGCAGTGTTGGCAGAGACTTTAATGCCAGTGGACAAGCTTTGAATTTGGGCGATATTAGCGGTACGGTACACAAATACCATCAACGAGTTACCAGCATCTCCCGAACCAGATAAACCGGGAATTAAGGAATTGTTGACGCAATTGCAAGCAGCAATTGAGGCTGATACAAACTTACCGCCAGAAGATAAAGCTGAGGCATTAGAGCAGGTGAAAGCCTTAGCAGAAACAGCGAAAAGTCCCCAAGAAGGGGCAATGCAAAAGGCGGCGAAAACGGCTATAAAGATTTTAAAAGGGACAATTTCTAGTTTACCCAGTGCTACAAAGTTGGTTGAACAGTGCAGTAATCTATTGCCGTTGATTTCAACTTTTTTAGGTTTAAGTTGATCCGCCCGTGATTCAAATCGCCGGATAATATAGAGCTTCTCGTTTGTATGCAATAGACTTTGACCTCTCTCCAAAGCTCTCTCCTAAGAGGAGCTACGGTGTACACACAAGTCAAATTACCCCCCTTAGAAAGGGGGGAAACCGGAAATCTAGTTCCCTCCCCTTTATAAGGGGAGGGTTAGGGTGGGGTAAAACCTTGGTTAATCAGCTATTTCAGACTTGTGTGTACACCGTAGCCTAAGACAAGAGAGGCTTTGAATCTTGCTCCCCTTCCCTTATAGGGAAGGGGTTGGGGGTTAGGTCTCTATTAGACTTAACTGAGAAATCGCACCCCATTTAACTCAGAGAGTAAGATAAAATTATAAGTAAAAGTATTAAGAATTTTAAAGAAACTAATCAATGTCCAGTATTTATCTTGACAAAAGTAAATCTCATGTCGTCGTTATCGGTGCAGGAATAGGTGGACTGACTGCTGGAGCATTATTAGCTCATAAAGGTTACAGCGTCTTAATTTTGGATCAGGCTCTTGTCCCCGGAGGCTGTGCTTCGACGTTTAAACGGCAGGGATTTACCTTTGATGTAGGCGCAACTCAGGTGGCGGGGTTGGAACCAGGAGGAATTCATCACCGGATTTTCTCAGAATTGTCAATAGATTTACCACAAGCAACGCCTTGCGATCCTGCTTGTGCAGTCTATTTACCTGGGGAAAGTACACCGATTAATATTTGGCGTGATCAAGAGAAATGGCAAGAGGAACGACAAAAACAGTTTCCCGGTAGTGAACCGTTCTGGCAATTGATCGCAACTTTATTTAATGCCAGTTGGGAATTTCAAGGACGCAATCCGGTGCTACCACCGCGTAATTTATGGGATTTGTGGCAGTTAATGCAAGCGATGCGTCCTAGTACATTAATTACTGTACCCTTCACTTTGTTGACTGTAGGAGATGCTTTACGATTATGTGGAGTGGGAAATAACCAACGACTGCGGACTTTTTTGGATTTGCAACTGAAGTTGTATTCCCAGGTGGATGCAGAAGAAACAGCATTACTTTATGCGGCAACAGCGTTGAGTGTATCTCAACTGCCCCAAGGATTGTTTCACCTCCAGGGTAGTATGCAAGTATTAAGCGATCGCCTAGTACAATCTTTAGAAAGAGATGGCGGCAAATTGTTGATGCGCCACACTGTAGAAGAAATCAAAGTAGAGAATGGCAAAGCTACTGCTGTAGTCATTAGAAATCAAAAAACTGGCGAAGTCTGGACAGAAGCAGCTGACCACATAGTTAGTAATGTCACCATGCAAAACTTGGTGCAGTTATTAGCAGAAAACGCTCCATCTGGTTATAAAAATCGGGTGGAAAAACTGCCCCAAGCATCGGGCGCGTTTGTGGTGTATTTAGGTGTAGATGCCAGTGCGATTCCGCTAGGATGTCCACCCCACTTACAATTTATGTATGATGCTGATGGGCCGATTGGCGAGAATAATTCCCTCTTTGTTTCCGTCAGTCATCCTGGAGACGGTCGCGCACCGGAGGGTAAAGCGACAATTATCGCTTCTTCATTTGTCGATCCGACTCCGTGGTGGCAGACTGATGATTATGAAGGACTCAAACAAAAGTATACCCTGCAAGCGATCGCTCGTCTTGCCGAATATTTCTATCTCAAACCAGAAACTATTATTCATCAAGAAGCCGCAACACCTCGCACCTTTGCCCATTTCACAGCCCGCGATCGGGGTATAGTTGGCGGTATCGGTCAAAGAATTCCCACCTTTGGCCCCTTTGGGTTCGCTAATCGTACACCAATTGAGCATCTGTGGTTAGTTGGTGACTCCACCCATCCCGGCGAAGGTACTGCTGGGGTGAGTTATTCGGCGCTAACGGTAGTCAGGCAAATTGAAGCGCAAAACTTATAGCGTTTCCTAATATCATAGCCCCCTCTCTTCGCTTGCGGGGAGGGGGTTGGGGGTGGGGTTCTTGTACTTCAGTCAACCGAGAACCGCTATATCAACTACCAATAATTGAAAACTCCTCCTTCCTTGGCAGGCAAGTCATACTTGTAACTGATGGCAAACAAGACAGAAAATTGATGAAATTAGGTTAGTGTTGCTAATCTGGAGTAATGACAGACAGCGTTTTAATTCTTGGTGGACGGGGGCGGATTGGTAGCACTGTTGCTCACGATCTAGCTACCCATACGGACGCACAAATTACGATTACTGGACGTTCTGCGGAGTTTGGGAAGGCTGTTAGCTTGTCTTCGGGAGGACAAGTGCAGTTTTTAGTATTGGACTTGGCAGAAGTTGACAAACTCCGAGATGCGATCGCAAACTCTAATTTAGTCATCCATTGTGCTGGGCCATTTCACTATCGAGATACTAATGTTCTCGAAACCTGTATATCTCAAGGCGTTAATTATCTAGATGTGAGTGACCATCGTTCTTATACCAGCAAAGCTCTGAATTTTCATGAACAAGCTGCTGCTGCTGGTGTGACAGCAATTATTAATACTGGCATTTTTCCTGGTATTTCTAACAGCATGGTACGTCAAGGTGTTGAACAATTTGATCAAGCAGAAAAGATACATTTAAGTTATTTGGTTTCGGGTTCTGGTGGTGCTGGCATTACAGTAATGCGGACAACTTTTTTGGGGTTGCAATATCCTTTTGAGACTTGGATAAATGGCAAATGGGAGTTAATCAAGCCTTATAGTGAAAGAGAAGTAGTTGAGTTTCCATCTCCCTATGGACGCAGAGGAGTTTACTGGTTTGATATGCCAGAAACCTTTACACTACCCAACGCCTTCCCATCAGTTAAAACTGTAATTACTAAGTTCGGCTCTGTTCCCGATTTTTACAATCACCTAACTTGGATTGCGGCACACATTTTTCCTAAGTGGTTAATGCAGCGTCGTTACATGATTGAATTTCTGTCTCATGTCAGCCATTCGATGACAGATGTTACTAATAATTTTAGTGGAATTGGGGTAGCAGTTCGTTCAGAAGTTACAGGGCAAAAAAATGGTGAAACAGCCGTTTATTGCTCAACTGTAGTGCATAAAAATACAGCAGTGGCTTCTGGTTGCGGCACAGGTAGTATTGCCCAATTATTGTTAGAAGGTAAACTCAAAAAACCAGGTGTTTTTCCTGTGGAAGAAGCACTACCAACAAATTTATTTGAAGAGGTAATGGAAAGTCGAGGAATTAAAATTAATCACAGTTGGTTATAGCTGAATACAGTTTAGTTAATGCATAACTCTTTGTCAAAGTCAATTTTTTTAACGAACCGCGTACTCCTGCCAAGGAGAAGCTACGCGCAGCGTCTCCTTGGCGCAGCCTCTCGTAGAGAAGAGTTGGACGATTAAGGTTTTTATGGCTAACACCAAGGGTATTGCCAGATAATAGAGTAAAAATTTCAGTCCACTGAAGTGGACTTTAGCTATTAGCCCCGAACTTGAGTTCTGGGCGGGATATCAGTAAGCACGACAATTTGACTATTACAAAAATATACGTAGTGCTAAGTCCTAAAAGGTTCAGATAGCATTAACTTAACTATAGGTGAAAATTAATATACCCTACGGTAGAAGTAAAAACTGTACCTAAACATTTAGGATGCCTGTGAGTCTGGAATATCAAATCTATTTATACATGACCAAGGCTCATAACATAAAAACAGGAGGTTTCTTTCATGCAAAAAATCCTATTAACTTTAAAGCAAGCGTTACGTTCAAGCTTTTTGATTGTTGGCTTAATGATTTTCATCAGCTTATCAGGTTCCTTCATTTTCGTTCAGCAAGCTAGTTATGCAACTACTCTTGAAGAATTAAAACTAATACCTCCAGAGCATAAACCAAATTCTGAAGAAAAAATTAATCGTGCTAATGAATATGACCCAGGTGTTGGCATTGAAGAAGAAAACCGAGAAGAAGCTTATGAGCAAGCAATAAAAGATTCAACAAACCTTAATACTATAGAGAAGACTTACGAAAGGAATTTGAAAGCGGAGAAAGAACAAAATCCCCCAGAAAGCTTTGGTGAAAAAGCGAAAGAAGTTATTGAAAAGGTGACAGGTAAATAGGAAATATAAACCTAAACCCCAACTTCTTCCCTACCTCTTCTTCCAGGAGAGGTTTTGTTTGCTAGTAATAATTCAGGAGTCACAAATAGGACTTACACAAAGCTACATACGGTAGGGGCAATTCATGTAGACGAAGGCTGACCGCAGGGTATTGCCAGTAAGAAGAAAATCACTCTTTTCGGCTATTGTTTGCGTAAGTCTTGACAAATAAGAAAATCAAATTGTCGGATGTGTTATCGCCGAAAGTACCGCAGCATTAACAATTTAAGGTGCATTAGCCTTTGGCATAACACACCTGATATTTATGGAGTAGCGTTTCTCTGATTAGCAAGATCGCGCTCATACCACTTCATTAATGGAGTTGCACTAATTCCATGCACAATCACTGAAACTACAATAGTAGTGTAAGTTATCCAAGCAATTTGTTCGCCTGCTTCACCTTTTAAACCATGACCAAAGGCATAGGCAAGATAATATAAAGATCCTACACCGCGAATACCGAACCATCCAAATAACCACCGAGTTCCTGGGTGGAAGGTTCGGCGGCGTGAGTCTAGAGGACGTTTACCTATTGTGCTAATCCAAACTCCTATAGGTCTGATGATTAAGAATAACAAAGTTATCACTAACAAAGATTGCATTGCATAATTGAGCATTGGCTTGAATAATAATATTGAACCCAATATTAAAATTGTCCCAACTTCCAGCAGCTTTTCAACTTGCTCAACAAATTCTAATTGTGCTAGCGGTTTTTCAGAATTTCTGTAACTGCGTTGGACAACTAAGCCAGCCACAAATACTGCCAGAAATCCATAGCCATTCACCATTTCTGTTAAGGAATAAGTTAGTAGAATTGTGCTGATAGCAATAAAGTCTTCCATTAACTCATTGGCAGGACGGTTATTTTGAATTTTTTTGTCAATCAAAACTATACATTTGGCAACAATAATTCCCATGACGATGCCAACTGCGATCGCCCAAATTAAATCAACCATAATCCAGTGTTTAAACCAGTTCCCCCAGCTGTCATCTTTTAAGGCATAAATGCCAAAATAAACGAAGGGAAAAGCCAAAGCATCATTTAATCCACCTTCGGAAGTTAAACCAAAGCGCAACTCATCTTGGTCGTTTATATCGGTCAGTTGTACTTCCGATGCTAATACTGGATCAGTAGGTGCGAGAATTGCTCCTAATAAAATCGCTTCTCCCCAATTCATCCCTAAAAATAATTTACCTACAGCAGCCAGAGCAAAAATTGAAATTGGCATCAGAAATATAATCAATCGCGTCGTAATATCCCAAACCCGCAATTTGAGAGGACGAACAATTTTTAAGCCGCAGCCAAACACAGAAATAAGTACTACAAGTTCTGTTATTCTCTTTAGCAGTTCAGCGTTGAAAACTCCATCCCGACGTAATTGAATCAGCCCAAAGCCGTAAGGTCCTAGAAAAATACCAACTATTAGGTAGATAATCGCAAAAGAAAGAGGTAAGCGAGCAATCCAACCGGACCCTAATGTTACCATCAACAAAAGTAGACCAATCACAAATAGCTCAATAATATAGATATCTGCCATATAGCGATTTATATAAAAATTAGGTGTTGCTTTGTAAGCTTAGTTGCAATAGCTTTGTATTAGAAATAACCTATGGGCAGATTTTCTGGGATTAGGGATTGGAGATTCAGTCTTGCTACCAAATTAGAGAGAAAGGAAAAGTTGAAGGAAGAGACAAGGGGACAAGGGGACAAATTAGATGGTGATTCAGTTCCCAGGTGGGGGTACTAAACCCTCTAATGGTCTATCTTCCCTACTTTCTCACTCAGACATCGCCCATTTTAGTACAAATATACTATAATATAGATAGCGTCCACAAAGCCTAGCCAAATGCATAACGGCTTTGTGAAAACCTTGTGGAAGATGGATTCAAGGGTTAGTTCGATGATGAAGCATTATATTCTCAACCTCAATCCGACTGCCAAGCATGAATGGGATCGATGTATTTTACGTGACCCCCTGACTGCCAAACGCCCAGATATTGCCAAACTAATTGCTGAAGCGGTTGGTGCTGATACAGGCAGTTATTTGGTGAGCGTGAATATCGAAGTTCAAGTTTTGCAGCAAGCGGCGGTACCTCAAGCCGAACAACTCTCGCTTTCATTTCCAGAAGTGAGTGTGCCGTCACAACCACAACTGCGGGAAGTGGCTTGAGCTACAGTGCAGAGTTTAGCAGAAAATAATTAGCCTGCATAAGCAGGCTTAATTCTTCTAATCGCAGACATCGTTTTTTCTTCCTTAATTGAGTACATTTGGGCTATAATAGATATATACTCCACCAAGCTTAGTTAAGTGTAAAACTGTTCTGTGACAGCCTTCTGGGAAATAGATTCAAGGGTTGGTCTTATACTTAAACACTCCATTATTGACCTGAGAGGAAAATTATTAAATGATGCAACTGAGTCATTATCCAGGTGCGATCGCCCAAGCTGCCCAACGGGCTAATGAAATAGACTCTCAGTTGATGGCAGTACAGCACCAAGTTGACCGATTTGAAGGCAATGCCGATCGTGTCGCTGCCTTTGAGATGGATTTGAAAAATGATGCTCAACGCAAGGCTCGCCGCTTTGAGGTGCTGCTTGTAAATCAGGAATATCAAAAGTCAATAGACACCCAGATTCGATTAATTGTCGATAAAGCAAATGCGATCGCTCATTTGGAATATCTGCGTAATCAGTTTAGTGTAGCTAAGTTGGAAGCAAGATTAGCGATCGCTCAACAACTCTCTGATTTTGAATCTCGTGAATTAGTCGGTTTGTAATCACAACCATAAACCCTAGATTGAAATCTGGGGTTATCCCAACAAAATCGGTGATTGTAGATTACCCAGATAATTATAATCTGTAGGACAGGAGTTCGGCAATTTGCTGATTAATAATTGCAACATCAAAACGCCGACTAGCATTAGTCCTGGCATTATGGGCTATAGTTGCAGTTATTTCTGTCTCCTGAAGACAGGTGATGATTACTTGTGCAAGTTCTTCAGGTTCTCCGGGTGTTACTAGAAAACCATTAAGTCCATGTTCTACTAATTCTATTACACCCCCAGCTTTTGCTGCAACTACAGGTTTTCCACATAGCATTGCCTCTACAATCACTCTACCAAAGGGTTCTGGGGAAGTTGAGGTATGCGCCACCAAGTCACAAGCTGCCATTAACTGGGGAATATCAGAACGAAATCCTAAAAATTTGACGCGATTTTCTAGTCCGAGTTCAGCAACTTGTTGGTGTAACTTTTGGACGTAATCTTGTTCGCCAAACAGTGCATCACCCACTAAAATTGCTGTCACCTCTTGCGGACATTTGGCAAGGGCATCAATTAAAATATGCTGTCCTTTCCAAGGTGCAAGACGGCTAAAGTGTCCGACTACAAATTTTCCTGATAATCCTAACTGTTGCTGTAATTTATTAATGTCAGATTCATCAGTTTGATAAATGTTTGAATCAAAGCCGTTATAGACAACTTCGATGATGTCTAGGCGTCCTCCTGCTTGCACAAAGGCTGTTTTACTAGCTTGGGAATTAGCAATTACTAATGATGCAAAACGATTAGCTAAGTTAATAGCGATGCGAAGATTAGTTTGGCTGAAATGTTCTGTGGAAAGAATATCATGTAAATGATAAACCAGAGGGCGACGACTGAAAAAACTTGCTAATGCACCGACAACTAATGCTTTTTGGGTGTTGGCATAGATTAAATCGTATTCACGCGCTTTTTTAACTACTTTAGTAATCAAAGGTGCAAGCTGTCCCAAACTCTTTAATCCTTGCACTAAACTGCTTTCTTTACGAACTTGGATTGCTTGAGTTGCAAGAACTTCTACTGGGATATGATTTTGCTGTAGTAAATCTTTAAATGTACCATCTGCAAATAAACCTACCAAAGCGCGATCGCCATATGGTTTAGCAATATCTATTAAACATAATTCGGCACCGCCTGCTTTACCGCTTTGATCTAAGAAAAGAATTCTCATGAAACCTCTATTTTATCTAATTTGACCCACGTAACGCCCCTAAGATTTGTAGGACTTATGCATAAGAGATCCCCCAACCGCCTTAAAAGTTGGCTCTTTGAGATCCCCCCTTTTTAAGGGGTTTCAGGTTTTGAGTGCATAAGTCCTGATTTATTAGATTCACTTGTTTAAGCTAATAAAATATTCCGTACTTGTTGGGCGATTTGATTCCAGTCATAGTGTGTGATAGCGTATTGGCGACAGGCTTCGCGTGAAGGTATAGGAATATTTCCCAAAAGCACTTGCTCTAATTTTTCAGCAATAGCTGAGGCTTCGGTTGAAGTAGTAATTAAATCGGGTGAAAATTCTGATAAAATTTCTGGCATTCCCCCAACTGGAGTACATAAAACAGGAGTACCACAGGCTAGAGACTCGATTATTACTAATCCAAATCCTTCAAAAGATTGACTAGGCATAATAGTCAATTCAGCAGCTTGGTAAGCTATAGGTAATTGTTCATCAGGTAGAAAGCCTAAAAATTTAACGTTGTCGTCTAGTCCTAATTCTGTAGCTTGTTGTTGTAGTGCAGCTTGGATGTGACCACGACCTGCGATCGCTAGCCAAACATCTGGTATTCTGGGCTTAATTATAGCTAGTGCCTGTAATAATTTGTCAACCCCGGTTCGATGTACTAAGCGGCGTGATGTAAATATAATCCGGCGATTACTAGGCCAGGCTAGCTGTCTACAAGCTTCCTGGGGTGAGAAATTTGGTTGAAACCAGTTAATATCAACTCCACCAGGGATAACATTAATTTTGCTCCACGGTACTTGATATTTATCATGTAAAATTTTACCAAATGCTTTGCTCAAAACAATGAAGCGATCGCAGCGATTATAAGTATTTTGTTCTATTAGCCAATGTTTGATCAAAAGACTGAGATTTTTATTAACTACCTCTTGCTGACTCTCAGAAGCCCAAGGGCCATGAAAGTTAAAAGTAACTGGTATTCCCTTTGGTAAAATATCTAAAATAGGAAAGCTATATAATGCAAAGTGCAAATTAATAGCATCGGGTTTGCTTGTTCTTGTTTTCTGAAAGTTAGTGCGAATCGACCATAATCTTTGCCACATAGAACTATCGGGAGAAGCCAAATTAGTCAGCTTAATCGGCGAATTTAGTTCTGCCTCTGGTAAACCGACTCCACATAATTCAACCTGATCTTGATTTGCTGCTAATTTATGAGTTAGTTCATAAATATACCTTTCTAATCCTCCAGGACTTTTGGGAAACCAGCCTAATCCAAGAGTGAGAATAGATGCCGATGCTGACGTAAAACTTTTTTGTTTATTTTCCATCAATATGTCTCCTATAAATGTATTAAAACAGTAGGGGCACAGCATTGCTGTGCTCCTACAGCGTGTTATGTCCCAATCTGAATTACTTGAATTTCCGAATACACATTACCAATAAGAGTTTTTTTATAGAACACCAATTTATAAACTATTTATATGCAAACGTCAACAAGGAATTAAAAACTGTGTTTTTATTAACCATATAATACTGACTATGACAGATATGATACTTATCAATCAACGAAGGTGAATGCTAGACAGGAAAAGGAGGAAGCCACTATAAATCAATAGATCGTGTATTGATTTTTACTATTTTTGCTTTGGAGAAAGTAAATATTAATACATAAAGCAATAGTTTTTTAAGATATTAGCTGAACTTTTAAATAACCATGTGATTTTTATAAAGGTTATGTAAATATAATTTTTTAAATCTCAATTAATTGCTATTTATATATCAGATGTTGTCCTACCACATAAATTGGATCTTATCCAGTCAAAAATACTTCTATTCTGTGCGGATTTTCTAAACAATGATTGTATATAAATAATTAAAAGCTTAAAACTTATATGACAAATAAATTACTGACGCAGTTAGGAAAACTCGGTCACAAGTTCAATCAGCCCATCAAAAAATTATCTAAGACTAGGTATTTACAAAGAAGTAAAACTTTCAACTTTTTACTCAGTCTGACTGTTGGAATCATTGTTACTACTCTTGGAATTACAACAGACTGGGCGACAACTGGAACATCCACGCTTACCTATAAAACATCGTGGATAGGTAATACTTTTGGCAGTGGAAATCTGCGGGTACAAAACAATATTGAGGCAATGTATGTTGCCCCTGATGGCACAGTTTATACCAACAGCCATTGGGATGAAGCGGGAATGGAGGCAGGAATATATAAGGATGGTAAGGTTATTAGTGCCCTTGGAGATACTCACGGCTGGAGTCGTGGCGGTGGCAAAGCGGTAACAGCAAATAGTAAATATGTTTACATTGCCATGACTCAAGGTTCAAGGGGCAAAACAAACGAAGATTACCCACCTGAAGGAACAACTTGGTATTCCGTTAGACGTTATGACTTGTCAGGAAAACCTGCGCCGTTTCCAAATGGGCGTGGCTGGGATAAAAGTATGTTGATTACCAGTACTAAAAGCGAAGTCACTGGATTAGCAACTGTGGAAAGCGAGTTGTATGTGAGTGATTTTGCTGCTAACCGCATTCGTGTCTATGATACTGATACGATGAAGGAACTCCGCAACTTTACTGTTGCTAATCCGGGAGCAATAACTATTGATCCACAAAAAAATCTGTGGATTATTCAAAGCAAAAATGGTGGTAATCCTGCAAAGATTATACATTATTCCCAGAGTGGAAAGCAATTATCCCAACAGATTGCAGATATCGTCGAACCAACTGCGATCGCAATTGATCATCAAGGTAGGCTGTTAGTGGCAGAAAATGGCCCACGTCAGCAAATGTTGATTTATGACATCAAAAGCCAGCCGGTGCAGGTGGGTAGTTTCGGCAGTAAGGGCGGTATCTATGCAGGAGTTCCTGGAGAAGTTCGAGATTTGAAACTTTATGGACTTACTGGAGTCGGTACAGATGCTTCAGGTAATATCTATATAAATAGTAATGGTTTCAACAAATCAGGAACAGATTTGCGAAAATTTTCACCATCGGGAAAACAACTGTGGCGATCGCTAGGATTGATATTCGTCGATAATGCAGATGCTGATCCTAAAACTGATGGCATCGATTTATTCACCAAACAAGAACACTATCTGATCAACTACAGTAAGCCTGCTGGTAAGCAATGGACTTACAAAGGCTACACTTTAAATGCTTTCAAATATCCTCAAGATCCACGTCTGCATACATCGCCAGATGCAACCTTTGTTCGCCGCATCCAAGGGAAGCCCTTTTTATTTCTCACAGATATGTATAGCAGCTTTCTGCAAATATATCGTTTTAATCCAGCCACAGATGGCCAAGTTGCCATCCCAGCCGGAATGTTTGTCGGTAGCAATGGCGCAGATAAAAAATTTCTCACCGGAAATTGGCCACCGCATCAACCAGAAAAAGGGGAGTGGATCTGGCGCGATCGCAACGGTAATGGCAGATTTGAAAAGAACGAATATGATACCAGCAAAGATTATCCCTATCTCGGCGGCTGGTGGGTAGACAGCAAAGGAGATGTTTGGAAAGCTTTGCGAACACCAGATGGTACTGCTATCCGACACTATCCTTTACAGGGAATAGATTCTAAAGGCAACCCCATCTACAGCTATAGTTCGATGGAAAAGCAAACTACTCCCAGCATATTTAATGACTTGCGGCGGCTCGAATATTTCCCCCAAACAGATACCATGTATTTGTCAGGCTTCACAGTAGATCACCCCGCCTTCGGCGACGATACAGGAGTTGCTGGATCTGAGATTGCCCGTTTTGACAATTGGAGTCAAGGAAATCGGACTCCCCGGTGGCGAATTGTGATTCCCTACGACAGCACCGGCAAACGCGAAGTTTCCACAGCTGCAATCAGTGTGGCAAAAGATTATGTCTTCACCGTGACAGTTAAAACCGCAGAGGTATATGTCTACAATGCAAAGACGGGAGTGCAAGTACAACAGTTAAAACCAGGCCCAGAAGTTGGAAGTGAAAGTGGCTGGATTGATATACCCTACGGCATCCGGACTTTTCGTCGTTCAAATGGCGAGTATCTGGTATTTGTGGAAGAGAATTGGAAAGGAAAGGTGATTATGTATCGGCTAGGAGGGTGAGTATTTACAGCAATTACGATATGACACAGCCTTGACTCTAAGCTTAACCAAGCCGCAGATCCCCGACTTCTTAGAGAAGTCGGGGATCTTGTTTCTGCGCGTTTGATTCAGGATTGCTATATATACAATATGTGATTAAATGTATTGCAGATTTAATAAAATAAAATGCTCCATGCGTCGAGACTCAATTTTTTACAAACTGTTTCAACAATCCCCCACTCTTTTATTTGAACTATTGACAAACCCTCCAAAAAATGCAGATGCTTATCGATTTGATTCGGTAGCTGTCAAGGAACCCAAATTTGAAATTGACGGGGTATTTCTCCCACCAGAAAGCGAGACTCCTGGGGTTGTATATTTTTGTGAGGTACAGTTTCAGAAGGATGAACAGCTTTATGAAAGAGTATTTGCTGAATCTTCACTATATTTCTACCGCAACCGCGCCAGATTTAACGACTGGCAAGCAGTTATAATTTATCCATCTCGCAATACCGAACAAAGTAACATTTACCCTCATCGGGGATTTCTCAATAGTAACCAAGTGCATTGGGTATATTTGGATGAATTGGGGAATATTCGCCAATTACCTTTATGGGTAGCGTTGATGGTACTGACTACACTTGAGCAAAGCCAAGCACCAGAAGAAGCCAAGTATTTGTTAACCAGAACTAGTCAAGAAGTGCCATTAGCAGCGAGTCGCGCCATAATAGAAATGGTAACGACGATAATGATGTATAGGTTTGAACAATTAAGCAGAACGGAGGTTGAATCTATGCTGGGAATAACACTACAGCAAACACGAGTTTACCAAGAAATTAAGCAAGAAGGGAGAGAAGAAGGGCGAGAAGAAGGACGAGAAGCGATGGCTAATGCTATTTCCCGACTATTGACTAAGCGGCTTGGAGAACTGTCTGAGGAAATGCGCTCCTCCATTTCTGGTTTACCTTTGGCTGCTCTGGGAGATTTGAGCGATGCATTGCTTGATTTTACTACCTTAGCTGATTTGCAATCTTGGTTACAAGGGCGAATAAATTAAACTACCTCTTGGTGCTTTTGAGTTAAATACATCGCAATTCCTTTCTCGTAGTAAGCTGCTTCATTAATAAAAATAGGATAAACAGTAGACGCTCCCTCATAGAAAATATCTTTTCCTTCAAAAGTCAGAAACATTGGATCACCGGGATTCAGAGGTTGATAATCTCTAAACTGAAGCTGGGGATGAATCATGGCTTCAATCTCCCCGCTATGGCTTCTAGGATAATCGATAGTCCCAATGTATTTATAGAGTGTAAGGGTGCTGTTTATCTGCGGAATATTACCTTGGTTGCACCCTTCAAAATAGTCTAAAATTGCATAAATAAGCTGCTCTGTTTGATGAAATAATTCGGCGTTTAAAATATTCTGAGCCACAGCACCAACTTCTATAACAAAACCCAATTCGCACAAAGAACGGAGAAAACCACCTTCTCTAGATTCTTGATTAACAAAAATTTTTACCATCGGATTGATAGAACTTAAATAAGCGCCTAACCGAAGTAAGAAAGGATGCAGATCAGAAAAAATCAGACTTAATCCCATGTTGGCAGTTGTGCTGTGTAAATCAACAATTACATCCACAAAGGGCTGATTTTGCGGTTGCAATATCTGTAGAATTGCTTTTGCCCGCGTATCTTCATAACTTGAGAGTTGGGGATTTTGTAAGCCTTGATTAGTGAAGCAACGATTTAAATCCTTGTCAATGTATCGTTTACCTGCTTCAATAGCTTTGAGATTGCCAAGTAATGCCAGAGTTTCAAAACTTGCTCTATTGATTAAATTAGGATGCTGCTGAAACATTTTGACTAAATGTACTCCTGTTAACTCATTTCCGTGGTTTCCTCCAACGATCGCAACCCGTTCAATCTGACTCATAACAACCTCATATCTAAAAAAGTTATAGATGGACACTATCACGCCCACCCTACGGTTATTGAGAATAATGCAAGATACAAGATAGAAGTATACCTGCTGCTGACTATATCTTGTAAAAAACTGACGTGATGTCTACGACGGGCTACGCCTACGCTCCAAGTTCGAGCCAAAATGTGATAACTGTTAAGCTGTTGGTTTTAGCAGAAAAGGGGAGGAAATTTATGGAGTATAATTTTCAAGCGATGCCAAAGGTCGTCACTGAGCCAACTCGTTGGCGTAGCCTCTCGCAGAGAAGTGCGGGCTACGCCTACGCTGAACTTTACAAAAACGCCCTCCTCAACGACGTACTCCCATTTTGGGAAAAACACTCTCTCGACTGGCAGCAAGGCGGCTATTTTACCTGTCTCGATCGCCAGGGAAAAATTTATGATACAGACAAATTCATCTGGCTGCAAAACCGCCAGGTGTGGACTTTTTCGATGCTTTACAATCAGCTAGAAAAACGCGAAAACTGGCTAAAAATTGCCAGCAATGGCGCTAATTTTCTCGCCCAACATGGCAGAGATAGTAATGGTAATTGGTACTTTGCCCTTACCCGTGAAGGGAAACCACTGGTTCAGCCTTACAATATCTTTTCTGATTGCTTTGCGGCAATGGCATTTAGTCAATATGCACTCGCTGGGGGCGAAGAATGGGCAAAGGATGTGGCAATACAGGCTTACAACAACGTTTTACGCCGCAAGGACAACCCCAAGGGCAAATATAATAAAACTTATCCCGGCACACGCCCCATGAAATCATTGGCTGTACCGATGATTTTAGCCAACTTGACTTTAGAAATGGAATGGTTACTGCCAAAAGAAACATTAGAGAATGTTTTAGCTGAGACAGTCCGCGAAGTGATGACCGATTTTCTCGACGAAGAACGTGGACTAATGTACGAAAACGTTGCCCCTGACGGTTCCCACATTGATTGTTTTGAGGGACGGCTGATTAATCCCGGTCACGGTATTGAAGCTATGTGGTTTATTATGGATATCGCCCGTCGCCAAAAAGATACTAAAACTATTAACCAAGCCGTTGACGTAGTGCTAAATATCCTGAATTTTGCTTGGGATAGGGAGTATGGTGGATTGTATTACTTTATGGATGCAGACGGTCATCCCCCACAACAATTGGAATGGGATCAAAAGCTGTGGTGGGTTCACCTAGAATCTATGGTTGCATTAGCGATGGGCTATCGCTTGACAGGGCGTGAGGTGTGTTGGGAATGGTATCAAAAGATGCATGATTACGCTTGGTCTCACTTTGCTGATTCCGAGTACGGTGAGTGGTTCGGCTATCTAAATCGGCGTGGGGAAGTATTGTTGAACCTTAAAGGTGGCAAATGGAAAGGGTGTTTTCACGTCCCGCGTGCATTGTATCTATGTTGGCAGCAATTTGAGGCGATCGCTACTCCTTTGCAATAGACTTGTTGCAAAAATTCATCTTCATAACCACAACTTAAGCTGTGCTAACGACAGCTTTAAGATTACTTATGAATGGTGACATTGTGATAACGACAGCTTCCGCATTCATAATCACAACTAAAGCTGTGGTAAGGACAGCTTTAAGTTTACTTATAAATGGTGACATTGTGGTAACGACACCTTCAGCATTCATAACCACAGCTTTAACGTTACTTATGAATGCTTCAGTTGTGGTAACGACAGCTTAAGTTATTGCGATTCCCTTCTCTACGAGACGCTGCACGTAGCTTGCTTCCACGTTAGCGGAGCGTCTCGTAGAGAAGTGGTACGGCGCCGGCTCAGGGTAAGACCTGCGGTGGTCACTGAGCCTCTTGTACTGAGCGCAGTCGAAGTATGCCGAAGTGCGGTAAATAACGCAGTCAGTTTAATTTCTGTTAATGTACAAGTAAAAGTAGAATCAGTGCCATTAGAAGGATTTCTCATGAATGCTGTGATACCTAAGCGATTTACGATCGCTGAATACCATAGATTGATTGAACTTGGATTTCTGACAGAGGCCAATCATATTGAATTAATTCGAGGAGAACTGATTCAAATGACAGCAAAAGGAACACCTCATACAGTTTGTAGTTCTATCCTATGCCGTCAATTGGATCGGCTTTTAGGTGATCAAGCAGTCATCCGTGGACAAGATCCTATTACCCTTGCTAATCAAAGTGAGCCTGAACCGGATGTTGTCATTGCACAAGGAAGAGATGAAGATTATCTGGTTCATTATCCCTATCCTGAAGATATTTTGTTAGTGATTGAAATTTCGGATAAAACTATAGATTACGATCAAACAACCAAACTGTCATTGTATGCAGAAGCCGGAATTTCTCATTACTGGATTGTGAATTTGCCAGATCGTCAACTTGAGCGACACAGCCAACCGTATCAAAATGCTCAAAGCAAGTTTAGCTATCTCAGCAAGCAGATTTCTCTATCTAACCAGTCAGTAACCATTCCTGGATTTGAAAATGCCTTATTAGACTTGAGTCGGTTGTTTCCAGAGGGTGCTAGTGAATAATTTTGTGAGTGCGATCGCCTAAATAAGTGTTGTAATTAAGTAGGTGCAAAGAATTAGAAGATAGTGTAGAGTGTGTTACAGCTTCCGTAACGCACCGAAAATCGGAAATGGTGTGTTAGAGGATGTTTTAAAAGTCCTCTTCCCGGTAACAAAACGTTTTAGATCCCCCTAAATCCCCTTTAAAAAGGGGGACTTTGATTCCGGTTCCCCCCTTTTTAAAAGGGGCTAGGGGGGATCAATAAGTGCCTAAAATCACAGTAAATTACGGGTATTACACTATACTAAACCTTTGCTACCTCATCAACTAACCTATCTGAAATCACAAATCCATTAGTAGCAAATTTGCCATTAGTGTCTAATGAATCAGGGTTAGCAGATATCAAGTCTGCATTACCAATTTCAGGCAAAAGATGGTCATATAATTGCATCCCCTGTAAACAACCATTGATACTAGAAACTGCTGAATTATATGTTTCCATATTTTCTTCAATAACATTCAATAATCGGCGATTATTCGCAATTTTTTCTTCAGCTTCTTGTTCCAATGTTTTCTCTAAATAAGCACGCGCCTGCGGGTATTGCTGCAAAATTTCATCTGCTTGCTGTTCTGCCATTGGTAACAACTGAGTTTTCAGCGTTTGGTTAATAGTTTGACGGTAAGATTTACGAATAGTTTGGGAAACTTTTGGCTCAAAATCTAACTTCAATAACTGCCTAATTGCTGGTTCTGCTTCCACGATACTTTCAGCGTCGTAACCTTGAGAAGTTTGTAACAAAGTCTGGCGAAATTGATATATAGAAAAAGTGCCTTCATCGTAAAATCTCGGACTTTCTCGCACAAAGCGATCGCACTCTACACTAGCTGCACTCATTAATGCTTGAGTAACAACTCTTTCTAAAATTCTGATCTGTTGTTCAATTCCGCCATCATGATCTAATAAACGATACAACTGGCGATAATATTCTGATTTCCGAATCTTTTCAATCAACCTCTGGAAATAATTCGCAACTACTTGCTGAGAAGATTCAATCAAAATATCTTCTAATTGATTTGCTAAGTAATAAAATGCCTCTACTAAAATAGCAATTAAAGGCGCGGTAGCGTTGCGAGGATGGCTGATGGTTGCACGTCGATAAGCATCAGCTACAGAAAAACTATCTAGTAATTCATCTAAACGGCGAATCATTCGTGATTGCAATTGCTTAAAATCTGCTTCAAAAGCATCACAGGAATTATTAATTATATGGTTAACTTCTTCTGTGATATGCTCATTAAATTCTCTACCGATGTGCTGTAGTTGCTGATTTAGGCGTTGCAACTCTTGCGCTTTCATCGCCTCAATTTCTTGAGGCTGACTATCTAAATTACGTTGGACACTCTGATAATGTTTTTTCAGTTTAATACAAACATCTTCCAAGTCATCAGCAAGATTTCTAAACAATTGCGGACGCTTTTCTTCAGCAAGATAGCGAGTAATAGCTGTGCGGAATTCCTCAGTACCACTATCATGAATTAGCTTTTCTATAAGTTCATTTCCCCAATCTCCCAGAATCCGTACATAATTTTGATTTGGGGTTTCAAAGCCGTTAACAGAGACACGGAATTTAGTGGAAGATAGTTTACCGGAATTTACACAGTAGTTGTTAAACGCATAGACAAATTGGGGTGTTTCTTCTTTACCATCTGAACCTTTAATACTTTCTGCAAAAACAGAATCTAAACCAAATCTATCTTGTTGACTTGTCTGTTTAATCTGACTGCCGTAAAAGCCTAATAATCCACTGGTTTTATAAAGCTTGTTTGTATTGCGAAATTGCCCACTAATTAAATCGTCTAATCGTTGCCGTAGTTCGGTATTGTACCAAGTCTCATCGATCCGGTTGAAGATATAGAAAACGCGATCGCGTACTCCCCCATTCTGCCGCATTAATTCCAAAAGTTGTGTTTCTTCTTTTGTCATGTCACCCGCCGCAGCAGGTTTTAGCACACATACCACCGCCGAAGTATCAGGATGTTGAATTTTCGCATAAGTTAGCTGTGCATCTTTTTCTACTGGTGCATCTATCCCAGGTGTGTCAATAATTACATTTCCATCTTGTAACAGAGGATGATTACAGTAATATTCTATGCGCTTCAATACTGCACTATTACTACCACGACGGGCATATCCAGCCGCTTGCTTGAGGTTAGAAAAGTTAAATTGCTCCATTGAATATGTAGCATTATTAACCGTATTGATGCGATCGCGGTTTGCTATATATCCCTCTAGCAATAACATTAACGCCTTCGCCTGTTTTGCACGTTCTGATTTACTCTCACCACCCTCTTGCTGAATAATCGCTTCAGAACCTTGACATAGCAAGTTGATTACATCAGCTTGGTTGATATTAGCTACTGACTTAAATCCTAGCTGCTGGCACAAATAAACTGCTTGTTCCCGAATCTCTGCTTCACTTAAAAAGGTCAAAACAACACGTTCTTTATCTACTTCTGCATACTCGATTTTGCATTCTGTACCTGTAGCGTGTCCCTCTGCACTGTACAGTAATTCTCTCTCCAATAGTGCATTGATTAGCATTGATTTACCGGCACTAAATGCACCCGCAAACACAATCTCAAATTTGGGAGAAATTGCCTTACTTAAAGAAGTTTGTATAGGTGTAATATCTTGGGAACGTAGCGTTGGTTCTTGCTGTAAAAGTTGTAATATCGACTCAACCTGCTCTTTCAAATTTTGGCACTGAAGCGGTAAATCTGACATATTCAGCATCCTGACAATATATATGTATATTTTAGGGATTATTGTTGGGGAGATGGTTCAGTATAATTTCGGAGATATTTTCTGTGGTTGAGTTGGTGGATATCATCTAACCCAATACGCTGAGGTTAAGAAACCTCACCCTGGTTCTGCTACGCAAAACCTGTCCCTCTCCTTATTAAGGCTACAGTGTACACACAAGTCTGAAATAGCTGATTAACCAAGGTTTTACCCCACCCTAACCCTCCTCTTGGAAAGGGGGAGGGAACTAAATTTCCTGTTTCCCACCTTTCTAAGGGGGGTAATTCAATTTGTGTGTACAACACCGTAGTTAGAAAGGGGAGGGAACTAAATTTTTTGTTTCCCACCTTTCTAAGGGGGGATTAAGGGGGTAATTCAATTTGTGTGTACAACACCGTAGTTAGAAAGGGGAGGGAACTAAATTTCCTGTTTCCCACCTTTCTAAGGGGGGATTAAGGGGGGTAATTCGACTTGTGTGTACACCGTAGCCTTACTAAGGAGAGGGATGTCCGTCAGTACAGGGTGAAGTTTTTGTTTTGGGTAATCTACTCAATCTTCAAGTTGAAAGGCAAGCGGGCGTAAACCCCCTGTGGATCGTTCATCTTTTGCAGAATCCCTACTTCTTGTTGCAGTTTCTGGAATTCATCGGTGAGGGGATTGGCTGATTTGAGTTGCGCTGACTCAATCCCTAAAGCAGTCCGCGCTTCTTCTGTTGCACGCCCAAAAAACCGTTCTCCGAAGTTGCTAGTGCGAGGATATTCTTGCACTTCCCAATCTTCTCCTAGTTTCGCCTGGTTGACAGCATAAGCGATCGCAGTATTCAAACCACCTATTTCATCCACCAAACCAATTTCCTTAGCCGCCACACCCGACCAAACCCGTCCTTGGGCAATTTCTGCCACTTTTTGCTCTGGCAGTTTCCGACCTTGAGAAACTTTATTCAGAAACATATTATAAATGCGGTTAACATTGCGCTGATAAATTACCAACTCTTGAGGCGATTTCGGACGCGAAACTGTTTGACTATCAGCATAGCGTGCAGTTTTCACCGAATCCCAAGTAATGCCATTATCATTCGCCAGCTTTTGCCCATTGAATAACAACCCAAACACCCCAATTGAGCCTGTAATGGTATTTGGTTCTGCAAAAATGCGATTAGAGTCGCTAGCAATCCAATAGCCACCAGAGGCGGCGACATCACCCATTGACACTACAACTGGTTTCGCCTCACGAGTTAATTTTATTTCTCGCTGCATGACTTCGGCTGCGGTAGCACTACCACCAGGACTATTAATTCTTAATACAACAGCCTTCACATCTTTATCTTGTCGTAGTTTGCTAAAGATTTTTGCAAAGCGATCGCCTCCTACTTGTCCATCTACTCCTTTGCCATCGACAATTTCGCCCTCAGCATAAACAACAGCAATTTGATTTTTGGAGTTACGTTCTACACCCAAAGATTTGCCGGAAACTTGGGCGTAACTATTCAGGCTAATTTGTCGAAATGTTTTGTCTTCTTGATCGCTATGTGTCAACTTTTTCAGGTCAGTTACCACTTCATCGAGGTATGCTATTTGATCAACTAAACCGCTACTTTTGGCTTGTGTGGCTTCTAGTCGCGCTTGATTATCTGCGATCGCTTGCAACTGTCCAGGTTCAATTTTCCGACTTGCGCCGACAGTTGTGCGCCACTCTCCCCAAACATCATCCAACAATTTCTGAGTTTGTTCGCGGTTTTCTGGACTCAACTTTGTGAGGATAAACGGTTCAACAGCTCCTTTAAATTTCCCCACCCGCACGACTTGCACACCAATGCCATATTTCTGCAATGCACCCGCGTAGAACATCGGTTCTGAACTCAAACCGTTGACTTCCATTATTCCCAAAGGGTTAACTATAATCGAATCTGCCACTGAACAAAGGTAATATTCCTTTTTACTCCAATCACTGCCATAAGCGACAATCTTTTTCCCAGCAGCGCGAAATTCCTCCAACGCTTTCCGAATTTCTTTCAGGGAAGCATAGCCGATGTTACTAACTTGGCTTGTGCTGCTTGCATCCAGGTAGATCGCAACAATTCGCGGATCGCGCCGCGCCTTTTCCAAAGTTTCCACAACTTTGCGGAGTGCGATTCTGTCGTCATCCACGCCTGATATTGTGTTTTGAAACACTTCACCTGAACTAGGTTCGCTATCAGTAATTTTCATCGACAAGTCAAAAACCAGCACTGACTTATCTTTCACCTTTGGCCCAATATCTTTAGAGGAAGTAGCAGCCAATATCAGCAAGAACAGTCCAGTGGTTCCCAAACCACCGAAAATAATTAGTCCTAGTAAGGTGCCAATTAAACTAGCAAAAGTTTGTTTGAGAAAATTACGCATTAGTTATTAGGTATTAGGTATTGGGAATTGGGCATGGGGCATGGGGCATTGGGCATTGACTAATGACTAATGACTAATGACTAATGACCTACTTAATTTATTCTATGCGCTGTAAACTGCCAGAGTGCTTTAACTGATACAAGGTGGCGTTGCCAGTGCAAAATAAGACTGTGGTGATTTCGGCAATTAATACTTCAGCTAGTTCGGCAACTGCTGTCTCTGATGTTGCTGCTGCTTGCAAGAAAGGCATTGCTAAACCTGCTATATCTGCTCCCAAGGCGATCGCAGCTGCAACATCCAATCCATGACGCAAACCTCCTGAAGCAATTAAGGGCACATTTGGAGCGATCGCTCTAATAGTTGTAATGCACTCTGCCGTCGGTAAACCCCAATCGGCAAAAGTCCTCCCTAAGCGACGTTGTAAAGGATTTTCTGCCCGTTCACTTTCTACTTTTGCCCAAGAAGTACCCCCAGCACCAGCCACATCAATTGCTGCTACCCCAGCAGCGATCAGTTTCTGTGCGATCGCTGCTGAAATGCCGTTACCAACTTCTTTCGCAATCACTGGCACTGGTAGCTTAGAGCATAATTTATAAATCTTGTCAAGTAAACCCCAAAAATTAGTATCACCTTTGGATTGAATGCACTCTTGTAAAGGGTTAATGTGTAAAATTAGGGCATCAGCCTCTAAGATATCAACTACCCGCAAACATTCATCTAAGCCGTACTTATAGTTAAGTTGCACAGCGCCCAAATTTGCAAATAGCAGAACATCGGGGGCATACTTGCGGACAGCAAAAGTATCAGCCACTTCGGGTTTTTCCACCGCTACTCGCTGGGAACCGACACCCATTGCAATTTTGTAGTGTTGCGCGACTTGGGCTAAACGTTGATTAATGATTCCGGCTTGTTCTGTACCGCCAGTCATGGAAGAAATTAACAAGGGTGCGCCCAGGTGTTTTCCCAGGAAAGTTGTACTGAGATCAATATCGTCGTGGTTTAGTTCGGGTAAGCAACAATGGGTGAAGCGATAACGTTCCAGTCCATTGGTGATTTGATCACACTGAACATCTTCCTCTAAGCAGATCCGAATGTGATCGGCTTTGCGATTCTGAGTTTGTGCAGAGATATTGGTAGGGGCGTTCACTGGTGGGTATGGTTAAAAGTGTTTGCTTGCGATCGCTATTGTTACATTGTCTGCAACCATCTTTTTACAACAAAACTATTTATTTTAGCTATCTTTCGGGTACGTTATACCATTTATGTTTGAAGATGCGCCCATAATACTGATACAAAACTACAGGCTGTAGGGGCAATTCATGAATTGCCCCTACGTGAATAAAGCGCAGGCTCATATAGAATTGGTATTACACTATTGATAACAGAATCATTCCGCCATTTTGTGAGTTAATTAATATGGTTTTACAAACAGAAAAGCGCTACTACACCCTAGAAGAATATTTGGAATTAGAAGAGAAGGGTGAATATAAAAATGAATACAAAGACGGAGAAATTATATCTATGACAGGGGGAACAACTAACCACAACAAGATTGCACTCAATTTTTGTAGAAAATTTCCCCTGACAGTACAAGGTCAAGCTTATGACATATATATGGCTGATGTTAAAGTATCGATACCCCGTTATCGCCTTTATACTTATCCTGATGTTATAGTCATCAAAGGTAAGCCTATTTATGACGGAACAGGCACAACAACTATTACTAATCCCTTGTTAATTGTTGAAGTATTATCAAATTCAACTAAAAATTATGACAAAACAGATAATTTTAAATATTATCGTTCTATTCCTGGTTTTCAGGAATATATTTTGATTGACCAGTATAGTTTTGCTGTAGAACAATTTGCAAAGCAAGCAGAAAGTCAATGGATTTTTAAAGAATATGAAGGTGAAGAGGCAGTTTTAGTTCTAGACTCTATCGATTTTCAAATTACGTTGCGTGAAATTTATGAACGGGTTGATTTTGAGTTGATTGAGGAATAAAGCGACAATGAGACAAGCGTGATCGCAAAGCAATAGGCATCACTCACGATATAATGATGCCTACTTGTTGCTTGTTACGCCGTCTGTGTAGAGGACGCTTTTGAGTCTGCGGTGGATTTTAACCGGGTGATAGTGGCTTTACGGATGCGATCGCTTTTGCGTACTCCGCCCGTCATTTCGTATTCCCGGCTGTCTTTGCCATACTTCAACGCTACACCACTGACTAAGCGTTCTGAAGTTTCCCGAATGGTTTTTTCAAGAGTTTCTATTTCTGCCTTTGCGGAGTCAAGAGCGGTTAGCATCATATTATAATTGTCAATTTCGTTGCGGAGTTGCCCGGTTAACTGGGTTAAATGGTTTAAACTGATGGAATCACCAAAATCGAGGTTGGAATTAATTGATTTAAATCCGATTACTTTCTCTTCGGTTTTTTCTAGCACGGGAGAGCTTCTCTTTTTGCGTGTCATTAATGCAAACTTTTTACTAAACTTTATCTTTCTAGAGTGTCTTAAAGTGACAATATAGTGGTTCAGTAAATCTTGCAAAAAACATATTTTTTCTAATAAGATTGAATTGCTAGCTCAGTAATTATAGCGTTTCCTAATCACATAACATACATCATAGCCCCCTCTTCGCTTGCGGGGAGGGGGTTGGGGGTGGGGTTCTTTGCTAGACAACAAATCGTTGAGAACGGACTTGTGTTCTGAACCAAAAGACTTGTATTCTGAACCAACAGACTTGTGTTCTGAACCAACAGACTTGTGTTCTGAACCAACAGACTTGTGTTCTGAACCAACAGACTTGTTTTCTGAACCAACAGACTTGTTTTCTGAACCAACAGACTTGTTTTCTGAACCAACAGACTTGTGTTCTGAACCAACAGACTTGTGTTCTGAACCAACAGACTTGTTTTCTGAACTAACATATAAAACTCATATTTGAATTTTGAAATATACCTAGTAGCTTGTCAGACTCATTTTGACGGTTAAAGAGAGACGCGATAAATCGCCGTCTCTACAAGGAACTGATTATTGTAAAAACGGCGATTTATTGGGTTTTTGTGATATTATTTATCCTCAGAACGGCAATGTTTTGGTAACAGGCTCTTTTTCTTGGAAACTGCTGGCTTGTTTCAGCACTGGAATACACTGGTTAATCATCCAGATTAAAACCTCAATTGGTGAGTCTCCTTGCTGAAGGCGGTTTTCGGCATTTACGCCAATTAATATTGTTTGCAGAATTAGCAAGAAAGCGTAGGCGTAGCCCGTCGTAGACATCGCTCTTTGACTTGCGTTTTGACCCTTGTTTTTCATTTCGTACCACCTGAATGAGTTGTTGAATACAGCTTCTCTTTGGGGTGGTGAACCTAATCAAGGTGGATAAAATATCGTTAAAATCAGGAATACATGGGTTTGGGGTGGTACATTCAATTAGGGGTAGCCCCAAACTTTTTGGTATTTGTCTTTGACTTTCATGCCTAAAAAGACTTACGGTTCTGAGGTAAAAGTACGGGTGAAGCGCCTTTTAGAGGCTTTGCTTGATTTTGCTAATTGGGAATTTGAAGACAGTTTTAATATTAAGTTCAAGTGGGAAGCAGAAGACAGTGCCAACCCGAAGCTGATAATCGACACAACCCTGGTAGCTTTGGAATACCTGACAGCGAAAGATAAATATTCAGGTAAATTAACCAAACCGCAAATTCGAGAAGCGCTGGATCTGCTAAAAGACTTTTTGAAGATTCTGGAGGACAACCGCACCCAAACCAGGGGTTCTGATACTTGGCACTTCACGCTGAGACTGTGGTCAAAAAATCAGGAAAAGAACCTGAAGCAATTTGAACAGGAATGGGAAACCAACAGACTAGAAAAATCTAAAGCTTTACAGGCAAATTCCCAGAAATCAGACGAGTCTAACTGGCAAAAAACCTGCCGCGCTATGCTGGAAAAGCACAAGCGTCTCACTACAAATGAGTTGCTGTTTGCTGATGATGAGATGAAATTTGAGTTAAAGGAAATTCATGTCCCTTTAGCATTGGTGGAGCGTACCAAACCGAAGATTTGCAGCGAGGATATTTCCGCAGAACAAGGTTCACGACTTTACGAACCGAGTTATAAAGAGAAGCAGCGATTTGAACATGAGGCTTTTTTAGAGCAAATTATCCGTAATGGTGTTGGTAAAACTCAAGGACACCGCATCGCTTTAATTGGGGAACCGGGTGCGGGAAAAACTACTCAGTTGCAAACTATAGCTTTTTGGATATTAGACAATAATCTCGGTTTACCAATTTGGATTTCTTTGGCAGACTTGCAAGGAAAGAGTGTAAAAGATTATCTGCTGCAAAGTTTGCTGGAGGATGCTTTAGAACCAGTAGAAGATGCAACAGAAGAACAGAAAAAGGCTTTTGTAGATTTATTCAAGAATAATCGTGTGTGGTTATTGTTGGATGCAGCAGATGAAATGTCTTCACTCCAGCCATTAACTGAGATTTCCCAGCAGTTGACGGGATGGGTGAAAAATGCGCGGGTTGTGCTGACTTGTCGGATGAATGTTTGGGAAGCAAACGCGGGCGCTTTGGCAGATTTCGAGACATATCGGTTACTCAATTTTGAATATCCGCAACAAGTGCAAGAGTTTATTGAGAAGTGGTTTCAACCTCGGAACCTCACCCCCCAGCCCCCTCTCCTTATTAAGGAGAGGGGGAGTAACAAGGGGGAACAATTATGGAAGGAGTTAAATCAAGCTGAACGTCAGCGCATCCAAGATTTAGTTAAAAATCCTTTGCGGTTAGCGCTGTTGTGTAGCACTTGGCAAGGTTCAGATCGAGGTTTACCTGAAACTAAAGCCGGACTTTATCAGCAGTTTGTGGAAGAGGTTTACAAGTGGAAAGAAAACCGCTTCCCTACCACCGAACAGCAGCAAGAGGAATTAAACGCAGCGTTGGGACGTTTGGCAAAACGGGCAATTGATCAAGAAACGTCACGGTTTAGGCTACGACATAAGCTTGTGCGTGAGGAATTAGGCGATCCAAAACAGGAAAATTCTTTATTTTGGTTAGCGTTAAAGTTGGGATGGCTAAATGAAGTTGGACTAGCTGCAGAATCAGCAACGAAAGAGAAAGTTTACGCTTTTTACCATCCCACATTTGAGGAATATTTTGCAGCGTTGGCGATCGCTGATTGGCACGAGTTTCTGAATCATGTTCCCGACAACCCCGCGCTAGGCGATTATCGCATTTTTGCCCCGCAGTGGAAAGAGGTGATTTTGCTGTGGTTGGGACGTGAAGATGTGGAGACGAAACAGAAAGAAGAGTTTATTCAGGCGTTGATGGAATTTGATGATGGGTGCGGAGAATACAGAGCTATTGATAGAGTCACAAAGGGATTTTATGAGTTTCGCACTTATTTTCTCGCTGCTGCGGGGGTTGATGAGTGGAAAAATTCTTGCAACGCAGATGCTATTGTGGCGGAAATCGTTAAATGGGGCTTTGGTGAGTTTAAGGTTGAACAAAACGATTGGGTAAAATTTCTCTACCCAATTATAGAAAAAGCACAGACAGTACTACCTCAGACAAATCGCATAAAAGCGATTGATGCCTTAATTGAGTTAATTGGCAAATCACAACTGAATAATTTTACGCGAAGGCAAGTAGCATATAGCTTAGGAAAAATTGACCCTGGCAACCAAAAAGCGATTAATATTTTGGTGGAGTTAATTGGCAAACCACGACTGGATGATGGTACCCGATGGCAAGCAGCATATAGCTTAGGAAAAATTGCCTCTGGCAACCAAAAAGCGATTGATGCTTTGGTGGAGTTAATCGGTAATCCACAACTGGATCATGATATCCGAAGGCAAGTGGTATCTAGCTTAGGGCAAATTGACCCTGGCAACCAAAAAGCGATTAATATTTTGGTGGAGTTAATTGGCAAATCACAATTGGATGATGATATCCGATGGCAAGCAGCAGAAAGCTTAGGGCAAATTGGCTCTGGCAAACAAAAAGCGATTGATGCTTTGGTGGAGTTAATCGGCAATCTACAACTGGATTATGATATCCAATGGGAAGCGGTAAAAATCTTAGGGCAAATTGGCTTTGGCAATCAAAAAGCGATTAATGCTTTGGTGGACTTAATCGGCAATCCACAACTGGATGATGATACCCGAAGGCTAGTGGTATCTAGCTTAGGGCAAATTGGTTTTGGCAATCAAAAAGCGATTAATGCTTTGGTGGACTTAATTGGCAAACCACAATTGGATGATGATATCCGATGGCAAGCGGCAGAAAGCTTAAGGCAAATTGACCCTCGCAACCAAAAAGTGATTGATGCTTTGATGCAGTTAATCAGCAAACTACAACTTG
>NZ_JBALCE010000095.1:0-62488 GCF_036919815.1 Nostoc sp.
AAATGCTCTAAATTGGTTTAATCATTGTGGTCTGTTTTTTGAGCCTATTAGATAGCTCTTCTTGTGGTGAATTTGATCGCAAACTGCTGTAATTTTGGCTCCTGCTCCTGTTGCTGGTGCCTTAACTTCAACAAGTAAATAGGGATTGATTCTAGACAATGCAAAAATATCACTATCAACATTCTTACGCGCAGCAAAATCTACTCTCCCATTACCCGTGTCAAATTGTGGAAAAAGCTCTTGCTGATTAAATCCAAGTGCGTTTATTAGAGGTCTTACAAACATATCACTGATATATGCCTCACTACTCTCATCAGGCAAAATATTGTCTAAAAGATGGCTCCAGTCTGTAAGTAGCATTACTTAATAAGCAAACGGGAACAATGAAAAAACCGTTTGTTTCATTAATTGAATCAAATTTATTACTTGATCGACCTCAGTATTTTTAACTAATTGAATTGATTACTATATTAAAGCTTTTCCCTAAAAGCGATCGCTAGCAACACAAAGATGAAGCACAAGTGAATATAGTTGGTTAGGCGAAATACGTTGCAATACTAACACTTTGCCTTTATCCCCGATGACGAAATCATGCGTGGATAGCTACGAGCATTTGAATTTACCTTTGCTAAAGGCATATATTTAGGTTAAGTCAGTTTGCGATCGCAAATACAAGAGACTGGGCATGGAGCATTAGACACAGAGATGTTTGTTGTTGGCTGTGGTTGTGCCCAATCAGGTGTAGGACTCTTGCATCTAGTGAATTATGCTCTTGAATAAGTATTAGAGCTTCGTCGATGAACCTCTGAGCTTCGTGAATGAACCTCTGAGCTTCGTGAATGAACCTCTAAGCTTCGTCAATCAACCTTTGAGCTTCGTCGATGAACCTCTGAGCTTCGTCGATGAACCTCTGAGCTTCGTCGATGAGCCTCTGAGCTTCGTGAATGAGCCTCTAAGCTTCGTGGATGAACCTCTGAGCTTCGTGAGTGAACCTCTGAACTTGAATTGTTAATTACGAATTACGAATTACGAATTAGTTAAACTCCTTTCTTCTCTTCCCGTTCTTTGAGTTTCAGCATGAGCTCTGCGTGCATCTCGCGGGTAATCGGGTAAAAATACGTTAAAATCAAGCCCAGAATCAAACAAACTGTAGGTATAGGCCCAACAGCAATGCGAATAGCCAACAATGCCAAATCCGGTTGGGTGGGTAGTGGACTTCCGGCTACAGATGCTTTGAAACCCGATACTTGCAAAGCATTTCCCACCAAAAACAGCCCGAAAGCTAAACCAAATTTTTGTAGCAAAACCATGAAGCCATAAAAAATGCCTTCTCTGCGTTGTCCGGTTTGGAGTTCATCTAATTCAATCACATCTGGAATCATCGACCAGGGAATTAGATAAGCTGTGGATACACCAACACCCGCCATGACAGCCATCAAATACATCAAAACTATTTGACCAGGCTGTAAGAAAAATAGTCCGGCAGCTGCTATAATCCATAAACTCATTCCCAGAAAATAAACAAGTTTTTTCCCGATTTTTTTACTCAGCGCCCCCCAGACAAATAGCATCAGCAGGGCGGTTCCTTGGACTGCAATCAGCAGTGTGGGCACATCTGATTCTTTAAGACCCATACAATAGACTACAAAATAGGGAATGATGCTGGCTGTAATCTGCACACCTAGCCAAGAAAAAAGATATATACCAATAACAAATAGAAAAGGTCGGTTGCTAAAGACAATTTTTAGCTGTTCTAAGAAGGGGAGAGATGCAGGTTCTTCGGACTGGATGCGTTTAGCCTCAAAAGCCAGGATGCGATCGCGGACTCCAAAAACGCACCAATATAATGCCAAAATCGAAATTACAGTACAAATTGCTGCTAAAACGAGATATCGTTGTTGGCGATCGGCAATTTGGGAAAAAACAATTTGCGCTAAAATCAACGACAGAATGCTACCACCAATGGAAAATGTAAATCGGAAACTGTTAAGGCTGGTGCGTTCGTCGTAATCTTGAGTTAGTTCTGGAGTCATTGCCGTATAAGGCAAATTCACAACCGTGAAAAAGGACTGAGATAGCACCCCAATCACTACGTAATACCAGAACATCGGCCAAATATTATCACTCTGATTTGCCCTAAATTGCGGTACAATCCACTGCAAGAAAAAGAAAATCCCAAAGGGAATTGCTCCATAAAACATCCAAGGAAGACGACGACCCCAGCGCCGAGATTTTGTTTTATCACTCAGGAAGCCGATAACCGGATCATTTATGCCATCCCAGATTTTGCCAATCATCAAAATACTGCCAGCTAAACCCGCAGGGATACCAGCGATATTGGTAAAGAAAAACAGCAGATAAAAGACGGAGATATTTGCAGTAATTGCTGGGCCTAAATCCCCTGCACCGTAAGCCAGCTTTGTTTTAAAGTCGAGTTTTTGACTCTTAGGATCTCGTTGGGCATCGCCATCAGTAGCAGAATCGTTCATAATAACTTGCGCTCATACTAAAATAATAAGTTTGCGATCGCATCGCCTTCAATACTAGCTATCTACCACTCCAGTTAGACTTATGCCAGACCTTTATGTTTCTTGGTCAGATTATCACCAAAAAATTGAACAACTGGCTATTCAGATTTATCAATCCAGTTGGGAATTCAACCAGATTATCTGTCTTGCCAGAGGAGGACTACGAGTTGGAGATATTCTTTCCCGTATATACCAGCAACCACTGGCAATTTTAGCAACCTCATCTTACAGTGGCGCTGGGAAACAAGAAAGAAGTAATTTAATTTTCTCGCGCCACTTGACAATGACTGCCGAAAAGTTAGGTTCGCGCATTCTCCTAGTGGATGACTTAGTAGACTCTGGAATCACACTTGAACAGACTATACCTAGGCTCAAGCAAAATACTGATTTCCCCATTGAGGAAATCCGCACCGCCGTTCTTTGGTATAAAGCCTGTTCAGTTATAACACCCAATTATTATGTCGATTACTTGGCTGACAACCCTTGGATTCACCAACCCTTTGAACACTACGAGCAGATGAACCTCGCCGAACTTGCGGCTAAGGTCAGTCCGTGTTGATAAATACTTAGTATCGCTACGCAGAATTCAAAATTAAGAATTCAAAAAGATTATGGAGTGAGCTTTTTTGGCTCCGAGAATGTTTTTCGGCTGGTGGTCATGGCTGGTCACAATCGCTCAATTACTTGTCTAGATTGAGTTTCCCACCATTTTTGACCACTGCAAATACCACGCTTGACAATTTCCCCTTTTCCTTAACTTGTCACCAATGGGTTAGGGGGGATCTTCGCGTGATGTGGCTCAAATTTTAGATCCCCAACCCCCTTAAAAAGGGGGCTAAGAAAAACTTGTACACGACGTTTTCGATCAAAATTCAAGTGAAACGCTATCAGGGGAGGGTGGCTTTTTGGCTTAGGCATTTACCTATGCTGCCATTATCTCCAGATGCTGAAAACTTTTCTCCAACATCGGGGTAATTATATCAGCAGGGACAGGACGACTGAAGTAGAAACCCTGACCTTCGTCACATCCACGCATTTGCAGATAGTCAAGCTGTTCTTGGGTTTCCACACCCTCTGCCGTGATTTTCAACCGGAGGCTCTTGGCGAGGGCAATAATCGCATCAGTGATGGCGGCGCTATCAGGATTGGATGTGACATCCTGGATAAATGACCGATCAATCTTGAGCATATTCACAGGAAAACGCTTCAAGTAATTGAGGGAAGAATAACCGGTGCCGAAGTCGTCTAGAGCCAACCATATACCCAGTTCTCGTAATTGTTTTAAGGTTTTAACTGATCGATCAATATCAGCCATCAAGAAGCTTTCCGTCACTTCCAGTTCCAGGTAAGATGCTTTTAGTCCAGTTTTCTCAAGAATTTGGCTGACGATTTCAACTAGATTCGGTTGTTCAAACTGTCGAGCTGAAAGATTTACAGATATCCGAATTGGGGTAAATCCAGCAAGCTGCCAAGCACGGTTTTGGGCACAAGCAGTTCGCAAGACCCATTGATCAATTGGTACAATCAAACCATTGGCTTCGGCAATGGGAATAAACTTGGCTGGAGAAATCAAACCGAAGGTAGGATGTTGCCAGCGAACTAACGCTTCCATCGCTGTAACTTGTCCGCTGCATAAATCAATCAGAGGTTGATAATAAACCAGCATTTCGTTGCGCTCAAGCGCCCCATGTAATTGATTTTCTAAAGTTAGCCGCTCCTGCAACTGGGCATTAATTTCGGGCAAATAGTATTGGTATTGGTTACGCCCTTGCTGCTTCGCCTGGTACAGTGCCATATGAGCCTGTTGCAAGAGTTGAGCTACGCTATTACGATCATCTAGTCCATTAATTGTGATGCCGATGCTGGCGGTGATATGAATCGAGTTACCCTCTAAAGAAAAGGGTTTTCTCAGCGTACTTAACAGTAGCTGAGATAGCTGAATCACACTTTCAAAAGAAACAATGTCTATGCGGGCAAGGACAAATTCATCTTTACTCAAATGGGCGAGAATATCTGTTTGCGCCATGCAGGTTGATAACCTCTGGGCAACTGCTCTTAACAACAAATTTGTTGTGTGATGCTCCAACCCATGACTTATAGTAGTGAAATCATCAATAGCCAGCAAAAAGACAGCTACAAGGCGCTGGTTGTTTTCAGGTTGGGATAGAGTCTGATGGAGGCGATCGCGGAATAAATCACGATTGGGTAATCCAGTTAGATCATCATAATTAGTAATGTAGTGAATTAACTGATCTAATTTGTGAAGCGTTTGTGAGGTATCCGCCATTAATGTACCCGCTTCATCAGTAAATTCTGTGGGTAATTCAGGTAGGATTTTGGTGTTCAGATAATTTTGCAATGCAGCAGATGTCAAAATAACCGGTTTGAGCAGGTGGTGTAGCGCGTAGATAGTCGCGCCCGTACCCGCTAACGTCGCCAACAAAGCAACGCTCATAACTCGGATCGTCATCTCCAAGGAATAGGAGTTTGAGATCACGAAACTCAAGAGTAAGGTCAGAAGTGGTACATGAGTACCCAAAAATGCCACCAACATGATTTTAGCAGTGTAACTTTTCTTCAGCCATCTGAAATTAGCTAGGAAGGAGTACAGGTAGAGATTGTGATTGAGCTTCATAAATTCTGTTCGATAGTTGGCAAATTAGTTCCGAGCTATCCTGGCAAAAGAGTATTTTTGATTCACAATCCAGTGGAATTAGCTCTCATGGAACCTAACGCTGATAAGGTCATATATTATGCTTCCCAATATCGGTTTATACTTGATCTATCTAACGATAAAGTTTCTGTAAGGCTTATTCCACGAGCAATTTCAGAGCTAAAATGCAATTGTATTTATTATTACTTTGTTGGTTTGTATAGAAGCCGTTATACCCGTTTAATCACTTAGAATATGTTGAAAAAATACGGATGACTATGGGTAAGTATCAGTATTTATCTGTAGTTGGATTTCACAAATTTTGAAACCCACGGAGTAATTAAAGCCTCATGTAGATAGGGTTTCTAACCGCCTGCTCTCCTCCGGCGAAGTCTATCTATTTACCAGAAAATTACTTAGAACTTACGCAAAACTACAGGCGCTGTAGAGATAATTCATGTAGCCGAAGGCTTCCCGTTCGCGTCTTTGCAGGAGAAAGGTATTGCCCTTAAGAAAAAATCATTCTTTTCAGCTATTGTTTGTGTAAGTTCTATTACTAGACATCTCGGAAAAAGAATTGTTTTGACGTAGCAGTGCTACGTCAAAACAAGGGTTCTGGGTAACGCATATTTAATTTCTGGAGATGTCTACTGTAGAGACGCAACAATTAATTCAGCCTCTAGCCAGAAAAGAGCAGATTTGTAACTTGCTCTAACACCTTTAATGCTGTTAATGAACCTCGTATCAGCCGAGTAGCAGCAAGGGGTTGTCGAAGCATTCCGATCGCTAAAGGCAAAGGGTTTAGGGAGCCATCAGAGTTAATTGCTGATGTGAGATCGGGGATATTATGCTGACAATCGTCGCTGACTACTCGCAATATTGCCACGTCCACCCCAGCTGCATTGAAAAACTCTAAGGCGGTAAATCCTTCCATATCCACAACATCAGCCGCCAAAGTCTCACCTAAATGGCGTTTTTCGGCAGCAGACCAAATGACGCGATCGCTTGTCAATGCCTTGACTAAATTCAGTGGGGAGTGGGCTTGCCGTGAGCTTGTCCTGAGCGTAGTCGAAGGGCGTAGCCGAATGGGAGTTAGGAGTGCTGAGTGTAATTGTGCTGTAAAAGTGCGATCGCATTCTTGCTGTTTGCCCTGATAAAGACAATCTTGATACAGTACAAGATCACCAACTTTGTAGCGATCGCTCAAGCTGCCACATATACCCATAATCAGCACTCTGGATTTTGGAGTCAGAAATTGTGCATTTGCTGGGGATGCGTGCAGATATTTGAGTAAAGGCTTCATCCCAACAGGTATGGCTACTACCGTTGGGATCGAGCCATTAACGCCGCGAAAGGCGCGACATACAGCTTTATATTCTGCTCCTTGAGGCACCAGAATTGTGTTGATGGGTAAAAAATTAGGCACTAGCCCTCTCGACAGTTTGGAAATTTCCTTTTGTATTAAAGATTGGGTCATATCTGAGTGACAATAATTAATGTTGCCGTTTTGTGATATCCAAAACTCGCAAACCCAAGCCGATTGCTGTAGGATGACTAAATAATTGTGTCACCCACACGATAATTTTCCAAGATGGTAAAGCTTCATAACTCCAAATCCGCACGAGAACTCTTCAATATTTCCAAATGGGCGATTAAATTTTCGTGGCTGACGGTGAGTTTTTGGATTGCCGTAACCGTAGCCGGTGTTCTGGCTTTCAGTTCCCTTAAGTATGCCTTGTTTCCAGATATTACTTTCCCAGTGGTGGTTGTGAATGCTACAGCCCCTTTGACAACTGCCCTGGATACAGAAGCGAAGCTCACCCAACCCCTAGAAGAACGCCTGCGATCCTTAGAAGGACTGGATAATATCCGCTCATCCACCTATCCGGGACAAACTGCTGTTAGCCTTTCTTTTGTCGTTGGCACGAATTTAGAAACATCGACCAAAAAAGTTGAAACTGCCCTCAAGCAGTTGACTTTGCCTCAGGGAGCGACTGATAAAATTATTCCCCTGAATTTAAACGAGTCAGCCGCCATTAGCTATGCCATAGAGAGTCCCACGCGGAATCTCACAGATTTGACGAAGTTGGCGCAAAATGAGATTGTCAGTGCGATCGCAAAACTCCCAGGAGTCCTGAAAGTCTCACTGCTGGGCGCTACTACAACTCCTCCCTTACAACCAGCGAATGCGAGTGTAGCAGTCCCCCAAGGTGGGGCGACATTAGTACGGTTTAATGGCCAAGATGCACTGGCATTTCAGGTAATCAAACGCGGTAGTGCTAACACCTTAGAAGTAGTGAGTCGAGTTGAAAAAGAAGTTCAAAGGCTACGCTCTACTTTGAAGGATGTCAAGCTAACTTTAGCTGCCACTCAAGCAGAATATATCCGCCACGCCACCCAGTCAACAATCGATGCGCTGATGGAAGCCGTCGTCTTGTCAATATTAGTAATTTTTCCTTTTTTGTGGAATTGGCGGGCAACTCTGATCTCTGCCTTGGCAATTCCGACGTCATTGTTGGCGACATTTATCGTCATGGCGATTTTCGGCTTTAACCTGGAGACGATTACCCTGTTGGCTTTAGCTTTGGTGATTGGGAGTATTGTTGATGATGCGATCGTGGATGTAGAAAACATCATGCGACACGTTGAAGATGGAGAAACTCCTCGCCAAGCCGCGCTTTTAGCTACAAATGAGATTGGGTTGACAGTTACCGCCGCCACTTTGACAGCAGTTGCGGTTTTTTTGCCCATTGGTTTAATGGGTGGGGTAATCGGTCAGTTCTTCAAGCCTTTCGGCATTACTGTTTCAGCCGCGATGCTTGCTTCTATGCTAGTTGCTCGAACTTTATCTCCAGTTCTGGCTATCTACTGGCTGAAACCTAAATCCTCGCTCTCCCCACATCAGGAAGCAAATATCTGGGTAGCGTTTACCCAATCTTACAGAAATTTGCTGAGTTGGTCTTTAAATCACCGGAAGATCGTTATCGGGTTGGCTGTCCTCAGCTTTATCGCAGGTATAGCACTGATTCCCCTAATTCCCAAAGGATTTATTCCCAAACTCGATCGCGGCGAATTTAATATTGCTTATACGGCTCCTTTGCCGAGTATCCCTGATTTGGGCAGAGGAGGACAAGGGGGTGATCTTCCCAATCCTTTAAATGATTCTCTTGAGGTTGCGAAGAAACTAGAAGATGTTGTGAGAAAATCACCAGCAGTTGAAACGGTATTTACCACTGTTGGTTCTCGTGAGGGTGAGCCGAATAAAGGGACACTATATATAAAGTTAAAGGAAAACCGGACAATTACAACTGCGGAACTACAAGACCAATTTCGCTCCTCATTACCTGCTCTTTCTGGAGTAACTACTAGTGTTGAAGATATTCAATTTGTTGATTCCGGTGGTCAAAAACCTCTGCAATTAGCATTACAAGGTAATAATCTCCAAGCTTTGAGCAAAGCAGTCAAAGCGATTAAAGAAAGAATTCAGAGACTACCGGGATTCGCTGATGTCACAATTACAGGTGAAACGAATCCGCAGGGTAGGGTTTTTCAAATCGAGCGTTTGAATAATCAGCGCGTGGCCTACATCAGTGCTAATCTTGGCAAGAATCTGTCCTTGGGTGATGCCACTGACAAAGTAGTAGCTGAAGCAAAAGCGGTATTACCCTCTGATGTTTCCTTAAATTTAGGGGGAGACTCTGCCCGTCAAGGTGAAGTTTTTGGCAGTTTCGGGACTACTCTAGCTTTATCTGCCCTGTGTATTGTTGTGGTACTAATTTTGTTGTTTAAAAGCTGGGTAGACCCTCTAGTTATTGGTGTCTCTTTGCCTTTGGCACTGGTAGGGGCAATGTTGGCGCTACTAATCACCAAAAGCGACTTTGGGATGATTTCACTAATCGGTTTCGTCTTTTTGCTGGGGCTGGCAAATAAAAATGCGATTTTGCTTGTGGATTTCATCAACCAGTTACGCAACGCTGGCTTAGACCGCACCGAGGCGATCCTCAACACCGGACTAGTGCGCCTCAGACCAATTATAATGACCACTGCCTCTAATATCTTAGGGATGCTACCGATCGCATTGGGTTTGGGTGCTGGTTCGGAATTGCGATCGCCTATGGCTATAGCGATCGCTGGTGGACTAGTAACTTCAACTATCCTGAGTTTGATTGTTGTGCCAGTAGTATACACTATTTTGGATGATTGGTTTCCCCGATTTCAGAAGAGAGGCACAGCTTAATGCAAGTTTTTGTCACCGGGGGTACAGGTTTTATTGGTGCCCATTTAATTCGGTTGTTACTGCAACAGGGTTACACAGTCAAAGCCCTGGTACGCTCAAGCAGCAATTTGGATAATCTTCGCGGTTTGGAGGTGGAAATTGTCAAAGGTGATTTAAATTCACCAAATCTCTGGCAACAGATGCTTGGTTGTCAATACCTATTTCATGTAGCAGCCCATTATTCCCTGTGGCAAACAGACCGAGAATTACTCCATCGTCACAATGTCCTGGGTACGCGTAATGTGTTGGCAGCAGCTCGCCGGGCTAACATTGAGCGCACCGTCTACACCAGTTCAGTCGCAGCAATTGGGGTAGGATCATCTGGTCAAGTCGTCGATGAAACACATCAGAGTCCCTTAGAAAAGTTGGTGGGTGACTACAAAAAGTCTAAGTTTCTGGCTGAACAAGAAGCCATGCAAGCCGTTGCTACAGGTCAGGAGGTAGTTATTGTCAATCCCAGCAGCCCGATTGGCTCGTTGGATATCAAACCTACTCCGACGGGTGATATAATCTTGCGATTTTTACGACGACAAATGCCCTTTTATTTAGATACTGGTCTAAATTTTATCGATGTGCGGGATGTAGCATGGGGACATTTACTGGCCTTGCAACTGGGTAAATCAGGCGATCGCTATATCTTAGGTCATCAAAACCTCACTCTCAAGCAACTACTCGAAGAACTCGCCGAGATCACAGGTCTTTCGGCACCTCAAGGAACTGTACCGGCTTGGTTGCCCCTTAGTGTTGCTTGGGTTGATGAAAAGATTCTCGCACCCCTGGGAAAATTGCCCTCAGTGCCATTGGATGGCGTTCGGATGGCAAAACAACCTATGTATTACAATGCCACCAAAGCTGTACGAGAATTAGGTCTACCTCAATCTTCGCTGAATGCGGCACTCAAAGATGCTGTAGATTGGTTTGTTGCTCAAGGTTACGTCAAATAGCAAAACTCAGCGTCCCTCTGCGCTTCCCTTTGCGTCCCTCTGCGTTTAAAAAAGCTACTAATTATGGAAATGCTCTACTTAGCTGTGCTACTGTACGATGACTAACGTTTTGCCTTTTCCTGTGGTGTTTTTATATCTAAAAGAGGAGCGATCGCAACAATGGCAGTTAATATACAACAAGCTATGGATATTGGGAAGTATCTTGTTACGCAGCGTTTGAAAGGACGTAAACGCTTCCCCTTAGTATTGATGTTGGAACCTCTTTTTCGGTGTAATCTAGCCTGTACTGGTTGTGGTAAAATCCAACATCCAACAGAGATATTAAAGCAAAATCTCACCCCAGAACAGTGCTTTACCGCAGTGGAAGAGTGCGGCGCACCGGTTGTCTCAATTCCTGGGGGAGAACCTTTGCTGCATCCCCAGATTGATGAAATTGTTCGGGGATTAATTGAGCGCAAGAAATATATTTACTTGTGTACCAATGGTTTGTTATTAGAAAAGAGTCTGGATAAGTTTCAACCTTCCCCTTACCTAACTTTTAGCGTACATTTAGATGGGATGCGGGAGTTGCACGATCAGTGTGTCGATCGCAAAGGTGTTTTTGATATTGCTGTCAAAGCGATTCGCGCCGCTAAAGCTAAAGGCTTTCGTGTTACCACTAACACCACTATCTTTGAGGGTACTCAACCCAAAGATATGCAAGAGTTTTTCGACTTTGTGGAAACACTAAATACTGACGGGATGATGATTTCTCCCGGTTACAGTTACGAGTGGGCACCAGATCAAGATCATTTTCTCCACCGTGAGCAAACCCGCGCCCTCTTCCGCGAAATTCTGGCTCCTTTAAAAGCTGGTGAAAAAAACTGGAACTTCAATCACAATCCGCTATTCTTAGATTTTCTCACTGGTGAAAAAGACTACGAATGTACGCCTTGGGGTAGCCCTAGTTATAGCGTTCTCGGTTGGCAAAAACCTTGTTATCTGCTGAACGAAGGTTATTACTCTACCTTCAAGGAATTACTGGCACAAACTGACTGGAGTCAATACGGCCAGAAGAGTGGTAATCCCAAGTGTGCTGATTGTATGGTTCACTGCGGCTACGAACCCACCGCCGCAATGGATGCAATGCAACCGCAAAATATGGCGCGTGCCCTTGGTAGTGTGTTTGGCAGGAATTAGTAAGTAGTAAATACTACATTTTCAAGGGTGCGATGCCTGCGGCGGGCTATGCCGGAGCGCCCTTGAAATCATGATTAGACTAGAATGTGGATTATTTCAGTGAGACTCTAAACAAAATACCCCATCATACCGCACTAAGTACACCTCACCGTAAAAGGGGTTAGGAAATTTTCAGACTAGGACTAGCCCTTTCAAGGTGGATAAAAATTTTGGACAAGAAATTCCTCTTTAACCTCTTAACTCTGTGTTCTCTGCGCCTCTGTGGTTCAATTAATTACTTTTTAACCACAGAGACGCAGAGAGCACAGAGAGAAAAAAGAGATTTTAACAGTCACCTTGAAAGGGCTAGTCCTACAGACTTAATGTTGGGTTTCACTACGTTCTACCCAACCTACGAATGATTGAATTCCATTCTGCGGCAATGAGGTGCTATTTCTAGCCAGAGTCTAGAAACGAGGTTTTAAAGGAGTTTTAGCTTAAATTGAGACGTATGAGCAATGCTTTGCCCCGACGACAGATGTTGTATGCAATGCAGTCGCAAAATATGGCGCGTGCCTTTGGGAGTCTGTTTGGCAGAGTTAGGAAGTAGCCAATGGTACACAAAATTAATTGTGCGTAGGCGTAGCCCAACCCAGGCATCGCATTCATTCTTTAAGGGATTTACCAGAAATAAATTATCCCATCCTTTGATTTGCAGAGAATTCAATATGGTTCGGTTAGCTTGTTGCTGACTCGAAGCTATCCGTACCAGTATAGATATTTAGTGCCAAAAGTCAGAAGAAATATTGCTTATTTCATCGGCTTTTGAGCCTTTTTCAACTGGATAGTTATTTCCCCCCTGCTGTACTAACTTCTCACAAACTAACAGAGACAAGAATGTGAACTTATGTAAATTAAATTAACAAACATCACAATAATTTGTAATAAATTATGATACGGCAGCATTGTATAAAGAGAAATTGAAAGAAAAAACAACATCTTAATCAGGTTTTCCAGTCGTTCAGAGAAGTTTAAAGTTTTCTAACAAAAGTTTTAATCTGAAAGCCTGGAGATCGTAAACTTATTCCTTAGATGTCTGTTTTAAACCTTTCGTAACTCGTCAGGCAGTGCTGACATCAAAAATAAACTGAACCATTCAGTTTTGAATCGAATTATTCATAACCAAGCAAACTCGGAGATAAAAGCAATGGTTTTAGATGCATTTGCAAAAGTAATCACCCAAGCTGATGCCCGCGGTGAATATCTCAGCGCTGCTCAGTTGGACGCCCTAGCTGCCCTAGTTAAAGATGGCAACAAGCGTGCAGATACCGTAAACCGGATTACCAGCAACTCCTCAGCAATTGTTGCTAATGCAGCTCGCGCTCTGTTTGCAGAACAACCTCAGTTGATTGCTCCTGGTGGTAATGCTTACACCAACCGTCGGAATGCTGCTTGCTTGCGTGACATGGAAATCATCTTACGCTATGTTACCTATGCAATCTTTGCTGGTGATGCAAGTGTGTTAGATGACCGTTGTTTGAACGGTCTGCGCGAAACCTACTTGGCTCTAGGAACTCCTGGTGCTTCTGTAGCAGTTGGTGTGCAAAAGATGAAGGACGCAGCTTTGGCTCTTGCTGGTGACACCAACGGGATCACCAGAGGCGATTGCAGCGCTCTGTTATCTGAAGTTGCTAGCTACTTTGATCGTGCAGCCGCAGCAGTAGGCTAAACCAGATCAAGACTACTGACTACTGTCAGTTCGACAAAACAAATTTCAACAAAATTGTAAATAGGGAGATACTAAATCCATGAAGACACCTCTTACCGAAGCAGTTGCAGCAGCAGATTCTCAAGGTCGCTTTCTTTCCAGCACAGAAATTCAAACCGCTTTTGGTCGTTTCCGCCAAGCTCCAGCTAGCTTAGAAGCAGCAAAAAGCTTGTCTGGTAATGCCCAACGTTTGACAGAAGGCGCAGCTCAAGCGGTGTACAGCAAGTTCCCCTACACCACTCAACAACAAGGCCCTAACTTCGCTTCTACCAGCACTGGTAAAGAAAAGTGTGCGCGTGACATCGGCTACTACCTGCGGATTGTTACCTATTCCTTAGTTGTGGGTGGTACAGGTCCCTTGGATGACTTCTTGATTTCTGGCTTGGCTGAAATCAACCGCACCTTTGATCTATCTCCTAGCTGGTACGTTGAAGCTCTCAAGTACATCAAGGCTAACCACGGTCTAAGTGGCGATCCTGCTGTAGAAGCTAATTCCTACATCGATTACGCAATTAACGCTCTCAGCTAGAGAGTGTATTTAGCCCGGAAAGGAAAACAAGCTCTATTAGCAAATAGCTAGGAGTTGGTTTACCTTTCTGGGCAGTTTTATTTTCAAAAGACTGTTGAAGAAAAATTCAAAATACAGAATTCAGCAATCTTTGAGTGTGGGATTCATACCCGGCACGATGAAAGTTGACCACTAAATATACATATTTAGTGTGCTGTTTCAGCGTTTATTGATTGACCAGTCGCATAGAATTCAATTTTGAATTCTGGCTGCTGACTCGGGAATTCTTTCTTGTTAAAAGACTAGAAAAAATTTTTCTAAAAAGTTTTCAGTTTTGCAGTTAAAAGTAAACTGAGGAGGTTAAAAGATGGCAGTGGGACAAGCAGCAAGGCTAGGGATTGGAGTCTTTGAAAACTCAGGACTGGCAGAATTACGTCCCGATAGAACAGAAGCGGATGTGGAAGTGATCATCCGGGCAGCTTACCGCCAGGTTATGGGTAATGAATACCTCATGGAAAGAGAGCGTCTTGTCAGTGCCGAATCACTGTTGCAGCAAGGTGTGATTTCAGTTCGGGGGTTTGTGCTAGCCATTGCTCAGTCGGAACTATATCGGGAGAAGTTTTTCCATTCAAACTCGCAAATTCGGTTTATCGAGTTAAATTATAAGCATTTATTGGGTCGTGCCCCCGAAGATGAGTCAGAGATTTCGTACCACGTTGAGCTTTACAACTCACAAGGTTACGAAGCTGATATTAACTCATACATTGACTCGCAAGAATATCAAGGAAGCTTTGGCGAAAACATTGTGCCATACTATCGCGGCTTTCAAAGCCAAGTAGGGCAGAAAAATGTTGGCTATAGCCGACTGTTCCAACTGTATCGGGGTTATGCCAATAGCGATCGCGCTCAAGGGCAAAAACAAGGACGCCTAACTTGGGAAATAGCTAAGAATCTGGCTTCACCTATCTACCCAGTCTCTACAGGAGCCTTAACAGGTCTCTCAACAGGTGGTGGTGGAAAAACATATCGGATTAGGGTACTACAAGCAGCTTCTCCAAACTCAGCTGTAGTGCGGCGGGGTACTGCGGAATTGCTCGTAGGGTACGAGCAACTTTCTAATAAATTGCAGCAGCTTAATCTTAAGGGCAGCAAAGTGATTAGCATCACATCTGTATAAATAGGGAATCGGGAATTAAGTTAGGAGTTAGGAGTAGAGACGCGATTAATCGCGTCTGTGCAAGAAGAGTTATGAGTTTTGAATTCCTAACTCTACCCCTACTCTTAACTGCTAACTCCTAACTTTTCCCAATTACCAATTACAAAAGGAAAATTAACAATGGCTATTACAACAGCAGCGTCCCGTCTGGGAACAGAAGCTTTTAGTGATAACGCTCCTGTAGAATTGCGCCCAAATGCAACTAAAGAAGATATAGAGCAGGTAATTACTACCGTCTATCGTCAGTTGTTAGGCAACGATTACTTAATGAAATCTGAGCGTCTGACAAGTGCTGAATCTATTCTGCGTGATGGGAAAAGCACAGTACAAGAGTTTGTGCGTCAAGTCGCTAAATCAGAACTGTACAAATCGAAGTTTTTCTACAACAGTTTTCAAACTCGCGTCATTGAACTGAACTATAAACATTTGTTGGGTCGTGCTCCCTATGATGAGTCGGAAGTGGTCTATCACTTAGACTTATATCAAACCAAGGGATATGAAGCCGACATTGATTCCTATATTGATTCGCCAGAGTATCAAAGTAGCTTTGGTGAAAATATTGTGCCTTTCTATCGCGGTTTTAAAACTCAAACAGGTCAGAAAACTGTCGGATTTAGTCGGTTATTCCAGCTTTATCGCGGCTATGCTAATAGCGATACCTCCCAGCTTAGAGGTAATTCCTCCCGCCTTGCGGGTGAACTAGGTCGCAATAGTGCATCTGTTGTTGTTCCTCCATCTGGTGGCCCTTCCGGCTTTTCCTACGTTGCTCCTGAAAAAGGCGTTACTCCTAACAGTACTTTCGGTGGTGCGGGAACTTTTGGTAAACAAGGCAGGCTCTACCGCATTGAAGTGGCAGGCGTTTTTGGAGCTGGGTATCCTAGCACACGCCGGGTCAATCAAGCTGTGATTATACCCTATGAAGAACTATCTACTTACTTCCAGAGAGTGGTAAAACAAGGTGGTAAAATCGCCAGTGTGAAACCACTTTAGTGTCATTGGTCATTAGTCATTGGTCATTGCTGATTAATTTCAGACCAAGGACAAAGGACTAATGACAACTTCAATTTATAAATTAGGAATTGATTTATGCTTGGACAAATTAATGGTAGAAATAGTAATCGCTCCTTCCGCTATGAAGTAGTCGGTCTGCGCCAAAGCGAAGAAACAGAAAAAGTTGGCTATCCGATTCGTTCTAGTGCCAGTGTGTTTTTCACAGTGCCTGAGAACCGGATGAATCAAGAAATGCAGCGAATTACTCGCTTGGGTGGCAAAATAGTCAGCATTCAGCCATTGAACGCCCAAACTCAAACAGATAGCGAACACAGCCATCATCCTTCTGCTCATGAATCCCAGTCCGCAGAAAATTGAAGATTTATCACTGACAGGTGACAATACCGACGGTGAATCTTTAACGGTAGAGCAGGCTCTAGCTAATCTTGAAGGTGCAGATTTAGGTCTGCGGTTTTATGCTGCCTGGTGGTTGGGTAGGTTTCGCATAGGTGAAGCAGCTGCGGTTACAGCACTGATCAAAGCGTTAGAGGATGAAGCCGACAGGACACCAGAAGGCGGATATCCTCTACGACGAAACGCCGCTAGAGCCTTAGGAAAACTAAGCGATCGCCAGGCAGTATTACCTTTAATTGGCTGTTTAGACTGCTCAGATTTTTATGTGCGGGAAGCGGCGGTACAATCTTTGGAAATGCTAGGTGATCGGCTTTGTATTCCCGCGCTGATCAAGCTATTACAAGTAGGCTTGCAGGGAGAGCAGCTGATATCAAAGCAGCCGGATTTATCTCAACCTTACGACTCCATCTTAGAAGCTTTGGGAATCTTGAGGGCAACTGAGTTCATCCCTTTGATAAAGCCATTCTTAGAGCATCCAATCGAATTGGTGCAATATGCTGCTGCACGAGCCATGTATCAATTAACCGAAGAACCAGTTTATGCAGAACGGTTAGTACAAGCTTTGGCGGGAGAGAAATTGCAATTGCGTCGAGCAGTCTTAGCAGATTTGGGAGCAATTGGATATCTACCCGCAGCAGATGCGATCGCGCAGACTCTTGCCGAAAATAGTCTGAAGCTAATTTCTCTTAAAGGATTACTAGAATATCAAGTTAACCACACCGCAACAAGCACTTTGTCAGCAGGTGCGATTAAAGTGATGAATTTGATGGACTCGCTGTTGTAGTTATAATTTATAGATATAGCGGTTCCCAGGTGCATGAAGTATATATCAAAACCTCACCCCCTCCGCGTGAGTTCGGAGAGGGGAGATATAAGCAGTTGTCATTAATACGTTTAAATCTAATGTTTATCACAGAAAAACCCCCAAACTAACTGCAAAATCAGGGCTAGGGGTTTAAGTATGATGGTAACTACGGATAACCTAAGCTACAATTGGCTGACGACTAATGACCCATGAAAAATTATTATGAATAACGGTGAACTTGCCCAAATATTAATCCGTGCTGTGGAAGAAGCAGATTCTTCGGAGCGCTTAGTAGACGCAGTTCAAGAGTTAGCAGCAGCTGGTATAGAGGAATCCGTTCCCACACTGATTGCAGCTTTGGGCTACAACAATCCTGGTGCGGCGGTGGCGGCGGTAGATGGACTAATTGCGATCGGTGAAGCCGCAGTACTGCCACTATTGGAACTAATTGATAATTACAACTATGGTGCTAGAGCCTGGGCTGTTCGTGCCTTAGCGGGAATTGGCGATATCCGGGCGCTGGATACGTTGTTAGAGGCAGCAAAAACCGATTTTTCTTTGAGTGTGCGGCGGGCAGCTGCCAGGGGATTAGGCACTTTGCGCTGGCATCAAGTATCGCCTGAGAAACTGGAATCTGTTCAGACTCAGGTATTAGAGGCACTATTACTAATTTGTCAAGATCCAGAGTGGGTAGTGCGTTATGCAGCAGTGACGAGTTTAGAAACCCTAGCGATTGCGATGCCTGCGGCGGTAAACAACGCAGTCAGTTTACCCGATCAAGCGTCGCGGATTACAAATCAACTTCAGCAAATGCTCGATACAGATGCCGATCTGGGAGTTCGCACCCGTGTAAGGTTTGCACAGCAAAAAATTCAGCAGCAACAACATCAAGAAGTGTTTGCACCTAAAAGAAAGCTAGAAGAGACTGAAGTGCCTGAAGTGACTCATCGTGGTGATGGCAGACGGTAAGCAATAAGAATTAAATAACATACAAATTTATGTCCCTGTCTTACCTCACCCTCAATCCCTCTCCGATATATTGGAGAGGTAAGCTAGATACAGGATGAAGTTTTGCATTTTATTTAATCCACGTTCCTTAATGTAAAACTAACCAGACAATAAAGACTGAATTTCTGCCTGGATATTGCCACGGGCAGATGGTTCGGCAAACTCTGACATTAAAGGCGTAAAGTAGATATGCGATCGCTGCAAAAATCCTTCTAAAACCTGCCGACGACCTATGATATAATCTGCTTCTGCCACCCAGGCATATTCCTGGCGAATAGCATGAGTATATTCTGGATATTGGACTAGGTTACTAGCCAAAATCGCTAAATCTGCATCAAGTAAAACTTGGCTATCATAGTCATCTACCGCAGCTTGGTGGTTTTTAGTGTTCAGAATCAGACGCGTGACAGTAGTTATGGTATCTTCTGGAATACCCAAATTACTCAGCAATTCCAAAGCATAGTCTGCGCTTCGTTCTTCATTATCTTGAGCTTGAGAGTCATACACAACATCGTGAAACCAGGCAGCTAGTTGAACAGCAGCTAGGTTTTTGGTGTAGCCTTGCAAAATCTGAATTGTGCTGAGAACCTGATCAATGTGTCTCAATGTATGGTAGTAGCGACTAGGCGTAGAGTAAGCTGCAACCAAGCAATTAAAGACTTTCTCAGCCGCTACCTGGTCAACACCAAAGGGTTGGAGTGTGTGTAGCCAGTTAGAAAATAAGATATGCGTGAGGTTTTCTGTAGGCATAAACATAGTATTCACAATAGTATTCACACTTTTAATATGACGTTAGAAATAGATCAACAAAAGGATAACACTTGTGATTGAATTGGGCATTCGTTATTTTCTCCTTATCTCCCTTGTGTCCCTTATCCCCCTTGTCTCCCTCATCTCCCCCACTCCCATTCGGCTACGCTCACGGCAAGCCCACTCCCCACTAAATATATGAAAGCGTCAAAATAGAAGACACAGGCTTTGTACAAAAAGCCTTGCCTTGATTAACGGAGTTTATTATCAGTGGTATTACAAGTACAAACAAGCACCTACGAAGCTAAAACCCAAGAAATTGCTAAACAACTTCTAGCAGCAACGTCGGAAAATCGTTCGTTTTTTTCTTCCCTGCGAGATCAAATGCGCTGGGATGATAAATTACTCGCTTGGGCGATGAGTAATCCGGGGTTGCGGGTGCAATTATTTCGCTTTATAGATACGCTACCTGCTTTGCACAGTAAATCAGAAATTGCGTCACATTTACAAGAATATCTCGGAGATGAGTCTGTAGAATTACCAGCAGCTTTGAAGGGAATGCTAAACTTTGCTAACCCCGACTCTATGCCAGGACAAGTTGCTGCTACAACCGTTGGTACTGCGGTTGAGACTCTTGCCCATAAATATATTTCTGGGGAAAATATTAAACAAGTCATCAAAACAGTTGAACGACTGCGAAAAGAAAAAATGGCTTTCACCATCGACTTACTTGGTGAAGCCGTAATTACTGAAGTCGAAGCGCAGTCTTATCTAGAACGCTATCTAGAATTAATGCAACAATTGGTCGAAGCATCAAAGAATTGGCCAGCTATCCCGGCTATTGATGAGGCTGATGGCGAACCCATCCCAAAAGTTCAGGTTTCTGTAAAGTTAACGGCGTTTTATTCCCAATTTGACCCATTAGATGCTATGGGTAGTGAGGAGCGAGTTAGCGATCGCATTCGGATTCTCTTACGTCGTGCTAAAGAGTTGGGCGCAGCTGTGCATTTTGATATGGAACAGTATGGCTATAAAAACATAACTCTCAGCATCCTGAAAAAACTCTTACTAGAAGAAGAGTTTCGCCAACGTACAGATGTTGGTATGACCATTCAAGCATATCTGCGTGATAGTGAGCAAGATACCAAAGATTTAATTTCTTGGTTGAAACAGCGCGGTTATCCCCTGACAATCCGCTTAGTGAAAGGCGCATATTGGGATCAGGAAACTATCAAAGCAGCGCAGAAGCATTGGCCACAGCCAGTTTACAACGAGAAAGCCGCAAGTGATGCTAACTTTGAAACCATCACTCAGTTATTGCTAGAAAATCATCAATATGTGTATTCTGCCATTGGTAGCCATAATGTGCGATCGCACTCTCGCGCCATTGCGATCGCTGAAAGTTTAAATGTCCCCCGCCGTAAATTTGAATTACAAGTCCTCTACGGTATGGGTGATAAAGTAGCGAAGGCATTAGTTGACAGGGGTTATCGGGTGAGAGTTTACTGTCCTTATGGTGAATTATTACCTGGGATGGCGTATTTAATTCGGCGGTTGTTGGAAAATACCGCTAATAGTTCTTTTTTACGGCAAAATCTCGAAAATCGACCGATTGAAGAATTATTAGCGCCGCCAATTATCAAAGAAGAGAACTCTTTAACTCCTAACTCCTCACTCCTAACTCCTAACTCTCATTTCCTTGGTGCTGCTGATACCGATTATGCTGAGGAAGAGATGACAAGAAAATCTGCTCAAGCTTTCCAAAATGTTCGCCAACAGTTGGGTAAAACTTATTTGCCGCTAATTAATGGCGAATATGTGAATACGCCAGAATTTGTTGATTCTGTGAATCCTTCTAATTTCAGTGAGGTAGTTGGTAAAGTTGGGTTGATTAGCGTTGAACAAGCAGAACAGGCGATGCAAGCTGCGAAAGCGGCGTTTCCTGCGTGGAAGAAAACACCAGCTAAACAACGCGCTGATATTTTGCGGAAAGCGGGTGATTTGATGGAACTCCGCCGCGCTGAACTTTCAGCTTGGATGGTTTTGGAAGTTGGGAAACCAGTTAAAGAAGCTGATGGAGAGGTTTCTGAAGCGATAGACTTCTGTCGGTACTACGCTGATGAGATGGAACGATTAGATGAAGGTTTAAATTACGACATCCCTGGTGAAACTAATCGTTATATTTACCAACCACGGGGTATTGCTGTAGTGATTTCTCCCTGGAATTTTCCGCTAGCGATCGCTTGTGGGATGACTGTCGCAGCTTTGGTTTCAGGGAATTGTACTCTCCTCAAACCTGCGGAAACATCTTCTGTAATTACCGCAAAACTCACAGAAATCTTAATCGAGGCTGGCATCCCGAAAGGTGTATTTCAATACGTACCAGGTAAGGGTTCGCAAGTCGGCGCTTATTTAGTAAATCATCCCGATACCCATGTAATTGCTTTTACAGGTTCCCAGGAAGTCGGCTGTCGAATTTACGCAGATGCGGCAACTTTGAAACCCGGACAGAAGCACATGAAGCGGGTGATTGCGGAGATGGGTGGCAAGAATGCCATTATTGTCGATGAAAGTGCTGATTTAGACCAAGCTGTTGTGGGGGTAGTGCAGTCAGCATTTGGTTACAGTGGACAAAAATGTTCTGCTGCCTCCAGAGTGATTGTGCTGGAACCAATTTATGATACCTTTGTGCAACGGTTAGTGGAAGCGACAAAATCTTTGAACATTGGGGAAGCAGAGTTACCGAGTACACAAGTTGGGCCGGTGATTGATGCTAATGCCCGCGATCGCATCCGCGAGTATATTGAGAAGGGTAAGGCAGAAGCAAAAGTGGCGTTAGAGTTACCAGCACCCGAACAAGGATATTTTATTGGGCCTGTGATCTTTAGGGAAGTATCGCCAAATGCGGTAATTTCCCAGGAAGAAATTTTTGGGCCTGTCCTGGCGGTAATTCGCGTACAAGATTTTCAGGAAGCCTTAGCAGTCGCCAACGGTACAAACTACGCCTTGACTGGCGGACTTTATTCTAGAACACCTTCGCACATTCAGCAGGCGCAGGCAGAATTTGAAGTTGGGAATTTGTACATCAACCGTAATATTACAGGAGCGATCGTTGGACGGCAACCCTTTGGCGGATTCAAACTTTCTGGGGTAGGTTCTAAAGCAGGTGGCCCGGATTACCTCCTGCAATTTTTGGAACCACGCGTGGTAACAGAAAATATTCAGCGCCAAGGTTTTGCACCAATTGAAGGCGCAGATTAAACTACAAGAGTAGGTAGGGCATATGCCCTACTTATTAGACTTCTTGCATAAATCAAAAATTAAGAACCTCACCCCGCAAGCGGGGAGGGGTGTTAGGGACTTTTGCAAGAGGTCTATTATTATATGTAGAAATCGTAGAGAGACTTTAATGAGTGATTTAGTTATAAAAGTTGCTGAATTACCTCAAGACTTTCCAGCAATTCAAGCAATTAGAATAGCAGTTTTTCAGGAAGAACAAGGGGTAGATGCGGCTTTAGAATTTGATGGCAAAGATGCAATATCTGAACATTTGATTGCTTATTTAAATGAGGAAGTTGTGGGTACTGCCAGAATTAGATATTTAGATGATAAAACCGCCAAAATAGAACGGCTTGCTGTTTTATCTACAGCTAGAGGGCAGGGTATTGGTAAGAAAATTATGGAAAATGCCCTAGAAGTGATAGCTAACAAAAATATTCCAGAAGTAGTGATTCATGCTCAAGAATATGTGAAAAATCTATACAAAAAATTGGATTTTGTAGAAGAAGGAGAAATATTTCAAGAAGCCAGTATTCCCCATGTGAAAATGATAAAAAAATTCTCACAGTCAAAGTAAATACAAATAATGTATTTTTTTAGAAAGGGTCTTCCTCTTCTTCCCCAAGCAAAATCGTTTTATTTGTGAGGATGACTGGAGAAGAGGAAAACAAGGTAAAATTTGCTCCCTCATCTTCCCCATCTTCCCTATCTCTCGGATGCACTGAATCTGGTAGAAATAGAGTGAACTGACTACCTTTTCCCAAAGTCGATGTAAAGGTAACATCTCCACCATGCAAACGGGCTAATTTGCGTGTTAAAGCTAAACCCAAGCCAGTGCCTTCATACTGCCGATTTAACCGACTATCAAGCTGTTTAAAGGGTTCAAATAGAAATTTAAACTGATTTGAGTCTATCCCAATTCCAGTATCTGAAACTGTAAACCTTATCCCTTGCGGTGCTTTTTTGACTACCAGCGATACCTGACCGGCTGGGGTGAATTTAATCGCATTGGTGAGCAGATTGACTAGCATTTGCTTAATGCGCCCCTCATCACCAATACAAATATCCGTTTCTGGATCAATTTCAGATGTAAGTTGCAATCCCTTTTCTAAGGCGCGATCGCGCACTGTCCATATAGCATAATTACATAAATCTGACACTGGCAAAGGTGAGAGTAACAGTTCCTCTTTGCCTGCTTCTACCTTAGATAAATCAAGGATATCGTTAATCAGTGACAGCAGATGTTCACCACTACTATATATAGAATTTACATATTCGTTCTGCTTTTCATTCAGAGAGCCAATTCTTTCTTGTTGCAACAACTGTGACAAACCCATAATCGCATTCAGAGGCGTCCGCAACTCATGGCTCATAGTTGCTAAAAATTCACTTTTTGCCCGATTGCCAGCTTCTGCTGCTTCTTGAGAGGCAAGCAGTTTCAACTCTGTTTCCTTGCGTTCAGTAATGTCTTCAATCATCGCTAGAAAAAACTCAGGTTCAGCATTGCTGCTTGATATAACAGAAACAGAGATATGAATCCAAATTAAGCTACCATTTTGATGCAGGCAGCGTCTTTCTATCTCAATGGGATGTCTGGCGAGAAGCTGTTGCTGATCTTCTCCGGGTTGGCAGCCAAGCCTCGAAGTTGTCTTTAAGTCTGTAGGAATTCCTGACATCAGTTGTTTGTAAAGTTTTAAATCCCCCCTTTTTGTGGGAATGTAATCTGTAAAGGGCTTGCCGCATACTTCTTCTCGACTGTATCCAAAAATCTTGCACAGTGCCAGATTAGTATCGACTATCTGCGCTTTCATATCTATAATTCCAATACTGATAGATGAACGCTCAAAAATCGCCCGGAATTGTAAAGCCTCTTGAGCTTGGTTGTAGTCTGTAATATCTCTAGCCAATACCACCTGCATTAGTTGCCCTCAAGAAGAAATAATTTTGCCTTGTAGTTCTACGGAAAAAGTAAAACTGTCTTTGTATAATTACAATTACTTGATATGATTTCTCATAACCGGAAAGTATATTTTTTCTAATCAAATTCTTGCTGAGGCTGACTACCAAAACACCCTTGATTATCCTAGAGAAAGATGCCTAAAGACTCAAATTTTGCCAAAATTAAGATAACCGCAGCTGTTCTGGAGGTGAAACGATGACGGATAGTAATGTGAGAATTGTTTCTTTAATTCCCGGTGGAACAGAGATTTTAGCGACACTAGGGTTGGTTGATGCTATTGTGGGGCGATCGCACGAATGCGATTACCCTCCAGAAATCCAAAATCGCCCCATTTGTACCCAAGCACGTTTAAATTCCAATGCCTCTAGCAGCCAAATTCATGATGAGGTGAACAATTTATTGCAATCTGCTCTCAGTATTTATGAAATCAAAACAGACGTTTTAGAGCAATTGCAGCCTACCCACATTCTCACTCAAGACCAGTGCGATGTTTGTGCTGTCAGCTTACAGGAAGTTGAAAGAGCAGTTGCCAGACTCATTGACAGTAAACCTGAGATTATTTCTTTACAACCCAATAGTCTCCAGGATATTTGGGATGACATTGAGCGAGTCGGCAACATCTTTGGCGTAGACTCAGTAAAAATCTTAGAAAATTTAGAAGCTCGCGTCAAAATTTGTCAGCAAAGAATCCAAGGACTCTCTTTAAATGAAGTGCCTACTGTCGCCTGTATCGAGTGGACTGATCCTTTGATGATTGCCGCCAATTGGATTCCAGAATTAGTTAACTTAGCAGGAGGACACTCTCTATTTTGTAGTAAAGGTCAGCCTTCTTCGACCTTGCCGTGGGAAACACTATTAGCAACTAATCCAGATGTAATTGTTTTTATGCCTTGTGGCTTTGATTTAAATCGCACTCGCCAAGAAGCGAATTTGTTAACTCAACGTTCAGACTGGGAAAAACTGCACGCTACCCAATCGGGTAGGGTTTACATTACTGATGGCAATTCTTACTTCAATCGTCCAGGTCCGCGACTGGTAGATTCTCTAGAAATTTTAGCAGAAATTTTGCATCCAGAAATTTTTGAATACGGCTACAAAGGAACCGGTTGGGAACCTTTGTAATGTCTGGTTACGGTATTTGTTCAGAATCTGCCGATGGTTCATTGTTAAATAACAACAAACGTGCAGCAAGGATGGCAAATCCCACAGCAGCGATCGCTTTTAACAAGCGTGTAGGTAGTAATTCTGCTACTGCACCCCCTGCTAATGATCCCAACAGGCTTGTTAACAGCAATGCGCCAGCTGCACCAAAAAATACTGCACGGGGAGAATTAGAACGCCCTGAAAGTGCGATCGCTGCTAGCTGACTTTTGTCACCCAATTCTGATAAAAAAACTGTAATAAAGCTCAGTCCTAAAAGATGCCAATCCATATGATTAAGGGGGATGAGGGGGATTAAGTACAGACGCGATTAATCGCGTCTCTAACCTCGGAATATATCCCAAAACAGCATTAGGGAAATTACCAACAACATCACGCCGGCTGATTTTTCTACAGTTTTCTGGCTGAGTCGTCCGGCTATCCAACTACCTAAAAGTACACCTAATAAGCTGGTGGTTATCAGCGCAGCCGCAGATCCGATAAATACTACCCACGGCGAATGAGATTCTGCACTCATTAATAGCGTGGATAGCTGAGTTTTATCTCCAATTTCTGCTAGAAAAATGGTTACAAAAGTTGTACCAAAAATTACTAGCGCTGATTGTTGCTTTTGAGGACTATCCGCAACTACAGGCTGAACTGGGAGGGCGATCGCAGGAGTTAAGTTAAAATCAGTGCTGTCTTTCGGTTCTAGCTCGATCTCAGTCTGAGATATCCCAGAAATACCCAAAGGAGCAGAGTCAAGTTTCACAGGCAGTAGTTTTATTGCTAGGTTCCTTTCATATTTCTATCATATTCTCAGATTCTTGTAATAAATTGCAACGCCACAGACTAAAACTAGTAATGGGAGTGTCAAAGGCCAATAGCTTTGTCGAAGCGTAATATTTCTAAACTGCGATCGCCATATACTCCTTCTATTTGCTGGCGACAGCAGTCAATAGCAAAATCGTTAACTTCTTCTGGTTCAACCCCATACATATCTTGAAACACTTCTGATTCTACGCGGCAGAAGCGAGGACGATTTGGGTAGATGCGACATTCTCGTGTGGTATGGTCGAAATTAACGCACCATCCTCCTTCGCCTACCATGCTGAGGTAGAGTTCTAGTTCTGATGGTGAGAGATACTCTTCCAAATCTGGACGATCTGCTGGATCAAGATTACAGCAGGCTCCACATTGCTTTACACATTGCCAAGTTGACATTTTAGATTAGGGAGATGAGGGAGAAATAACCAATGCCCAATCCCCCTATTGTACGTTTTTATATCTTTTCTTATAATTTTGTTAAGTAAATTAAATCTAGCAGTCCATAGCCAGATATGATCGATTGCAGGTTTTGTAATTAAGTTATTAAATTTTTTAATACAATTGGAAGGAGAAGAGGAAAAATGTTTGACGGTTTGTTTAACGCTTTTACCAGTATCAATTGGGAAGTTATTTTCCAATTGCTGTCCGTGGCGCTAATTGTGATTGCTGGTCCTGCGGTAATCTTTGTGTTGGCATTTCGCAACGGCAACCTTTAACAGTGCTGAGTGCTGAGTACTGAGTAAGTAGAAGTGTGGAGTGCTGAGTAGAAGAAAATTTTGGAATTTAAAACTCATAACTCATAACTTAAAACTCAGGACTCATAACTCAGCACTCAATACTAATAACGCCTGAAGGGCAGCTTGGATAATATTGTCATACTGTGGTTGAGAGATATCAATTTCTTGGGCGTTTTGACGATTAGTTCCCAGCAAACCAATTATATGTCCTGGCTGCATCGCTAAGACTTTGCCTTCAGAATTTTTAATTCTTAATTCTGCTTCAATACCGTTTTTATAGAAACCACAAGTATAATGTCGCTGGTTGTACTCAAAAGTGGTGCTTGACGGGATAGGTGGCGAAGCAAAAAATTGTTGAAGCTGAATTGGCAGTCTGACACCGATTAACTCTAGTTCGATGGTGGTGTTACCGTTAAAGTAATTTTCTCGCAGTTTGTAAGCAACATCCACTGGCGATGGTAGGTGGAAATAGTCGCCCCAACGCCAAGCGATCGCTTTGATTTTATACTGCTGATTATCGACAGTTTGGGCAATTGTCAATTTAATGTGACCCTTACCAACGATTTTTTGCTCAACCACTTGGACATTAGGTGTCCAGAAAATTGGATCGGGGTTGTCCATACCGCAGGGGTGCAGAGCATTAAGTTGTTGGTAAAGCTGCTGATTGATTTGATTGAGGTTGACTTCGGCATCAATTTTGAGCAGAGGCTTGAGATGCTGGGGTTCAAGACACTGGTTAGCAAACTCAATCAAACGCGATCGCAACACCTGTAAATTCTCTGCTGGTAAAGAGAAACCCCCGGCTGCTTTGTGTCCACCAAATTTGCCTAGTAAATCGTGACAATATTCCAAAGCTTCAAACACATGAAACTCTGGAATTCCTCTTGCTGAACCGCGTATATGTTCCTCATCCTCATAAGTACCGATGAACACTGGAACGCCATAACGTTCCACCAAGCGGGAGGCGACAATCCCAATAACGCCGTGATGCCAATTGGGTTGAACAACAACTAATACCCGGTCTTTTTGTAGAGATGCAACAAATTCTGTCTCTACATAAGCGATCGCTTCTTGTTCAATTTGCTCACACATTAGCTGGCGACTGGCATTTGTTTGTTCGCACTGCATTGCGAGTTCCAGCGCCACCCCCATATCATCTGTAGTTAGCAATTCAATCACAGTTTGAGGGTTGCCAATTCGACCAATAGCATTAATTCGGGGTCCCAGACGAAAACCGATATCTTCAGGCTTTAACGATTTTGGATTTTGGCTACGCTCAGTCGAACGATTTTGGACTTCGGCTACGGTTCCGTCGAGCGAAGTCGAGATGCTCAGTCGAACGATTTTGGATTTTGGATTGGGGATTTTCTCCCCTGCTTCCCCTGCTTTCTCATCTCCCCTTGCCTCCACGCCGCCTACCTGAATTAATGCCCGCACTCCAGGTAAGTTAGATTTGGGTAAATGCTGTAAACCACGTTTCACCCAACGGCGATTTACGCCAGTTAAGGGAGCTAAATCTGCGATCGTTCCCAGTGTAAATAGTGCTAACATCGGCTGGATCAAGCCCTTAGTCTCCCCTAGCTGTTGTGCTAGAGACACTGCCAAAATGTAGGCGACACCAACACCAGCAACACCCCGATAAGGTGAGGATTCAGCTATTAGTTTCGGGTTGAGGATAGCGTTAGCCGGCGGTAATTTTTGGGGGAGATCGTGGTGATCGGTGATAATAACTGCAAGACCAAGTTCTCTAGCTCTAGCAACTGGTTCAAACGCAGAGATACCATTATCTACAGTTAGAATTAATCCTACACCTTCGCTGTGAAATTCTTCAACTATGCGTTTATTAATACCGTAGCCTTCGTGCATCCGACTGGGAATAGCATAATCTACTTGTGCGCCTAAAGTGCGGAGACTACGTAAAAGTAGAGCAGTGCTGGTCATCCCATCAGCATCGTAGTCACCACAAATAGCGATTTTTGTTTGAGAAGCGATCGCATTTTGCAACAACTCCAAACTAATCGCCAAATCTGGGAATTCTTCCAACGGCGAAGGCAAAACTAAAGACTCTGGATTTAAAAAGGCTTCTACCTGTTCTGGTGTTTCCATACCCCGATTAATCAACAACTGGCTGACAATCGGGGAAATATTTGTCAAAACCGCTAAATTTTGGGCAAATTCTGGTTTTTGCGGATAAATTTGCCAGCGCTGATTAGGTAAGCGCCTGCGAGGTTTTGCGAGTTCAGATACAGATCGGTCTAGCACAGTATAAATTTAGGAGTTAGGAGTAGAGACGCGATTCATCGCGTCTGTTATGAGTGTTGAATTGAAAGTTATTTCTTAATTCATAACTCATAACATTATTTGCTATCTAAAACACGTTTATCCTACCATCATCCATAATATATAATGAGCGATCGCCTGAAGAACGCAAAGTCGGACGGAGTTCAAGCCGCAATGTGCCAAAGTTAGGTTTCGAGACAATTGCTTGTAGTGATAAACCAGTTTCGCTCCAAAATATCACAGATGTATTTGGCTGCGTACCCTCTATTTGTTCTAAATTTAATTTCTGTCCTGGACTCAAGGATATTGCATCAGTCCCGGAGGGTTTTTGGATTTTAATCAGGTTAGGTGTGCTATTTATAACTTCAACTCGGATGTGTTGCCCAGGTTTAAACTCAATTGGATGCAAACCACACTGAGAGGCGCAAGTTCCAGCTAAGGTTGCACTGGGATTATTGATTGATGCAACTAGAATGCTAGCTGTAACTAAAGCAAATGACAGAGGCTTAAACATAATACACAGTATAAGTACTATACTGAAATATTACTCCAGCTTCGTACTATTAAGCCTCAGCATATTTTCCTGAATTAACGTAAATTCGACAGTTTATATAGTAATCAAAAGACCTCTCCCTGGTTTGACTACGCAAAACCGTCCCTCTCCGACTCGGAGAGGGACAGACTGGAACTTTAGTTCAAGGCAGGGAGAGGTTCGTTGAACTCACGTCAGAATGCAGAACTGTAACGCATTCCCCACCGTCATTACGAATTACGAACTTGTACTGAGCGCAGCCGTTGGCGCAGCCTCTCGTAGAGAAGTATTACGAATTTACCCAAACCGTCCACTGATATAATCCTCAGCTTCTTTAGTTTGAGGAGAACTGAACATTTGGGCTGTAGGATTAAACTCAACTAATTTTCCGCGACGTTTGCCATGCTCGTCAATTTCTGTATTAAAGAAAGCCGTGAAATCTGCGACTCTAGAAGCTTGCTGCATATTGTGTGTCACCATAATGATGGTATATTGCTGCTTAAGTTGTAAGCAGAGTTCTTCTACTTGACGGCTAGAAATTGGGTCGAGAGCAGAACATGGTTCATCCATCAATAATACATCTGGCTTCATGGCGATCGCACGGGCAATGCAAAGCCGTTGTTGTTGTCCACCAGATAATGCAGTACCCTTCTCTTTGAGTTTATCTTTGACTTCATCCCAGATAGCAGCGCGTCTGAGGGAATCTTCCACCAATTCATCAATGTTACCTTTGTAACCGTTAGCACGCGGCCCAAAGGAAATATTTTCGTATATTGACTTAGGGAAAGGATTCGGTCTTTGAAAAACCATTCCGACTTGGCGGCGTAATTTTACAGAATTGATCTTAGGATCGTAAATGTTGCGATCGCGATAATTCAATCTACCCTCAACCTTAGCTCCAGGGATTAAATCATTCATCCGGTTGAAGCAACGCAATAAGGTACTTTTACCACATCCTGAAGGCCCAATAAAAGCAATAATTTGTTTATCAGGAATCTTTAAATAGACATCTAAAAGTGCCAGAAATCCTCCATAGAAGACCTTCACACCTTCAACATTGAAGACAGTATTATCTTGGTCGATTGTGGCACTATCTAATTGACTTTTACTATTGCTATAAGTCATTTTACGTATCTCCTAATAACCGTGAATGTATCCAATTAGATATTTAATTACTTAAACAGGATGTGCAACATATTTTTAAAACCCCGCTTCCATTCCTCTCCCCGAAACGGCGAGAGGCTTTAAGTCTTGCTCCCCTTCCCTTGTAGGGAAGGGGTTGGGGGTTAGGTTTGAGAGAAAGTTGCATACTGCGTTTACCTAAGTTATTGAGAAGCGTTGTCGAATATAAATTGCTACACCATTTAAAACTAAAATCAAGAGTAACAACGCAATAATTGTCGCTGCTGCTGCACTAGCAAAACCCGGTTCAGGACGAGTTATATAACTGTAAATTTGAATGGGTAATGCCATAAACCTCTGAAACAAACCAGGGTTAAAGGTGAGAAAACCCACAGCACCTACAACAATCAGAGAGGCTGCATCACCTATAGCGCGGGATACAGAGATAATCACCCCCGTCAAAATACCGGGAATAGCATAGGGTATGACATGATTGCTGATAGTTCGCCATTTTGTGACACCTAATCCGTAAGAAGCATTTCTCAGGGAATCTGGGACAGCGCGAATTGCTTCTCTAGCTGTCACAATAATTACTGGTAATGACAACAAAGATAAAGTCAACGCTCCAGAAATCAAAGCGGGGCCAAACCCAAGCAAATAATTGAAAACTCCTAAACCCAGCAATCCATAGACAATAGAAGGTACTCCCGCCAGATTACTGATATTAATCTCAATAATCGCTGTCCACCAAGCTTTAGGTGCATACTCTTCTAGATATAAAGCTGCTCCGACACCAATGGGGACAGTAACGAAAATTACAACAGCTCCCAAAAGAATGCTGCTAATAATCGCAGGACGAATACCACCTTGGTCAGGAAAACGAGAAGGAGTTTCCGTGAGAAAGCCGGGTGACAAAAATCTGCCTAATCCGTCTCGAAAAATATCAAAAAGTAGCAACGCTAGGATAAATAAACCAATCAGCAATCCTAACAAAAAAAGTCCTTCAAATACTTTCCCTAATGTCTCCCTACTCTCAACATTATCGGTAAATTCTGCCGCAGAATCTAGAGAATCATCTTGTTGATAACTTGTAGCCATATCTATTTAGTCGTATTTTTCTTTAAAGCGATTAGCAATCCAGTAACTAACAATATTCAAAGCAAGGGTAAGTAGAAACAGAACAGCGCCTACAGCATATAATGTCTTGAAATTGAGACTACCGCGTGGACTATCTCCACCAGAAATTTGTGCCATGTAAGCTGTCATTGTTTCTACTGATTCCGCAAAATTAACAGTTAGTCTTGGTTGTTGTCCGGCGGCAATGAGGACAGTCATTGTTTCACCCACAGCGCGAGAAATACCCAAAATAATTGAAGCGATGATTCCAGAAAGCGCGGCTGGTAGAACTACTTTAAAAATGGTTTCCAGTTTAGTGATACCTAAAGCATAAGATCCTTCTCGCAAAGAACGCGGAACTGCTCGAATAGCATCTAAGCTGATAGAACCAACAGTAGGAGTAATCATTACCCCCATCATTAACCCCGCACTCAAAGCGTTGAATATTTCCAGAGGGAGAAAATTCCGCAGCAATGGTGTAAGGAACAACAGCGCAAAGTAACCATATACTACTGTAGGTATTCCCGCTAAAAGTTCTACTGCTGGACGTAAAATTGCTGCTACTTTGGGTTGGGCATACTCACTTAAATAAATCGCAGAAGATAAACCTAGAGGAATAGCAACTGCCATTGCAATAGCTGTAGTCAAGAAAGTGCCATTAATCAAAGGCCAAACACCAAAATGTTTATCGGCAAATAGAGGTGTCCATTTGGTATCAAGAAAAAATTGGGCAAAAGAGACTTCTTGGAAAAAACTGAATGTCTCTTGAAAGATAATTACGACAATCCCAAAGGTAGTCAAAACAGAGACTAAAGCACAAGCAAATAAAATTACCGCAACAATCTTTTCTGATATATCTTCAGATGCATTTTTATCCAGTGACTCTCTGGATTGTAAATAAGGAGCGTCTTGAGAATTGGTATTTTGCATAAACAATTAACTTCTCATGAAAATTAGACTACAATGCCTGAAACTTAATTTAAATAAAGTTTGTGATCGGTTCACCTGGTTTTGCTTTTTTAAATTTTGTCCCAGTTTCACCAGTAGCAAACTTTTGTTTGACTTTGATGTAAACTTCATCAGGTAATGCTACATAACCAACACTATCTACCCACTTCCAAGAATTTTCTAGATAAAAATCCACAAATTCTTTTACTGCTGGCTTAGTATCTAAGGATTTTTTACTGACATAGATGAACAGAGGACGAGACAAAGGTGTATAGATATTTTTAATTACATTATCCACTGGAACTGGTTTTTCACACTTTCCTTTAAGACTTTCTACAGCAACTAGATTGAGTTTATCTTGATTTTGAATGTAGTAAGATATCCCTACATAACCCAAAGCTGATACATCACCTGATACTCCTTGTACGAGAAGGTTTTGATTCTGAGTGGCAGTGTAGTCTGTACGGCCATTCTTGGCTTTACCAGTCACAGCTTGAGTCATATAATCGAATGTTCCCGTATCAGAAGATGGGGCATACAGCTTCAGCTTTTGGTTAGGAAACTTGGGATTAACTTGATTCCATGTCAATATTTTGCCGTCTGATTTTCCGCCCCAAATCCTACCCAGTTCCTTAATAGTTAGACATTTGACAAAGTTATTTTGGCGGTTGGCAATTACGGCGATGCCATCTAAAGCTATAGGCAACTCGACAAATTTAATATTTTTACTTTGACATTTTTTGATTTCCTCATCTTTAATGGTACGAGAAGCACCAGCTATATCAAGATCGCCATTACAAAATTTACTGAAACCCCCACCAGTACCACTTGAGGCCACGCTTACTTTAGCTTCAGGTTTGACTTTACCGTATTCTTCTGCAACTGCTAAAGAAATAGGAAAACCTACAGCTGCACCATCAATACTCACCTGACTTTTCTTTTCCTCCTTACTGCTACAAGCAGTGATACTGCTGGCAATAATCATTAAAAATGTCAGTAAAATACTATCCTTAAATCTGCTAAGAAAGCTCATAAATTATCAATTGAGATGAAGTTACTGTGAATTGCTTATGCTTGCCTATCTGCAAGTAGAGAATGCTGTATTAAAAAATAGATATCATGCTTTGTTTGCAGCTTGAACTTTCTCAAAAATTGCCCCCTCTGCAAAAAACTTTTTCTGGATAATATCCCAGCCACCTAAATCTTGAGATGTGAATAAAGTTTTAATTGGGGGATGTTGTGATGCTACTTCTTGGGTAACAGTAGGGTTAACAGGACGATATTGTAATTTTGCAAATTCCCGTTGAGCTTCTGTCGAGTAAAGAAAATCAACAAATGCTTGTGCAACTTCTCTTGTACCGTGCTTATCAACGTTTTTATCGACTACTGCGACAGGATTATCAATGGAAATATTGACTTGGGGTACAACATAAGGCAACTTCGTCCCATTTTTACCCGCCAAAATTACCTCATTTTCGTAGTTTATTAACACATCTCCCTGACCTTTTTGGAAGAATAAATCGCTTGCTTCACGGGCATCTTTCGTTAAAATAGGGGTGTTTTTATAAACTTTGGTGACATAATCTAATGCTGTCTCCTCATCACCACCTGTTAGACTCACCGAACCCCAAAAAGCCAAGAATTCCCAGATAGCGATACCAGAAGTTTTTGGGTTAGCTGCAATCACTTTCACGCCATCTTTTGCTAAGTCTGCCCAAGTATTGATGCTTTTTGGATTGCCTTCGCGCGTGACGATCGCAGCAACCGATCTACTCACAATACCATTTCTCGGTGATTTTATTTCCCAACCTGATTTAATTAAACCTGCAAGAGCAATTTTGTTGACATCTAGGGGAAGTGCCAAATGTACTATATCTGCTTCTTGCGAACCTGCAATGACAGCAGCCGTTTGAGCTACAGAACCTCCATAACTTTGCTCAAATGTGACGTTTTGGTTATGTTCTTGCTTCCACTTTTGGACAAATTTGGGAATTATCTGGTCATGAGCTGCTTTGGTGACAGAGAAAGAAACTAGTCTAAGCTTGACATCACCCTTAGTAGCTGAACTACTTCCAGAGCAGGAGGCAACTGCTACACTCAAAAAAGTACCGATGAGAAACAGACTCACAAAGCTTTGTACACTGCGTCCATTCAACCAACTTCTAATTGTGTGTTGATACGAAAGCTGTATGGACTGCAAAGCTTTCACAGCATAAACTTGCATTCCTTCAATTAGAAATTTACCCAATTGTCTTGGTTGTTGCGACTTGCTCATCAGAATCACCCCTAAATCTACGGTATTTCTAGGCGTATACCGTAATTACGAGAATTATAGGGTATATAGAATAATATTTATCATCTGGCTTCAATTTTTTTTTACTTAGTGAGCAATTGATCGTTGAAAGTAGCAAATAAATCTGGATTTATCAAGGCATTTGCAAAATATGGCTTGTTTCTACTGTGAAGCAAAAAAATTCGGTAACATTCATACATAATATTTGCCAAATAATATGTAATCAGTAATACCAAATAGTCAATTTAACGTTAAAAGGGCGGTTTCTAACCGCAACTACACCAATACGGTTCGGTTAAGGGATTTCCAAGAAATAAATTATCCAATAAAACGTAGACGCGGAGCGGCTTGCCGCAGGCTACCACAGAGGCGCAGAGGGCACAGAGATAGGAAGAGGAAAGAGGATTGTTATATGAGATTTTTGGATATTTTTAAATTTGGAAGTCCCTAAGCCCAAAAAATAAAAATGTCTAGGTTGGGGAGCCAGTGCGTTGGGCGGCTCCGCCGACTTGAAGCATCTGGCGTTTGAGGAACGTAGCTTTCCTCCAGCAGCGTAACCAACGTTTTACGGGGTTTGTTGGGTAACGCAAAGCCTCAACCCAACCTACAAATATTCTTAACCGAACCGTATTGCAACTACTTTACGCTTAAGAAAGAAAATTTCCCATTAATGCCGTTTGCTTCCATCTTCAATTGGGCAACGTAAAACTCTTTCTGAATGACATCACCTACTGGTGTAAAAGCAATTTCCCCAAGAGGAGTTTGATAATTTCCTTTGAGTAACTCCTGATTTAATTGTGTACGCAACTGTGGCAGCGTCAATTTGTTAATTTTGCTTTTTTTATCCAAAGATTGTAGAGCTTCTACATATACTTGTAAGGCAGTAAAAGCTTGAGCGGTTACTTGGGGTGGTTCTCTATGATATTGTTCAACGTAGGCTTTACGAAATGCAGTGTTAATTTCACTGGAATATACAGGACTGTAAGCTTGAGCAATAATCACGCCATCACAAAGCGCTCTACACACAGAAAATATATGAGATGTGTTAAAACCATTGCCACCGATAATTATTCCTTTATAACCAAGTTCGCGTAGTTGTTTAACTAAATTACCTCCATCTACAGCTAACCCGGATATAATCACTAAGTCTGGTTTTAAATTAATCGCATTGCTAGCTTGAGTTTGAAAGTCAGTATCTGTAGTTTGAAACTTTTGTACTGTGACTAAATTCAATCCTAAATTTTTAACTGTCTTCTGAAAAATTTCTGTTTCCGACTTATTAAAAGCATCATTTTGAGCGTAAAATACAGCGACTCTTTTGATTTGAGAATTTTGCTTGAGTGCAGCTTTCACCGAATAAGGAGCGACGACAGCAACAGATGAAGAAACACGAGCAACATAATCACCTATTTCGGGAATACCTTTAGCAGTATTTGATGCTGCAATAACTGGAACTTGATTTTTTTCTGCTATGGGATCAGCGCTAAAAGCTTGTTGTGATAGGGTAGGTCCAACAATGGCAACAACTTTATCTTTATTAATTAAAGTTTGAAAGGCATTAATAGCTCCAACTTCATCGCCACCAGTATCTTGATATACTAATTTAATTGCTCTACCATTGATACCACCTTGAGCATTGAAATACTTTTCAGCAATTTTTACTCCATCAGTTCCTTCTTGACCAAGTAATGCTACATTGCTTGTTTTGGCAAAAGCGATACCGATAGGAATAGCATCAATACCTGTTGTTACTATTGGATTATTTGCAGAATTTGCACCAGTATTACCACTTTTACCACAGGCTATTAGTAGCATAGAGCAGATAAATAATAATACCGTTTGATGAACGATACCAACGGACGGCCTAAGGGCGATCGCATTTTTCATAGATGCATGAGTATTATGTTTATTATGATAATACTGGCTATGTAGGCAAAGCGCACTGTAGGCATCAGAATTCGTATAAAGATAGTCAATAGCCTGTTGTCTAGCCCTTTAGACCCATAGCGGTGAGCCTGCTAAAAAAAAATTACTAAGAATCTGACTAATTATATCTTGATCAGACGTATACTTAATCAGCTTAATAGCAATACAAGCCTATACAATAATAGTTAGTGTGAGACATTTGGGAGAAGAAGTTTTGGCGACTATTACCGATATCGGTACACTAATCACAATAAACCCTAAACTGCGTCGGGGTCGTCCTATTATCGCGGGGACAGGTACATCAGTCCGTCGCATAGCTGCTTTATATAAACAAGGTGACAACGCAGAAGAAATTGCAGCTGATCTGGATCATCTAACCTTAGTACAGATTTATGCAGCACTAACCTACTATCACGCGAACCGAGAGGAAATTGAGGCTGATTTAGCATCAGAACAGGCAGAATATGAACGATTAGCAGCACTACACGCAAAGAAAGCTCAGATTTAATAATGAGCAACATTCGTTTGTACCTAGATGAGTATGCAAGGAGTCATAAGCTTTATTCAGCTTTACGCGCTCGTAGTGTAGATGTGATTACTGTTGCGGAAGCGGGAATGCTATCTCGGAGTGACGAAGAACAATTGAATTGGGCATTAGAGAATCAGCGAGTAATTTACAGCTTTCATCTTAAGGATTTTTATCAGTTGCATACAACTTTGTTGGAACTCCCCACGTTCCAAGCAGGGATTATTTTGGCACAGCAAGGTTACTCTGTAGGCGAACAAATGCGCCGCTTGCTAAAGTTAATTGCGGCTAAACCAGGAGATAATATGCAGAATCAAGTGGAATTTTTGAGTAGTTGGGGTGATTCGTAAGATTATCCAAGTGCGATCGCCCTTTATTATCTCGTTTAGTTATTTAAATTAGACCGCTTATGTTATCTAATACATTTATTAGTGCTGAGTAATAAATTTTACTTTTTAGGTGCAAAGGCACTAAGAGAAACTTTGTGTTTAGTAGTTGTCTGGAAACCAGATTTAAAATAAAACCCTTATTATCTCGTTACAATCGATGTATGCATTAGGCATTCAAGAGTTATCAGCCATGAAATTGATTTCCGAGCCACCGATTCCTGTAAAAATTCAAAAGATGAAGGAACGGGTGCGGTGGATGCATCCAAGTTTTGTAGAACGGGGAATTGACCAAACCAGCATGGTGATTGACGATCGCAGGCAGGATAGTCCAGAATTTTCCTTTATGGTTATCGGTGATTCCGGCACCAAATCCCATTCTCGACACCACCCCCAACGAAAAGTTGCTGAACTAATGCTGACTCACCGCGATGATTGCAGTTTTGTGTTGCACACAGGCGATGTCATCTATGTGGTGGGTTCCCAAGAGTATTACTCGACAAACTTTATTGAGCCTTACCGGGAATTTCTTGTCGGTGGCGACAACCCCAAAAGCATTTCCTACGATCGCATGGTGTTTAATCTACCATTCTTGCCAGTCCTTGGTAATCATGATTACTACGATGTGCCGTTAATGTACCGTTTATTTACGGGAACAACATCGTCACTACGTCGCTTGTTGCGCTACAAAGACATCGAGATTGGCTGGCATGGATCGTATCAAGGTAATGCTTATGCGCGAGCATTTATGGACTATACCCAGGCGATCGCTTCCCCACAAGAGTTAGAACGTCATTTAGATCAACATTATACTGCTAAGACCCATACAGGGCGGTGTTTGCGTTACGAACCTGGAGATTTTACCCGCTTACCCAATCGTTATTACACTTTCCGTTACGGCGGGATTGATTTTTTCGCTTTGGATTCTAATACCTTTAATACACCATCACCTTTGCCTGCAACTCAAGAAGGGGAAATTTACCGTCGCCAATTAGAAAAGCGTCGCCAGGAAATAGATCAAGAAGAATTGCAGATTTTGGGAATATGCGATCGCCTCAACCCAGATAAACCCACCGACGCGGAACAACTTGATGAGCTTAGTGCCAAATTAGACCAAATAAATGAGATCAAAATCGATATTGAAAAACAACTAGCATCTGAGAAAATGCCTGCGATCGATTTTGAACAACTTGAATGGTTGCGAAGCAGACTAATCGAATCTTGGAACACCTCCGAAGTGCGCGGACGTGTAATCTTTTTCCACCATCCACCCTACGTCACAGAAGCTACTAAGTGGGATCAGGCGCAAACTTTGGCGGTTCGTCACCGCTTGCGCTGGGTATTTGAACAAGTGGCAGAAAATCTTGGTTCTCTAATTAAAGAGCGTCCCATAGTAGATTTGATTTTAAATGGTCACGCTCACTGTTTGGAGCATCTTTGCACAACTGATACCGGATTTGCTGACTCCCACATTAACTGCATTATCTCTGGTGGTAGTGGTCATCGTCCCCGCTATCAACGCCGAGGCGGGACTGAATTGATGGAGACTTTTACCGAAATTGCTGGTAAACCGATTCGGAAAGTTGCAGATTCAAAGCTTTTTGTCGGTCGTCATGACTACAATTTTCAGAATCGGCTGCCTTACTCATGTGTGCGGATTGATGTTCTGGATGGTAGCCCACCCAAGTTTATCATCAGACCACTGATCGCTGAACGGATTGAAGATGAGTGGTATAACCGCGAACTTGAACCATTTGTGATTTAAATAAAATCTCACCCTGGGTCTGCTATGCAAAACCAGTCCCTCTCCTTACTAAGGCTACGGTTGTACACACAAGTCAAATTACCACCCCCCTTAATCCCCCCTTTCTAAGGGGGGAAACAAGAATCTAGTTCCCTCGCCTTTCCAAGGGGAGGGTTAGGGTGGGGTAAATCTGACGCGAAAAACCAGGTGAGTAAATCTATTTCAGACTTGTGTATACACCGTAGCCTTACTAAGAAGAGGAATGTCCGCTAGGACAGGGTTCAACGAAAATTATTAGTAATCATGTGATCGCGCCTTCATTACTTGAAAATCAAATCTAAGCGTTGCTGGGTTACTTTGAGTGATTCTGCTGGCGAACTTTTACCCAGCAATACAGATTCAATTGCCCTACCTAGACTATCGGAAATCCGATTATAACCAGGAAATATCGGACGCGATCGCCCATATTTAGCTTGATCTAAAAATACCTTCACCTGTGGTATCTTATTCACAAAATCCTGATATTTTGGACTTTGGCGAGACTTCAAATTCACCGGTAAATAGCCAGTTCCTAATGCTAATTCTGTCTGAAATTCTTCACTCAAAGCATATTCGGCAAACTTAAAGGCTGCTGTTTCGCGTTCTAGCGTGGTTTTGAACAAGAAGAGATTCTCACCACCAATAACAGTAGCAGGTTTCTGCCCAACCGGAATTGGAAAAACATCAAAATCAACACCAGTCGCTTGAAATTGCCCCAGAGTCCAAGGGCCATCTAATTGCATTGCAACTTTACCAGCCAGCAAGTCATCTATCTCATAACCCCGTTCCGGGCCGGATAAAATAGCGGAACCGTCTGTAATTAAATTGCGCCAGAATTGCAAAGCCGCGATCGCACCTTGATTATCTTGCAAATTTACTCCTGCCGCATTCTGGGAATCACCACTCACCAACTCGCCGCCACCACTCCACATAAACGGCAACCATGTAAACACTGTAAATTCTCCCTTCCCCAAAGGCAAAAACATCCCATATTGATCTATTCGTCCATCGCCATTGGTATCACGAGTTAATTTCTTCGCAACTTGCCCAAACTCCTGCCAAGTGCGGGGTAATTCAGTAATCCCTGCTGCCTTAAATAAACTCGGACGGTAAAAAATACCAACATTATTTGTAGCAAAGGGCACTGACCAAATCTTACGGTTGTATTTCATTGATGCATATAAAGCCGGGTCAATATCGGCTTTTATTGGAGATTTTTCGAGCATTTCATCCAAAGCTAAAATAGCACCGAGTTCGACTAATTGACCTGCGATCGTGGGATTATACCACAATAAATCTGGAGGTGCATTTCCTACCACTGCCGCTAAAATCTTAGGCGTTTGCTGATCCTGTTGTCCAATATAAAGCGACTCTAGTTGAATATCTGGGTGAGATTGATTGAATTTGTCTACCAGCTTTTGCAGCACATCCCGATTTGGCGGCGGATTTACACCGTGCCACAGGGTTAAATGAATTACTTTATCTTCTTTAACACCAGGGAAGATATTTTGACATCCAACTAAAGCTAGTATGCCCACCAATAATCCTAACAGCAAGCTCCGAAAGTAGTGTGATACTTTCTTTCTTTTTCGCCTGGCATGGCGAGGAGAGGAAAAAAATCGGGCATAATGTTGATTAAAATGATTGCTCATTTATCCTAATTCCCTCACAACAACTGCGCCACTCTGATGTCGGTTTGCAGAATTATCTGAAGTCATGGTTTTTGCAAGCGTTTATATCTTAATCTTAAATAGAGTTTTGATAATTTTAGATTATGGCAGGACACAGTAAATGGGCAAATATTAAGCGCCAAAAAGCGGTAGTAGATGCAAGGAAGGGAAAAACCTTTACTCAGTTATCTAGGGCGATTATCGTTGCGGCTAGAAGCGGCGTACCAGATGCGGCGCTGAATTTTCAACTTCGCACGGCAATTGACAAAGCAAAGGCTGCGAGTATCCCCAATGATAATATTGAACGAGCGATCGCTAAAGGTGCAGGCACTTCTGGCGGGGATAATGCTACTTTTGAAGCGATTCGTTACGAAGGTTATGGCCCTGGTGGTGTAGCAATTTTAATCGAAGCCCTCACAGATAATCGCAATCGCACTGCTGCTGACTTGCGTGTAGCTTTTAGTAAAAATGCTGGTAATCTTGGTGAAGTAGGATGCGTTAGCTGGATGTTTCACCAAAAAGGCGTTTGTGTGGTGCAGGGTGTGGTTGACGAAGAACAGCTTTTAGAAGCATCCCTCTCTGGCGGTGCCGAGTCTTATGAGATGATTGAAGATGAAATGGCTGAGGTATTTACTGATCTGGCAAATTTAGAAACCCTTAGCCAGACACTCAAAGAGCAAGGCATTAAAGTAATTGATGCCGAATGGCGCTGGATTCCCAGTAATAGTGTAGAAGTTACTGATTCCGATCAGGCGCGATCGCTTTTCAAGTTAATTGATACTCTCGAAGGCTTGGATGATGTGCAAAATGTCACAGCTAACTTTGAAATATCAGAAGAATTGATGGCTCTGAGCATTTCTTAATCAAAATTAATCCAGCGATCATAGCCCTATGGAATAAGAATTAAATAAGATACAATTTATCTCCCTGGCTTACCTTACCCTCAATCCCTCTCATTATAAAGGAGAGGGAAGTTAGAGACAGGATGAAGTTTTGCATTTTATTTAATCGACGTTCCGATCAAGTTACTCGGCTACTTGCGGAAAAACTCCGTCAATTTTTCTCTGTAGACTAATAAATATTCAGGTGTATATAGATGCTAATTTTGGTAAAAATCTCCATAAAAACTTCATATAAATAACAAGATATCGACATACGTCTTTGTCATATTTAATTCAGAGATTCACTGAATAAATAGAATCAAGGAAATCACATGAACAAATTTGCTAAAGGTTTAATTCTAGCTCTAGCGATTGCTACCCCCGTAGCCCTTGCTGCACCAATCTTTCAAGCTACACCCGCTTCAGCTGCTGTTAGGCATCATAAACATCATCACAAACCAATACGTCACCATTACATTCGCACACATCATCAATAATCTGCTGTTGTCAAACACAGCAGATTATTGATGATAAGTTACTCTTAGCTCAACAGACGGCAATCCCCACACCAACCGAGTACGGTCTGGTGTGGGATGAAAGGCGCGGGAGTGGAGAGATATAGTAATTAATGTTTTTTGGGTATGCCAAAAAACATTAATTACTATTGTTCTGCCATGACCCATATTCATTATATTTATAATTTATAACACCACGATTAATGGTATTATAAATAAGTACAAACAAAGCCAAAAATGCTGGTTGTACACTTGTCTTGAGCGAACGCGAGTGCGTCTCGGAGAGAAGTCGAAACACTGAACCTAGACAATCTAGAATATGGGGTTCCATCCAAGAATAGACTTGTGTTGAGCGTAGTCGAAACACTGTTTTGTCATCTCCGTGAATGGGTAAAATTCTAGCGGTACTAAGGTAGAACATACTTTTTGGTACTTGTACCCTTCTCTAGGAGAGGCTGCGCCAACGGGAAGCAAGCTACAAAGTCTGCGGAGGGGCATCTCGTGGACTCAAAATAAAGCGAGAGTTTTTGTCCGACGGGATACCGGGAGTCACTGAGAAGCCTGCACTGTATGCTTGCATCAGTGTAGGAGTATGTCACTAGTAATAGTTGGTAGTAGCTCTGCAAGAAAATTTATACTTTATTTATCTTCACAATAAATAAAGCTGTGTAACCTCGCTGTTGTCCTCAGTCATCGGCGGGGTTTTTCAATATTTGCTTCTATTAATACCAATTTAAAATAGGACTTACGCAAAACTACACGCGGTAGGGGCAATTCATGTAGCTTTAGCTGACCACAGGGTATTGCCCCTACCTAAAAATCATAGTTTCAGCTATTGTTTGCGTAAGTCTTATGAAAAATGATTGCGACAGATGGAAACCTGAAACGCTTATCCAATAGATGTTTCACAATCCAAAATGGTATAACTTGCTCAAAGGGGAGCGATCGCGTCAAAATAAGAGTTAGACGCTGTAACCTAACTTAACAATGACCCTAACGCAGCTTGAGCAAATTTCCCCTCAACCAACACCACCAAATGAACGGGGATATGAATATGATTTGGTAATTGTCGGCGGTGGGATTATTGGGTTAACTCTAGCCTCTGCTTTAAAAGATTCTGGCTTGAGTGTCTTGCTGATTGAGGCGAAAGTTGCATCAGTGGCGGTAGCAAAGGGGCAAGCCTATGCAGTTCATATGCTTTCGTCGCTAATTTATCAAGGAATTGGAGTTTGGGACAAAATGTTGCCTCAAATCGCCAAATATTGCCGCGTTCATCTTTCTGATGCCGATTCTCCCAATGTGGTGGAATTTGCCACAGATGATCTAAATATACCAGAGTTGGGTTATGTGGCGGAACACCAAGCACTGTTGCAACCGTTGCAGGAGTTTGTCGAAAATTGTCCAAATGTGACTTATTTGTGTCCGGCGGAAGTGGTAAATACGCACTACCATTCCGATATAGTAGCGATAGATATTAAAGTTGCCGATCAATTACAGACAGTTAAGAGTAAATTACTTGTAGCCGCAGATGGGGCGCGATCGCCAATTCGTCAAGCTGCTGGGATTAAAACTCTGGGCTGGAAGTATTGGCAGTCTTGCATCGTGGCATTTGTCAAACCCGAAAAACCGCACAACAACACCGCTTATGAGAGATTTTGGTCTAGCGGTCCTTTTGCGATTTTACCTTTACCGGGGAACCGTTGCCGCATTGTCTGGACAGCCCCCCACGAAGAAGCAAAAGCTTTATGTGCTTTAGATGATCAGCAATTTTTGGCAGAATTAACCCGTCGCTATGGCAATCAAATGGGGAAATTGGAATTACTCGGCGATCGCTTTGTATTTCAGGTACAACTCATGCAAAGCGATCGCTATGTTCTCCCCCGACTGGCATTAATTGGTGATGCGGCGCACAATTGCCATCCTGTCGGCGGACAAGGTTTAAATCTGGGTATTCGGGATGCAGCAGCTTTGGCGCAAGTAATCCAAGCAGCGCATCAAGCGGGTAAAGATATTGGTGATATTCAGATTCTTAAAGGTTATGAACGCTGGCGTCAGCTGGAAAACCTGACGATTTTAGGTTTCACTGATTTGTTAGATCGAATGTTTTCTAATAATTTCTTACCTGTGGTGGTGGTGCGTCGCCTGGGTTTATGGTTTTTGCAGCGAGTCCCTGTATTAAAAGTGTTTATGCTGAAGTTAATGATCGGTTTGAAAGGGCGGACTCCAGAATTGGCAAAACGATAAACGCTACAGTATACCAGCTTGAAAAATCTGATTTGGGGTAAGATTCAATTCGGGAAAAGTTTGGGAAACAATGGGATTGCTTTCTCGAAACTGAGTTATCTGATATTCCCCATCAACTAAGTTACAAACAGAGATTGTCGGTTGTTTGGGATTACCGATAAAATTACGTCCACCCAAGGCAGCATAATCGACAATCCAGTATTCGGGGATACCCATTTCTTCATAATCAGCATATTTTATATAGTAATCGTCCCGCCAGTTGGTTGATACAACCTCAATTGCCAAAGGTATTGATGCACCTAAACTAACAATAGATTGTTTTTTCCATAACTTTTCTTTTACCAGATTTGCACGATTTAGCACCAACACATCTGGGAAGTAACCAGAATCTTTTTCAGGAGGTCTAACTATAACTTGGTTGGGCATGAAGTAGGGCAATCCTAGACGTTTAATTTCAAAAGGAATTTCGATACCTAAAAATCCTTTAACTTCCTCGTGTTCCCCTACTGGTTGCGCCATTTCAACAATTTCTCCTTTATGTAGTTCGTAGCGTACTCGTCGATTTTCGGGTAGCCAATCAACGAATTCCTCAAAGGTTACTAGCTTGGGTATGGCTTGAGTCATAGATGATAGAGAATTACTGAATGATAGAAATATTATCTCTAATTTAGGCGAATGCGGACGGCTTTTTCACCACGCTTAATGCCGTTTCACTTTAATAATAATACAAATACTTTGGTAGGGGCACAGCAATGCTGTGCCCCTAAGAGAAATCTATATGTATCAGGGTTTGTATGAAATGGTATAAGAGGGTGTTTGAAAAGTTATACAGTGTGATTTTTTACCCCCCTTATAAAGGGGGGAAACAAGAAAATCAAGTTCCCTCCCCTTTATAAGGGGAGGGTTAGGGTGGGGTAAAAATATTTGATACATCAATCACGACTTTTAAAACATCCTTTAAGAGCCAGGGTATAAATCATCATAGTTTTCACATATTTGTGTCCGAGTAATTCCTGTACTGTGCGGATGTCATAGTTATTTTGCAGTAAATCGATAGCGAAACGTATAACAACCCACCTTTTTTTCAATACCAGCTTGACGAACCGCTTGTTTTAATGCTTTTTGTAAACTACTTTCATGGCTGCTTTATGTTCAGACTTTAAGGAAAAAGGGCATTCTATGTAAAGACAAGAAACCTTGATATCAAGCAGCCATTAAACAGATGATTCAACAAAAATCCTCTATATTCCCTCATTCGCTAAGGCAAATCGGAAGCACTATTGTTTTAGCGATTGCTTATTATGGAATGGCTGAAATATCACGGCACCTTGCCTCCACACCCCAAAATGTGACTCCAGTTTGGCCTCCAGATGGAATTGCTACTGGGGCTGTTCTGTTGTTTGGTAACTGGATCGGCTACGGTGTTTTGCTGGGTTCATTTTTCGCCAACTTCTGGGCGTTCCGAGATCCCACAAGTTTATTATCCTTGGTGATTTCAACGCTGCCAGTTTTGGGAATTGCGATCGGAACAACTCTGGGGACTCTGTTGGGTGCTTTCCTGCTGCGGAAAACTACCAACCTTCGCTATCCCTTAGAACGTGTCACCAACGTGTTCAAATTTTTGATCTTAACCGGCATGGTGGGGCCGATGATTAATGCAACTGTTGGAGTGGCTTGCTTGGCGTTGAGTGGTAAAGTTGCCTGGACAGCGTATGGGATGGTCTGGTTAACCTGGTGGATTTCTAATGTTTCAGGAATTTTTATCGTCACTCCGATTCTGCTGAGTTGGGGACAATTCATTCAAAAAAACCGACATCCAATCTGGCAATGGTTATTCCTCAGTTCAACCTCAGAGGATTCTGAAAATCTTCCTCATCTTCGACATTCAAGAGCAAACTCACACCCTTTAAGATTTTGGTTAATCGTAGAGCCAGTTATCCTGATAGGGTTGGTCATTTTCATCGCCAAAGTTGCTTTTGGTAAGGGATATCACCTAGAGTATATGTTAATTCCGATGTTAATCTGGTCTGCCTTTCGACTGGGGCAACCGGGTGCAACACTGTTAACTTTTATTGTGGCTGCGATCGCAGTGAGCGCAACCGTCAATGGCAAAGGTAGTTTTGTGACTGCGGATCTGAACGAATCTTTGATGCAACTGCAATCATTTATTGGCGTGATTACACTTACCATTCTGGTGCTGACAGCAACGATCGCCGAACGAACACAAGTAGAAACCAAACTGCGTTTAGCTTTTGCCGAATTAGCCAGGACTAATGAAACTCTGGAAGTTCGAGTTGAGCAGAGAACTGAACAATTGAATCAAAAGAATACGACTCTGAAGCAAGCCCTACAAACACTCAAGCAGACTCAATTGCAGATGCTTGAGAGTGAAAAAATGTCTGCATTGGGACAGATGGTGGCAGGGGTTGCCCATGAAATCAATAATCCGGTTAATTTCATTGATGGCAACTTGACTTATCTTTCTGAGCATATCCAAGGCTTATTGAAAGCATTGCAAGCTTACCAACAGCACTATCCCAATCCACCTCAAGCCCTGCAAGCAGAATTGGATAAACTTGAACTGGACTATTTACGGGAAGATATAACCAACATTCTTCAGTCGATGAAAATTGGTACTGATCGTATATCTACTATTGTGTTATCGCTGCGGAACTTCTCGCGCTTGGATGAGGCAGAATTGAAAGCCGTAGACATTCATCAAGGGATTGATAGTACTTTGATGATTTTGCAACATCGATTCCAAGCGACAGCCGATCGCCCACAGATCCAGGTTATTAAAGAGTATGGTCAGTTACCACTGATTGAATGTAATGCTGGCTCCCTTAATCAAGTGTTTATGAATATTTTTAGCAATGCTGTTGATGCATTAGAAGAATCTAATCAGGGGCGTTCGTTCCCAGACATTTCAGCCAACCCCAATGCCATCTGGATTCAGACTCGTCAAATCGATACAAACCAAGTGATGATTATGATTTCTGACAATGGAATGGGCATTTCAGAAGAAATTCGCTCTAAACTATTCGATCCTTTTTTCACCACCAAGCCCGTTGGCAAAGGCACTGGTTTGGGTTTGTTTATCAGTTATCAAATTGTGACTGAGAAGCATGGCGGTAATCTTTGGTGTGAGTCCACACTGGGGCAAAGCACAAAGTTTGTGATTGAGATTCCTTTTAAAAGCTCAGAAGATTGCTTGAGTAAGCACAATATCAGCACGAATGATGAATAGGGCATGGGGCATTGCAAGGATAATTTCGAGAAGCGATGAATGCCTACGGCGGGCTTCGCCTACGCATTTGTTATATTGGGAACCGCATTTGTTATATCGGTAAGCGCATTTGTTATATTGGGAACCGCATTTGTTATATCGGTAAGCGCATTTGTTATATCGGGAACCGCATTTGCTATATCGGTAAGCGCATTTGTTATATCGGGAACCGCATTTGTTATATCGGGAACCGCATTTGCTATATCGGGAACCGCATTTGCTATATCGGTAAGCGCATTTGCTATATCAGCGATGCCTACGGCTGGCTACGCCGGAGCATAGTAGCATTTTGGAAGCGATCGCTTCACTCAGATGTGGTAAATGCATTTATTGGATCAAGTACCCAAGATAGATGTAATAGTATATAAAATGTGTTATGTACTCAATACTGGCAACCAGAGGATTGAAAATTAGGATTTTTGTACATAAAATTAAAAATCGTTCGACTGAACGCTCACGACAAGTCTAAAATTAAAAATTGGACACACTGATGGTTAGGAGTGTTAGAGTTTCAAGAAATTCACCGGAACTTTTCAGCGGGTATTCATGCTGAAGAAACTACAGAAAAAGCAAATTTCGATAATTGCGGGTGCAGCACTGTTTGCCTTTTTAGCTGGGGCAATGGTATCAGCACCTGAGATTGGCAAGTCTCTGGGGAAATGGCTCAAACTGAGTCAAAATCAAGCACAGCCAACATCAGAGGGTAGCATTGCCCAATCGGCCGTTTTTCCACTGGTATCAGAATCTCTGCCAGAACGGGCGGCAAAACTAGCAGCGATCGCCGGACAATCGCGATCGCCAGACCGGAATCGCGCTCGTTATCTTTTGGCGAGTGATTACATTGAAAGAACCCAAGCAAAAAAAGCCCTGGTTTTACTGGACGGACTAGAGAAAGACTATCCGCTCCTGGCACCCTACATTTTGCTGAAACAGGCGCAAGCACAGGATATACTGGGCGAGGATGGCAAAGCCTCCGATCTCAGACAAAACGTGCTGAAACAGTATCCCAAAGAAGCGGCGACAGTGAAAGCGCTATATCTGATTGCTCAACCGAAGCAACAAGAAACCGCGATCGCTCAATTTCCTTCTAATCCTCTGACTTGGGAAATTATCCGCAAACGCTTGCAAGAAAATCCCAATCAGCCACAATTAGAGTTGATTTTGACTAAATATGCCTATGATCAACCAGGGATAGTGGGCGTTTTGGATCAGTTAGTAAAACAGCCTACCCTGAAACCCGAAGACTGGGAACTCATTGGTACAAGCTATTGGGAAAATAATCAATTTCTGAAAGCGGCAAATGCTTATGCCAAAGCACCGAAAACATCCCGCAACCTCTACCGTACTGCACGAGGGTTACAGGTAGGAGGCAATCAAGAAAAAGCGATGCCTGCGGCGGGCTACGCCTACGCCACCTATAAACAATTAGTGCAGCAATTTCCAAATACTGAAGAAACCGGGAATGCTCTACTGCGTTTAGCAGAAATGGCCAAAACAGGTAAAGACGGCTTACCCTATCTTGAGCAGGTAATTAGTAAATTTCCGAAACAAGCTGGTACTGCACTGGTACAAAAAGCCAAAACTCTCCAAGCTACGAATAATCAAAAGTCAGCTAGCCAAGCGTGGCAATTACTCATAGCCAAATACGGCAATTCTGATGAAGCCGCAGAATATCGCTGGAAAATCGCCCAAGATAAAGCCAAAACTAAAGATTACGTCGGTGCTTGGCAATGGGCAGAACCAATTGTCACCAACAATCCCAACAGCATTTTAGCTCCGAGAGCAGGCTTTTGGGTAGGAAAATGGGCAGCTTTATTAGGGAAACAGCAGGAATCTCAAACTGCTTATCAGTATGTGATTAGCCAGTTTCCTTACTCTTACTATGCATGGCGAGCCGCAACGATGCTGGGGCTAAATGTCGGCAACTTTGACAACGTGCGCGTCATGAACCCGGAAGTAATCACACCCCAGCGCCCATTACCCCCTGCTGGTTCTGAAACTTTCAAAGAATTATATCTGCTGGGTCAAGACCGCGATGCTTGGTTACAATGGGAAACAGAATTTCAGAACAAAATTCAGCCAACGGTAGCCGAGCAATTTACTGAAGGTTTGATGCGGCAGGCTAAGGGAGAAAATCTCACCGGAATTGATAAAATTTCTAAATTGGAAGACCGGGAAATACCAGCTGAACTTGCCCAATATCAGACTCTAAGCAAGCAAATCACCTACTGGCAAGCGCGTTATCCATTTCCCTATCTCCGGGAGATTGAAAAGTGGTCTACTGAGCGTAAACTCAATCCTCTGTTAGTCACTGCTTTAATCCGTCAGGAATCACGGTTTGAGCCAAAAATCAAATCCGTTGCTAACGCTACTGGTTTAATGCAGTTGTTGCCGAGTACAGCTCAATGGATTGCCCCACAAATCAAGGTGGATATCAAAACCATAAACCTAGAAAATCCCAACGATAACATCATGCTGGGTACATGGTATTTGGATCATACCCATCAGCAATATAACAATAACTCGCTGCTAGCGATCGCCAGTTACAATGCTGGACCTGGTAATGTTTCCAAATGGCTGCAAACTCTAACTACAAAAGATCCAGATGAGTTTGTTGAAGAAATTCCCTTTGATGAAACCAAAAATTATGTCCGGCAAGTATTTGGCAACTACTGGAATTATTTGAGGCTTTACAACCCTGAGATTTCTAGCACCGTCGCCAAGTACTCGACCACACACCCAAAACTACCGGCGCGATAATCTTAAAAAGTTATGAGTTGTGAATGTTGAGTTAAAGCAATTTTCAGGTAAATAGACCACGCTGTAGGGACACAGAGAAAGCTCATGCGTGTCAACTTAACGTAGAAGTTAGGCTTGGCAAGCTTTCGAGGTTTGACCCTCACCCCCAGCCCCTCTCCCAAAATTGGGAGAGGGGAGCAAATTCTCTAGTTCCCCTTCTCCCAACTTGGGAGAAGGGGTTAGGGGATGAGGGCAAAACGTCTTCTCAAAGCAGATTTTTTCTTAAGTTGACACCAATGAGCATTGCTATGCCCCTACGACAGATGTGATTCAAATAAATGAAACCTGCTGTAAAGTAATTTTTTAATTCCAAGTTCACAACTCATAGTCTAGTGATGTGTTACCAAATTTTACACATAATTAAGGTGAGGCGATCGCTGTTTTTTCTGTTGAGAGGGTGAAGCGATCGCTAGCTAATATTTTATTATCCATAAATAAATTTACTTGCTCTGTATCCTTATCTGTTTCGCTCAAGCAGACAGGAGTATAAATTTTAAGGTAATTCTCATCGGAAATTAATTTAATTATTAGTAAATACATTTAGATTATTATTAGACAAGCATTTGCGAAGTTGAAAAAACAATGAAATAAAAATATTTAGGAATCTTTTTGGAATGGCTGCCCTTTCCACTGTAGGTATGCAATAGAGATAAGTTCAAATCAGCTATAACTAAAGATGTAGCGGTTGACAGTAATTTTATATTTATAGCGTTTCCTAATCACATGAGGTACATCATAGCCCCCTCCTCGCTTGCGGGGAGGGGGTTGGGGGTGGGGTTCTTGTACCTCATTCAACCGAGAACCGCTATAGCAGTCCGATTTTATTGATAAAGCCTTCTTAAAAACCTCAAGTGCAACCAGAACAGTGAAGCAAATCATCAAAGTTTGGATAAATATAGATCCATTTTCCTTACAGTCACGCCTCACGGTTGGTATTGCAGCATTTTCAGCTTTAGTATTAGGTAGCCTCGCTACATGGACTAGTTGGAAAATGCAGCAAATTTTAGTTGATAGTCATAAGAATAATATAGAAGAAATCGCCAAGCGTTTGCCGCGAGATGTGCAACTTTATAGTGAAATGATGCAACCTGAAACTGGGTTGCAAAAGGCGATTAATAACTTGGCAAATACCAACACATTATTATGGCTAAAAAGTCCTGATCAGAAAATTTTAATCAAATCTGCCACTTTAGATTTATTATCTGATACTACGGTAGCTGAGTTAATGTCCCTAACTAAGATGCCGATTAAACCACAAGTTTACAAAGTGAACCAAAGCTACTTTGTTTTATGTGGTAGTTCTGTACAAGTGCAGGGGAAATTACTGGGTGAGTTATTTGTAGTAAAGGATATTACCCGCGAACAGACAATGTTTGTGGTAATGGTACAAAGTTTAGCTATTATTAGTGTTTTGGCAATTATTGTTTTAACTACTGCGATCGCATTTTATATTAAGCGTTCTCTGCAACCTCTGCGCCAGCTAAATCAAATGGCTTCTGTGATTTCTGCTGAAGATTTAGGACAAGCACAGCTATATCTTGATAATCCACCCAGCGAAGTCAAAGAATTAGCTCAAACCTTAACTATGCTGTTATCGCGCCTCTCACAATCTTGGGCGCAAGAGCGAGAATTTGTAAGTAATGTTTCTCACGAGTTACGCACACCCTTGACAATTGTACATGGTTATTTGCAAAGCGTTTTACGAAGACAGAATAACTTAACCCAAACCCAACAAGAAGCTTTAGAAACTGCTGCATCGGAAGCTGAACGCACCATCCGCCTGTTAGAAGATTTACTTGATTTAGCACGAGCCGATAGCGGTTATTTATACTTTCAAATTAAATCTTATGTGCTGAATGATTTGGTTGAAGAAGTTGTAATGATGGCAGAAAAATATAGCGATCGCATAATTAAAATCGAGTCAACAATTTATCCAATTGAGGTAAAAGCAGACTACAATCGCCTCAAACAAGTATTATTGAATTTGATTGATAATGCTATTAAGTATTCACAAGCGGACACACCCATAATTTTTAAGTTAAATCAGCTTCTAGACAAGGGAATTATTCAAATTTGTGACAAAGGATATGGCATTCCTTTGCAACAGCAAGCACGAATTTTCGAGAGATTTTACCGTGTAGATGAATCCCGCTCTCATGCTACTGGGGGTTGTGGTTTGGGTTTATCGATTGTCAAGACACTTATAGAAGGTATGGGGGGTAGTGTAAGTGTGCAATCAAAGTTAGGCGAAGGGAGTACGTTTACAATCAGTTTACCTACATATAGCAGTTCTATCTGATTTGTGAAACACTTACCCGAAGGTATGGTAGGCAAAGTTGCCGTCCTTTCAGAACCAGCTTATGGTAGTACTTTTATTCTGACATTACCTGCTTTAGGAGCAAAAATATGACAGCACATATCCTTTTGGTGGAAGATGAAATCAAACTAGCGCGATTTGTGGAATTAGAACTCACTAGCGAAGGATATCAAGTAAGTGTAGCCCATGATGGCATCGCTGGTTTAACCCTAGCGCGAGACTCATCGCCAGATTTAGCGATTCTGGATTGGATGCTACCAGGATTGACAGGTTTGGAAATTTGTCGCCGTTTGCGAGCAACAGGCAATACAATACCAGTGATTTTGTTGACAGCAAAAGACGAAGTGAGCGATCGCGTGGCAGGATTAGATGCAGGAGCTGATGATTATGTAGTTAAGCCCTTCAGCATTGAGGAACTACTAGCTAGAATTCGCGCTCATCTCCGCCGCACGCAAGAAACAGACGAGGATTTGTTGCAATTTGAAGATTTAAGCTTAAATCGCCGCACCCGTGAAGTATTTCGGAGTAAACGAAGCATTGAGTTAACAGCAAAAGAGTTTGACTTATTAGAATATCTCTTTTCACATCCCCGTCAGGTGTTTACTAGAGACCAAATTCTAGAGAAAGTTTGGGGTTACGACTTCATGGGTGATTCCAATATTATTGAGGTTTATATTCGTTATTTGCGACTCAAGTTGGAAGAAAATAATGAGAAGCGTTTGATTCATACAGTCCGTGGTGTAGGTTATGCATTACGCGAGCGTTCGTAATCACTTGATGATTTCGACAACAAACAACATATTAGTAATTAGCTGGACTTGGTATCAAGCCTAGTACGTACTTAGGCGATCGTTACAGCTATTTTCAGTTAAAGGACTGACAAATACAGGATTTACGCAAACAATAGCCGAAACCGTGATTTTCAGTAGGGGCAATTTATGTAGCTTTAGCTGACCGCAGGGTATTGCCCCTACAGCGTGTCATTTTGCGTAAGTCCTAAAATAAAAAAATACTCAATTACCTCTTGTGGGGTGGGCGTCTGGACTACTCCACAAGTAGTAGTAATTTATTTGTTGGAAATCCCTAATGAGGAATCCCAATAACCTAAAAAAAATTATATTAATTCATTTAAATAGTGTATAGTATCAAAATAGGTTTGTATTTAATCTTACTTAAAAACTTCATCTAAATATCATACTTTTGACATATATCAGGTCGTTATTTTTAGCAAAATTTGGCAAATACAAATATAAGGATTTTTTATTAATTGATAAAAACTTTATATTTAATCATCATACATGAGCTTATTATAATTATTTCTTTAGATAAATGAATATCCAACCTAAAAGCCTTAAAATTTATTACTAGTGAGTAGTAGTGTAATAAAGCTTATAAATTCAAAGTTATGCAAGGTGAGTTAATTATCTATGTCAAGTAATAAAGTCGAAGTGGAAAACAACGGTGTCAATCATAATGTGTCGTTAAATCGGAGTGAAGTAAAGCTGACGGAATCGAATAAATCCCAATCATTAAATACATTATCACTGACATTATCCTCATCCAATAAAAGTTCTCGAACCAAAAAATTTACAGATACACCTGATATAGTTTGCCTATCTCATTTGCGTTGGAACTTCGTTTATCAAAGACCACAACATCTTCTGAGCCGCTGCGCTCAAGGAAAGCGGGTGTTCTTTATCGAGGAGCCAATTTTTAGCCAGGAGCCATTGGGACGATTGAATGTCAGCCAAGATAATAGTGGGGTTGTTGTTGTTGTCCCACACTTACTAGAAGGGCTGAGTCAAGAAGCAATAAACGCAGATTTACAAGTATTGATTGATGGTTTGTTTGTAGAGCATAACATCAATAAATACATTTGTTGGTATTACACTCCAATGGCGATCGCTTGGACAGGTAATTTGCAACCCCAAGCAGTTATATATGATTGCATGGATGAATTGTCTGCCTTTAAAGGAGCATCACCCACTTTAAAAAACTATGAAGCAGAACTATTTCGTCGTGCAGACTTAGTGTTTACAGGGGGACAAAGCCTTTACGAAAGTAAGGTAAACCAGCACCCAAACGTTTATGCATTTCCCAGTAGTGTAGATGTAGCCCACTTTGGACAAGGAAGAACTCTTAAAGAAGAACCAGCAGACCAAGCAAATATTCCTCATCCCCGCCTTGGCTTCTTTGGTGTGATTGATGAGCGGATGGATATTGAACTGCTGGCTGGGATTGCCGAGGCTCGCCCTAACTGGCATTTAGTCATAATTGGGCCAGTTGTGAAAATTGATCCAGCAACTCTGCCACAGCATGAAAATATTCATTATCTCGGTGGTAAAGACTATAAAGACTTGCCTGCATATTTGGCGGGTTGGGATTTAGCAATGTTGCCGTTTGCGCGGAACGAATCAACACGCTTTATTAGTCCGACTAAGACACCAGAGTATCTAGCCGCAGGTAAACCTGTAGTGTCTACCTCAATTCAAGACGTAGTGCGCCCCTATGGAGACTTGAAACTGGTGCGGATTGCAGACATAACTGAAGAGTTCATCGCCGCAGCAGAACAGGCAATGCAACAAGATACCTCAGCATCAGGATGGTTGAGTCGGGTAGATGCCTTCTTAGAGCAGATTTCTTGGGATCGGACTTGGGGATCAATGATGCAGTTGATAGAGTCTGCGTTGGCGCAGCCGCTCTTTAAGAGCTTCGCTACCACACAGGATGCTACAGTTAATGGTAATGGTACAAATGGGAAATCTCACATCTCAACAGATATCCCAGAAGCACCAAGCATCATTACCAGAGAGTTTTTATTTGATTACTTAGTTGTCGGTGCAGGTTTCTCTGGTAGCGTTCTAGCTGAACGCTTGGCAAGAAACTCTGGTAAAAAAATATTGGTTGTAGATAAGCGCAACCACATCGGCGGCAATGCTTACGACCATTACGACGACCACGGGATTCTCGTACATAAATACGGACCCCATATCTTTCACACCAACTCACGCGAAGTTTTTGAATACCTCTCACAGTTTACTCCCTGGCGTGCTTACCAGCATCATGTTTTAGCCAGCGTCGATGGGCAACTCCTTCCCATCCCCATTAACCTTGAAACCATCAACAAACTCTATGGAATGAACCTCAATTCATTCCAGGCAGAAGAGTTTTTTGAATCGGTTGCAGAACCGAGAGAAGACATCCGTACCTCTGAAGATGTAGTCATCAGTAAAGTTGGTCAGGTACTTTATGAAAAGTTCTTCAAAAACTACACTCGCAAACAATGGGGACTTGATCCTTCAGAACTTGACAAAACAGTAATTGCGCGAATTCCTACCCGTACTAACCGCGACGGTCGATATTTCACCGATAGTTACCAAGCAATGCCACTGCACGGCTTTACTCGGATGTTCGAGAATATGTTAAATCACCCGAACATCAAAGTAATGCTCAACACTGATTACCGTGAAATCCAGAAAGGAATAGCTTGCCGCGAAATCGTTTACACTGGTCCAGTTGATGAGTTTTTTGATTATCGCTACGGTAAACTACCCTATCGCTCACTAGATTTTAAACACGAAACGCATCACACCCCTGTATTTCAGTCAGCGCCAGTGATTAACTATCCCAACGAACAGCTCTATACCCGTGTCACCGAATTTAAGTACCTGACTGGCCAGGAACACTCCAAAACTAGTATTGTTTACGAGTTTCCCAAAGCAGAGGGCGACCCTTATTATCCCGTGCCACGTCCTGAAAATCAGGAAATTTACAAACAATATAAAGTGCTGGCTGATGAAAAGCCAGGAGTGCATTTTGTAGGACGGCTAGCTACATACAAGTATCTCAACATGGATCATTGTGTGGCGCAGGCTTTGGCAACATACAAACAAATAGCGGTTAAAGCTTGAGTTTGTTGACAACACTCAGTCCTGAGTGCTGTTAGCGGATAGCTATGGTTTAGCCCGTGCTGAGTTGAGTCAGGTAAAAAAACTACTCAGCACTTATGTACTTGGTACAAGCCCCGCCCCTTGTGGGCGGAATCTTCTTGACTCAAGAGGTTGGTTGATACCTCACAAGAAAGCGGGTGGTCTTTTAACTCAGCACTCTAAGTCGAGGAACTCAGCACTCTTCATGTTGATCATGGGCAGGTATTGCCCAGCCGACAATTTTTTAGTGAAGAAATAATTCAGTATTCAGAATTCAACAGGACTTACGCACTCAAAACCTGAAACCTCGATCCCCCCTCTAACCCCCCTTAAAAAGGGGGGATCTATAAATGCGTAATACCAATTTGAAAAATGATTCAGACAGATGGAAACCTGAAACGCTTATCCAATAGATGTTTCACAATCTAAAATGGTATAAGTCCTATTCAACTAGGAAATTCTATGTGACTGAAGGACAAAAAAGTTGATTTATCTCCCTACTAAATCGATGATTTAGTGCTTAAAAACTAAAGTTTTGGATCTGAATATTTGATTAATTGATTTTGCATTCTGTATTCTTCTTCATGCTTTTGTGGTTAATAAACTGCAAATAGTAGATATTATATCTGCATTATTAAAACGCGGAAATCCAAAGGTAATAGAAGCTTTAATTGTGTAAATTATGACTTTTGTCTTTAACTCAAATAAAGACGCGGTTAATAGCGTCTTGAGAGAGAATAATTCACAACTCCCCCTGGAAATGTGGGCTGGTGTAGAGTGTACAGTTAATCGCGTGGGTAACGAATATTTTGATCAGTTGGAACGCAACGGTCATGCAATACGCCTGGATGACTTAGATTTATTTGCCGAACTAGGGATAAAAGCTATCCGCTACCCTGTGCTGTGGGAGAGCATAGCACCTGATGGGTTAGAAAATGCTGATTGGTCGTGGGCGGATGAAAGACTGGGGCGCTTGCGCGAACTCGGCATCCGTGCGATTGTGGGATTAGTGCATCATGGCAGTGGTCCGCGTAACACCAGCTTGGTAGACCCAGAATTTCCAGAAAAACTCGCGGTATTTGCCCGTGCAGTTGCCGATCGCTATCCTTGGATAACACATTACACACCTATAAATGAGCCACTAACAACAGCGCGATTTAGTGGGATGTACGGCCACTGGTATCCTCATGGCCGGGATAATTTAACTTTCGCTCGTGCTTTGTTAGGAGAGTGTCGCGGAGTTGCACTGGCGATGCAAGTGATCCGGGAAGTCAACCCCAACGCCCAACTGGTGCAAACCGAGGATTTGGGTAAGATTTACAGTACACCAAAGCTGGCTTATCAAGCAGAATTTGAAAACGAACGTCGCTGGTTGAGCTTTGATTTATTATGTGGTCGAATCACTCAAACTCATTCCATGTGGGGTTATTTGCGCCACTGTGGGGTCAGTGAGGCTGAACTTGAGGGATTTTTGCAAAATCCTTGTCCACCTGACATCATCGGCATTAACCATTACTTAACTAGCGAACGCTTTTTGGATGAGCATACAGAAAACTATCCTGCTTGGACCTATGGCGGTAATGGGCAACATAAGTATGCGGATGTAGAGGCGGTGCGAGTTTGTGCTGAGGGTTTGGCAGGCCCGCATACATTGCTACTAGAGGCATGGGAACGCTATCACCTGCCTCTTGCTGTCACCGAAGCTCATATCAGTTGCACCCGCGAGGAGCAGCTACGTTGGTTTTATGAAGTGTGGAATGCGGCGCAGGAATTACAAGCTCAGGGTGTGGATATCCGCGCTGTAACTGCTTGGGCGTTGCTTGGGAGTTACGATTGGAATAGTTTAGTAACAAAAGCTCAGGGCTACTACGAGCCTGGTGTATTTGATTTGCGTTCTCCCCATCCCCGACCGACAGCGATCGCTAAAATGGTGCGAGTTCTAGCAACTGGGCATCAACCAGATCACCCGCTACTTGATACCCCAGGATGGTGGCATCGGCAAGATCGCCTGTTATACCCGGCGCTAAGTTGCAGTGGAAACATCGCCAGAGCAAGGAAAAGTAAAGCAACATCCCCCTCAGCTCCCCTGGCGATCATCGGTGCCAGAGGAACTCTGGGAAAGGCTTTTGCTCGATTGTGCCAAGTACGCGGGATTTCATATCACCTGCTGACGCGTCAAGAAATGGATATTACCGATCCGGCCTCTGTGAATCTGGCGCTTACCCAGTTGAAGCCGTGGGCAGTTGTGAACGCTGCGGGATACGTGCGGGTGGACGATGCCGAACGTGAACCCGATGTTTGCCTGCAAGTGAACGCCGAAGGCCCAGCGATTCTAGCTGCTGCTTGCGCTCAACATCACGTACCGCTATTGACTTTCTCCTCAGATTTGGTATTTGACGGTGCCGTATCTAATCCTTATGTCGAAACTGATCCCGTTGCCCCCCTTAATGTATATGGGTGCAGCAAAGTTTTGGCGGAAAAGCTTGTATTGGAAGCTGATCCAACAGCGCTAGTGATTCGCACCAGTGCATTTTTTGGCCCGTGGGATGATTATAACTTTATCACGATCGCCCTGCGTCAGCTTAGTGCTGGGAATACTTTCGTCGCCGCAGAGGATGGAATTGTTTCACCTACCTATCTGCCAGATTTGGTTCATGCTAGTCTGGATTTATTAATTGATGGCGAGTGTGGGCTGTGGCATTTGGCGAACAAGAGTGCGATCGCCTGGGCTGATTTAGCGCGGTTAGCGGCTACGCGAGCTGGAGTCGGTGTCAGCAATCTGATTGCACTACCCACAGAACAACTTGGTTTAACTGCTCTGCGACCAACTTATAGCGTTCTTGGTAGCAGCCGAGGCTCCTTAATGCCATCCCTTGACAGTGCAATTTCTCGCTACTTGAAAGAAAGAATCTAGTGGTCTAACCCTCTTGTGTCACTCTCCGAAAACTTTTGCCATTTCTGAATTCTAGAGCTTTTGTATACGAAGCGATGGCTTTGCCCGCCGCAGGCATCGCAAGATTTTTTTCTCATAAGAAATACAATAACGAAATTTTTCTAATAGGATAACTTGTATTGTTTGACTGATAAAGCTTCTAGAGATTGCCTTCCCGGAGAGTGACAGAAGATGGCTGAGTAAGTCGGCGGGAAAATTTATAACTATGTAACGAAAAATTAACCGTTACGGCTGGAGTTAAATTTAATATGCTGTGTAGTGTAATTAGCTTTTTCCCCTCTAGCTTAAACACTATCAATTACGGTGTAAGTAAGTAGGCGAGAATAAATCAAAGTATGTTAAGTAATTTAAAAAAAGAAATTTGCTTGTAGTGTACCTTAGAGGATGTTTGAAAAGTATTTTTGGTAACATTAAAGCCTCGGAAACCTAACGCACTGGGACCCCCTTCCCTACAAGGGAATGGGGGTTTCAAAGCCTCTCGACCCTTGCCTAACGGCAGGCTGACGGCAACGGGGAGAGGAATGGAAGCGGGGTTTTTAGTATACTTTGCGACCTTTCAAACATCCTCTTAGTACAAACCTTTAATTATTAACGTCGTTCTACTTTTAGTAAGTATCGACCAATGGCAGATAGTTTTAGACGTGATCTCTTTGTTTCTCGATCTAGTTTGTACACTGAGTTGATTTTGGGATGCCTACAGATTCAATTAGGAGTAATCTCTAACGTAGGTATTTGGACATTATCAGAAGCTAAGTTACAAGCTGCCCAAGCACATCAGACCTGGAAATCAGCTTCAGAATTCACCGAGCGAGTTACCAAAGTAAATCCAACACCTATTTTGATGGCGGCACCCGAAAACTTCAATCCTGAACTGCTGCGATTACCGCCAGCCTTACCCGTACCACCGCTTAATTCTAGCCCACCAACAACTTCCAGCAAACCAGGAACGCCAGATGTAGTTTGGGAAAGTATTCATACGGACTATCGCTATGACACAGACAACTTTGGCCAAACTAATTTTTTCCTTGAACCAACGCTTCAGTTTCGATTAAGTAATGGCAATAAAATATTTTTCAAGACAGGTTTTAATTTCTTTGAGCAACGCGGTGTTGAATCAATTACCAATTTTCCCTTAAAAGTTGGATGGCAAGGAAAAATTGGGCAAGTAACTCTGCAAACAGCAGTCGGAATCGATGTGTTCAATCGTTTACCCACAGCTATCAATCTCAATGCTAAGGTGGAGGCTGCCATTTCGCCGCCGCAAGTTTCGCCATCAGGTCGATTACTATCGGTAGTAGTACTATCAGGTAATTTAGAACAAGGGCCTTATAAATCTAATGCCCGAACTTTAGATAACCAAATTACTGCTTGGCGATTTGGGCCTGATTTATACTGGCAGATTGACCGTGACACCAGCTTGTTTTCCTCATTGCGTTTAGGTAGTTACAACGATGGTAATTCCGAGGTGCAGTCTTTTAGTAGGTTAGAGCGCAAGTTCGGACAATTTTCTCTGGCAGCTAACTTATTCACTTGGAGTTACGATCGCAATTTAGAAGGCACAAGTGGCTATTTTTCGCCACCAGATTTCCTAGTTTACAACGCTGAGGTGGCTTGGGAGGGAGATATTACTAATTTCTTACGCTGTCGCCTCGCTGGCAACTTAGGACAGCAGCGACTTAAAGGAGAATTTGACAACGCCAATACCTATCAAACGCGGTGTACGGTAAAGGTGTCGCCCAATATAGAAGCAGACTTGGGCTATAGCTTTAGTAATGTCCGCAATCAAGATACCGGGGAAAATGCCTATACTGGTAATTCCTTGACAGGACAGTTGCGGGTCAAATTTTAAGAGTCAGTAATTAACAATTCAAAATTTAAAAGAGTTTCATTCTCAGCACTCTTGGTGACTGAGTTTCCGGCATCCCGCCCATTTTTATGAAAGCACCATTACCTGATCACGAAACAGAGCGAATCGAATCTCTTTTGCAGTATAAGATCCTCGATACTCGTTCGGAAACAG
>NZ_JBALCE010000096.1:0-7420 GCF_036919815.1 Nostoc sp.
TTGCGGGTGGGGCAAAAACCCAAGTTCAAAAGTAGTGAGTACTTCTTAATTTACTCAGCACTCAGGACTCAGCACTCAGTACTGAGTCGGTAAATACTCCGGTAACTTATTCTGGCTAGTGTTATCTTTTCGCCGATGCCGATTTGTGGTTGCTTGTGGTTTTTGTGATGAATCCGTCAGGTTAAGGGAGCAAAGTTAGCGATCGCTACCAAAAAATAAAAAGGAGAAATATTTCGCACAAAAAGAATATCATAACTTACTATTTTTGGGCGATGTCACAGAGTGTCCACCTTCGGCGATATTTATTAGTTTTACTTATTTTAAGTTTCTCAACAAGTTTTCTAAAAAATGTATCTAAGAATACGCTTTTTCGGAGAATAATCGCGTTTACAGGTATCGGTAAGAGAGCGATACCTTCTCTACGAGACGCTACGCGAACGGTGAGCTTCGCTAACGCAGAACTTTTCGGTGGGGTAGCTGCATGAGCATCATTCGCACTAAGGAACTTCCAAATAAAAAAATACTCAACAATTTCTTGTGGGGTGGGCGACACGAGGGATCGTAGCCCAAGGCGGGCAAGATGCCCACCCCAGAAGATTGGATAATTTATTAGTTGGAAATCCCTAACAAAAATGTTTACGACTACTGCTGTTTAGTGCAGTAGTCAGCTTTAAAATGCACCAATGATTTTCTATCAAGTCGGCACTAATTCACCAGGACGCAACTTCGACCACTTACCCGTTTCCCGCTTAAAGCTCAGACAACCAACAACATCCCATTCCATTTCAATTACATCCTCTTTAGTCCGAATGTTGACATTAATAGAAGGTTCATTCGGATCAAAATTTGGTGTTTCGGTCAAGTGAGGCTGTTGGTGCTGCCCTTCTACGGCATGATAGGTAAAACAGCTGTCTACATAGTGGCAGTTCACGCAAATACACATAATAGAACCAACTCCAGGCGCCTTTATTGTTAATCTAACTTAAGCCCAACTGTTATTGATGAGTTGCTGGGTTGATTTTTATTACAATGGATAAGTCAATTCCTTCTACCCTAGCTCCCGAAAATTGGCCTTTTAGCTTAGAGTTCCTGCCACAACCCGCTTACATGGTAGGTGGTGCTGTACGAGATGCCATCCTTGGCAGAACTCGTGAATATCTGGATCTGGATTTTGTTATACCATTTAAGGCGGTAAAGGTAGCGAGAGCGATCGCACATCATTACAAAGCTGGTTTTGTGTTACTTGATGCTAAACGACAGATTGCGCGTGTGGTTTTTCCCCGCGCCACAGCAGATTTTGCCCAACAGGAAGGAAATAGTTTAGAAGTTGACTTGCACAGACGAGATTTTACAGTAAATGCGATCGCCTATAATCCCCATACACAAGAAATTATCGATCCTCTGCAAGGTTGTATAGACTTACAACAGGGCATTTTGCGAATGGTATCATCCGCTAACCTCAAAGATGACCCTTTGCGGTTAATGCGAGGTTATCGCCAAGCAGCTCAACTAGGTTTTACTATTGAGCCAGCTACCCAAGCCGCAATTCGTTCTTTGGCATCAGATATCAGCAAAGTTGCAGCCGAACGAGTTAGGGTAGAAATTGGCTATCTACTGGCAAATTCTCAGGGTACTCCTTGGATTACAAGTGCCTGGGAAGATGGTTTACTTGCCCCTTTCTTCAAAAATGCCACCCGTGAAAGCTTGATTAAACTAGCAGCAGTTGACAATGCAGCCGCCTTGCTGACCCAAAATTGGCCACAATTAGGGGCACAACTGCAAGAGTATGTCCGGGATACTATCAAAACCACTTGGTTAAGTATTGCCAAACTTGCTTGTCTTGTCAACCCAGATCCAGAATTAGCAGAAATAGAGCTACAGGAACTAACTTATAGTCGTGCCGAAATCCGGGGTGTAACCACTGCTTTGAAAGTGTTACCGCAGCTTCAAGTAGTCGATATGTCGTTGCGAGACCAATACTTTTTGTTCCATAACGCAGATATGGTGTTTCCTGCTACGGCAGTGCTAGCTGTAGCAGTTGATAATTTGGTAGAGGCGATGTCTAATGACAAGCCACTACATACAGCAGTCGCTACAACAGAGGAAACCAAAGCAAGGGGTTGCCAATTCTTGGCACCTTTGATCAACCGCTACCTCAACCCTGATGATCTGGTCGCTCATCCCACTCCATTAGTGAGCGGGAAGGAGTTGATTATAGCATTAGATATTCCAGCTTCGCCAATCATCGGCCAACTGTTGACAGAAATTGCCGTAGCACAAGCTGAGGGGAAAGTCTCAACACCAACAGAGGCGATCGCATTTGCACGTCAGTTACTTGAGGGTTAAATATACCTGAGCAATTTATGGTGATCCTACCTACATTGTGCGATGCCTGGGGCGGGCTACGCCGGAGCAATTTTTATTGTATATGACTGGAAACCTCGTTTTGGTTTGGTATAGTCATGAGTTTATTTGTAATGTTTTTGTGATTTATTAGTCAGTAGGTATCTGTCAACTACCTCTAGTCAGTTTTTATTTTTAAAGTTTGCCATCCTAATAACACCATTTATGACTCTAGATATCGAGGTGAGCATCCCAATGTAAGCAAGAATATATTTGGCACTACGTTGCGATCGCAATGACAATTTATAACGGGGGTTTAATATAACTTACACATTTAGGATGCTTTCGATGTCGAGTGTGGTATTAGTCGTATTACTAAATACAAGAAATCACACAGGAAATTCATAATTAGCAATTAATAATCACTGCAAATTTAAAGATAACTTTAAAAATGATTTTATAGATATATTTTGTGAGAAAGTTAATACAAAGGTATATTCACTGATTTCAAATTCATGGATTCTTTATCTATCAATTCCTTACTTGAAGAGTTGAAAAACCCGGATGCCACAGTCCGCGAAAAGGCAACTAGAAAAATCTGGCGGATCTGGTTTCAGCAAAAGGGAATCTATGGGCTGGAAATAATTGATCGTAGTCAAAAGTTACTGGATGCAGGTGAAATTATTCAAGCCGAAACAGCGCTGACGGCACTAATCAAAGACCAGCCAGATTTTGCCGAAGCCTGGAATCGCCGTGCTTTCCTCTATTACAGTATTGGTGATTATCAAAAATCTTTGGCCGATTGTCAGATGGTTGTGCAGATAAATCCAATACATTTTGGAGCGCTTCACGGTATGGGCTTGTGTTATGCGGCACTAGGAGAGTATGGTGAAGGAATCCGAGCTTTTAAAGCTGCTCTAGAAATTCAGCCCTATTCGCTAGTAAATCAAAAGTTGATTCTCGAATGTACATTTAGATTCAGCTACAACGGCAGATAAGTAATTCAAAATGTTTGCGTAGCGTTTCGTAAAGAAGAAATGCTATCAGGTAAACATCTTGGCAGTCGGCTAGATCAAATTCAAGCAAAGACACTTAGGAGTATGAGAGAGCATTATACTATTTTGTGAATCCGTCATCACCCTAATCAACAGCAATTCATCGCCTTAGTCGCCGCAATTTATTCAATATAGTTCTATCAGGATTAGTAGTAGCGTCATTGCTGCTTGTACTAACAGCAACTAACCGTCAAATAGCAATTCTCGGTTGGATAAAGTTACCTTTGGTACAAACTGGATAGCATAAGTAAAACACCGGAGGTTTTACCAGGTGATGTCTACGATGGTCACTGAGCTTTGTCGTTCGCGCAGCGTCTCGTAGAGAAGTGCGGGCTGTACCTACGCCACGGATATCTACAACGACTACGGTTTAGATGTTAGGATTAAAATAGGTAGAATCTAAGTTCCCAGTGGTATTTAATTGTTGATGGGGTACGGTAGATTTGTTCATAGGTTATGGCATGGATGGCGTGAAGGCCACAGCACAAGCTATTGCCAAATAACTTTATCAAAAAAGTCATCTAAACCAAACATCCTCTAAATAACTTTATCCTAAAATTCATCTAAACCTGCAATTATTAATATTATTTGGAAATCTGCGTTGTTTTGAACACATTTTTGTTAGCAGAGATAAATTATCTTCACCCCCGTCTTGAGTTTATCTCTATAGCCCATTACTTTTATCAACATTTAAAAATTAAAACAGTTATTGTATGGTAGTTAGAATATGTTGTATAGATTGCCTCTGACTCACTACCATATTTTTTTGCGATCGCTGCCTTTTTAGTGTTCTTTAGGATTTACGCAAACAATAGCCGAAACCCTTATTTTCTTCTTAGGGGCAATACCCTGCGGTCAGCTAAAGCTACATGAACTGTCACTACAGCGTGTCATTTTGCGTAAGTCCTATTCTTCATAAACGCTGGTTTTTGGATGTTAGTTTTAGCAAAACTTATTTTATCTTGTGAAAATTTTATGGTAAAGGCATTGAGAGTTAGTATACTGCTATTGGCAGTTCTGGGAAATCTGGCATGGTCATTTAGTGCCAAAGCAAATTTTAACGGCAAACTCACCGTAGAAATTGATGGCTTGAAGAATAAAGAAGGACAAGTCTGTGCCAGTATATTTGCAAGTAGTGAAGGATTTCCTAGCGATCGCGATCGCATCTTACAAAAGCAGTGTACCAAGATTACTGACACTTCCTTAACGATTAACTTTGAGAACTTGAAAGCAGGTAGTTATGCCGTTGCTGTCTTCCACGATCAAAATAATGACGTAACTCTCAATAGCAATATTTTTGGGATACCAAGCGAAGGCTTTGGATTTTCCAGCAACCCCGAAATTCGCACAAGAGCGCCCAAATTTAGCGAAGCAGCATTTTTAGTGGCAGGCCGGAACACCAATATCCAAATCCAGTTAAAATATTTTTAGACTTATTTATTCTGGTGAATCATTGTGCGAATCTTCCGGTAGACTCTCTTGTTCCGGCAAGCCGCGCATTCGATTCATCTGAGTTAAAGCATATCGTGCTGTTGCTTGCACATCGGCATCTGGGTCATCTAACGCATGGTGCAACATCTGACTCATTTGACTCATCATATCATAAACGCGCGTCAGGTCACGGATCGCATTTTGCCGCACTTGGGGACTTTCATCTTGGATTGAAATTGCTAAAGCTCGGTTCATCGGTTTGAGTGTGCGGGTACCAATTTCTGCCAAAGCTGCCAAAATTAAACTGCTTTCTTGAGAATCAGCATCAATCATCAGGTCAACCATAGGCTGAATTGCCCGCGAATCTCCTTGCTGACCCAAATCCCAAATAGCCTTGCGTCGCCTCGTTGGGTCAGAAGTGCGTAAGTCTTGAATTAATTCGTCAACGATATTGAGTTTAGCAAGGCGGGAACTTTTTTCTGGTAGCAGTAATTGTGTAGCGAATGGTGGTGTAGCTGTTTCTAGAATAGTTGCAGTCTCTGGTGAGGGTGGTAGCATCGGGTGTTTCTGAGCTTCGCTCAAGCTTTTAATATTTGATATTTCGGACTTTTGTACTTGTTTGACCTGACGAAACCACCTCAGCAGGTAAACAAGTGCGCCAATACTTCCTAGAACTCCGATGGCAAATATTAACCACCAGACAAAACCTCTCTCAGCTGACTTGGGTTTTGCGGTTGGGTTGGAAGTCGCAGCAGGCGAGGTGACAATTGGAGAGGTGATAATCTGATTTTTGGCCACCATTGCTGCTTGCAGTTTCCCGCTAGTCGCCAGACCTGTAATGCCATCTACTTTTAAACCCTTTGCTTTCTGGAATTTAGCTATAGCGATTTCTGTACTGGCGTTGTACTGTCCATCTACCACGCCACTGTAGTATCCCAACTGCTTTAATTGGGTTTGTAGTCTCTGCACATCTGACCCTTGACTACCGGGACTCAAAACAACCGGACTAGCAGTAATTGTCGAACTGGCTTGTGCAAGTTCTAAAATTTCAGGTGCTAGGTTAGGTGTAGCTGTACTTGCGCGATTTGGGTAAAAACCCAGGCAAGAAAAACAGATAAATATCAAGATTGAGGAAGGGCGTAGCCTCATATTGCAAGTTTCAGCCTGAACGTGCTTTTGAAGTCTTCGATACCACAATAGCTTCTAGATGACCAAATGTTAACTATCATTTTTCAATTTTCATTGAATGTTCTTCCTTTAACGAGTTAAGGTAAAATTTCTGGTTCCGATTCTCTGACTGCTAGGGTTATGGGGTTCAATTTTTGAGCAGATGCTTCTAAAACTGGTTGGGGTATATTAGCTATTTCGCCGACAGTAACTGTATCGTTTCGCGCTGCTAAAGTATCACGTTGGTTAATCAGATAGATACTGATTAAAGTCAGGAAAACACCTATCCACTGTAACGGACTGAGAACTTCTGAGAGAAAGAGATTGCCGAATAGTAGGGCAAAGACGGGTGTGAGGAAGGTAAGGGAACTAAGACTGGTGAGACTGCCACAAGAGGCAAAGTAGAAGAATAACCCATAGGCGATCGCACTGCCAAATACGGTAGCATAACTCAAAGCCACTAAATCAGATGTTCCTAAATTCTCCCACTGCTGGGATTCCACAACTGATGAAATTCCCCATAGTGGCAATCCACCCAAAATCATGTGCCATCCCGTAGCGCTTACTGGGTCAGCATGGCGGCAGACAAAACGAATCAACACTGTTCCCACTGCCATTGATAGCGCTGCTAACAGCATCAACCACTCGCCACTAGCAAACAAATCTTGCCAGTTGCCAATTGTAATATTTGCGCCTGAGTCAAGAAAATGTAAAATCCACTCATCAGGTAAGCCAATTAAACTAATACCTGCGACTCCCAAGCCTAGCCCCAGCCATCCCCAAAAACCAATGTGTTCTTGGAATAGCCACAACGACAGCAAGGCAACAGCTAAGGGTTGCGAGTCAATCATCACAGACCCTAACCCGGCGCTGGTTCTGACTAATCCCTCTGCCAAAAAGCCTTGAAACAGTGTCCCATCTACTAAAGCAAATAAGGCAATCCACAGCCATGCAGCCCAACCTTTGGGCTGGGGTTTACCCATGAATGCTGTTGCAATCAGAATTAACACCCCTGCTGGTATCAAACGCACACCAGCCATGAATAGAGGTGTGGTGTGGGGTATGACTCCTTTCATGGCTACCATTGCCGTCCCCCATAGGAAAAAGGGGGCAATTAACAGCAGAGGGGCGAAGGGAAGTTGAGATGCACTGAGTTTCAGTTGCATGGGTTTGCTGATGCCTTTGTTTAACAAGCACAAAAATTGCTTTACCCAATTTTACCGAAATTATGTAGTTTTGCGATCGCATAGCTTGATAGCGTTTTTCGTTCACTGTGACCTCTCTCCTAAAAGGCTACGGTGTACACACAAGTCGAATTACCCCCCTTAATCCCCCCTTGGAAAGGGGGGAGACTGGAAATCTAGTTCCCTCCCCTTTCCAAGGGGAGGGTTAGGGTGGGGTAAAACCTGTGTAATCAGCGATTT
>NZ_JBALCE010000097.1:0-62502 GCF_036919815.1 Nostoc sp.
ATCTTTGGGCAGTTTGTGCGGGTGTTTTGTTCAGAGTCACATCCCCTTGCGATCTTTTTAGATGATTTACAGTGGATAGACTCAGCAACGCTGAAGTTAATTGAGTTGATGCTGCTGGATGAGCAAACCCAATCCCTATTTTTAATTGGAGCTTATCGAAATAATGAAGTAAATCCAACCCATCCGTTGATGTTAACGCTGGAGAGATTACGAAAACAAGGAGCAGTGCTTCAAGAAATTATCCTGACACCCTTAACGTTAGAACCTTTGAGTCAGTTAATTGTCGAGACGCTAGATCACAATACTGACACTGTTCATTCTTTAGCTGAGTTGGTGTTGCATAAAACCGAAGGCAATCCTTTCTTTGTGAATGAATTTTTGAGGACGCTGTATAGCGAAAATCTTTTGATATTTGATGTTGAAAATTTAAGCTGGCAGTGGAATATTGCTCAGATTAAAGCTCAAAATATCACTGATAATGTTGTAGAGTTGATGCTTGGCAAGTTGAAGCAACTACCAGAACAAACACAGCAAATTCTCCGTCTAGCTGCTTGTGTTGGGGCTGAATTTAATTTAGATACGTTATCGATTATTTGTAAGCAATTACCTAAATCAGTTTTTCAGGATTTACTGGTAGCAATCCAAGCAGGATTAATTCAACCTCTCTCTGAATTAGATGAGGAATTGTTAGTTCAAGAGTATAAGTTTTTGCATGATCGCGTACAGCAAGCCGCCTACGCCTTAATTGATGAAGCGCATAAGCAAATTGTTCATTTACAAATTGGTCAGAATCTGCTGGGAAATACTTCACTAGAGCGGATAACAGATAGGCTGTTTAAAATTGTCGATCATCTGAATCAAGGGTTTGAGCTTGTTACCGACCAATTAGAACGCAATGAAGTTGCCAAATTGAATTTGATGGCAGGTCAGAAAGCAAAAACTGCGATCGCCTATAGTATGGCGAAAAAATATTTAGCTACAGCAAGAGTTTTGCTGGCAGCTTCAAGCTGGCAAACAAACTATGAACTGACATTAGATTTATATATAGAAATAACAGAAGTTGCGTATTTGTGTGGCGAGTTTGAGCAAGTAGAATATTGGGTGGCGATCGTTGTCCAAGAAGCTAAAACTATCCTCGACATCGTAAAAATTTACGAAGTCAAAATTCAAACCCACATGGCGCAGAGCCAGCCATTGAAAGCAATTAATACTGCATTACAAGTTTTGCAGCAACTAAGGATCAGTTTTCCCAAAGAGCCAAGTAAGCCAGATATTCAGCTGGAATTAGACACAATTACATTACTTCTGGGTGAGAAGCCGATTGTGGACTTAAGGTATTTACCAGCAATGACCGAGCCGGACAAGTTAGCAGCAATGCGAATCCTATCAAGTATTATGATTGCTGCCCAAATAGCTGCTCCTGATTTGATGCCGCTACTGGCATCGAAACAGGTCAACTTGTCAATTCAGTATGGCAACACGTTTACCTCTGGTTTTGCCTATGCCAACTTTGGGTTAATTCTTTGTGGAATGGTGGGAAACATTGAGTCAGGCTACCAATTTGGGCAGCTTGCTCTCTTGCTGTTGTCACAGTCTAATACTCATTCACTCAGAGCTAAAACATTTTTCATTGTATATGTCTTCATTATTCACTGGAAAGAACATATTAGAGAAACATCTCAGCAATTACCAGAGGGTTATCAAAGTGGGTTAGAAACTGGAGATTTAGAGTTTGCCGCCTATTGCGCTCACACTTACTGCCTGCAATCCTTTATTGCCGGAAAAGAACTCGGGGAACTTGAAAGCGAGTTGAGAACTTATGGTGAAGCAATCCATCAAATCAAACAGGAAACACCACTCGCCTGGAATCAAATATTTCAGCAGTCTGTCTTAAATTTGATGGGATGTTCGGCCAGTCTAACTCATCTAATTGGCGAAGCTTACAATGAGGAGAATAGACTGCCACAGCATGAAACAGATGGAGCTGTAATTTTTCTAGTAAACTTCAACAAACTTTTTCTCTGCTATCTATTTTCTGAGTATTCTCAAGCAGTTGAAAATGCTAGGAAAGCCCAAAGACATTTACTAAAAGCAAGAGGGACAGCCCTTTTTCCTTTATATTACCTCTATGACTCTCTGGCAAAGCTCGCAACCTACCCCGAAAGCAGCGATCAAGCACAGGCGGAAATTCTCAAAAATGTTAGTGTTAGCCAAGAGAAAATAAAGCGATGGGCAGATTACGCGCCAATGAATCACTTGCATAAATATCATTTGCTCCAAGCAGAGATTGCAAGAGTTTTATGTCACTTTTTTGAAGCAGAAGAATTTTACGAACAAGCAATTCTTGGAGCTAGACAAAATAAATATATCCAAGAAGAGGCGTTAGCATACGAATTGGCTGCAAAACATTATTTGGTCAGAGGTCGGGAAAAGTTTGCCCAAACTTACATGAAAGAAGCTCATTACTGTTATGAGCGTTGGGGAGCGATTGCAAAGGTCAAAGCTTTAGAAGCTCGCTATCCACAGCTATTTCCTCAGTCATCAACTGTGGCTTACACGCCAATTTCCAAAGTTTCTAAAACGACTTCTAACAACTCACCTATCGCTTTTGATTTAGCGGCAGTTCTAAAGGCATCTCAGGCGATTTCTAGTGAAATTGAGCTGGAGCAATTACTCAACTCCTTGATGAAAATCTTAATTGAAAATGCTGGTGCACAAACAGGATTTATAATTTTGGAAAATTCAGGAAAATGGTTTATTGAAGCTGCTTGTCAAATAAATGATAGTAATAGTGAGAATTTCTATACTACGCAAGTATTACAATCTATCCCAACTGCAAATTATTTACCCGAATCAATTATTAATTATGTTATTCATACTCATGAATGTGTCATTTTAAATGATGCGATTCGTGAAGGCAATTTTATTAATGAACTATACATTCAACACCATCAACCTCAATCAATCTTATGTATGCCACTGCTGAATCAAGGTAAGCTCGTCGGCGTATTGTATCTAGAAAATCAACTAGCGGCTGGGGCATTTACACCAGAGCGAACGCAAGTTTTAAATCTTTTATCGACACAGGCAGCGATCGCCATTGAAAATGCCAAACTCTACTCAAAGCTTTGCGCTAGCGAAAGTAAAATGGCTCAATTCTTAGAAGCAGTGCCGGTAGGAATTGGAGTCGTGGATACGCTCGGTCGCCCTTACTATGCCAATCAACAGGCAATTCAGCTATTAGGTAAAGGCATTGTTCCTGGTGCGACACCAGAACAACTTGCAGAAATTTATCAACTTTATCTGGCGGGAACAGATCGACCATATCCCATTGAAAACCTTCCAGTGATGCGGGCGTTGAAAGGCGATCGCACAAGAATTGACGATTTAGAAATTCGCCAAAACAATGCAATCATCCCGGTTGAAGGTTGGGGGACACCCATTTTTGACGAACAGGGCAAGGTGATTTATGCGATCGCAGCTTTTCAAGACATCACCAAGCGCAAACAAGCAGAGCAACTGTTAGCCAATTACAACCGCACCTTAGAACAACAGGTAGTAGAAAGAACAGCAGCTTTACAGCAAAGCGAAGGCACACTGCGCGAGAGAGAACAGGAGTTACGTCTGATTACCGATGCTCTACCTGTATGTATCTTTTATACAGACGCTAATCAGTGTTATCGGTTTGTCAACCAGACCTGTGAGGATTGGTTTAGGTGTAGTCGAGATGAAATTATTGGCAAGCATAAGCGCGAAATTTTGGGAGAAGCAGCTTATCAAGTTGTTGAACCGTATGTCAAGCAAGCGCTGGGGGGACAGATCACAACCTATGAGGCAGAACTTTCCTATTCGTCTAGCAAAAAGCATATCAGTGCTACCTATATCCCCGATTTTGATCGCCACGGTCAAGTGAGAGGATACTATGGTTTGGTTGCCGACATTACCGAACAGCACAACACAGCCCTCCGCAAACGCCAACGCGCTGAAGAATCGTCAATTCTACAAGAGCGCAACCGTATGGCGAGAGAAATTCATGATACATTAGCCCAAGCTTTTACTAGTATCATCGTTCACTTAGATGCTGCCTCCCAGCGCCTCACCCTCGATCCAGATGCCGCCCAGTCACACCTAAAAACGGGGCGGATCTTGGCACGTTCTGGGCTGTCGGATGCCCGTCGCTCGGTAGAAGCACTCCGCCCACAGATCCTAGAAGAAGGGGATTTATACAGCGCACTCAATCGTCTCGCTATGCAGATGTTTTCTCTCACCTCAGTAAAGGTCGTCTGCGAAGTGATTGATGAACCATATACTCTGCCGAAAGAGGTAGAAACTAATTTACTTCGCATCGGGCAAGAAGCGTTAACCAATGCATTTAAGTATGCCAAGGCAAGCAACATTAGTGTTGACTTGCGGTATGAGCTAACACATTTCATCTTGCAAATCAAAGACAATGGACAAGGCTTTGAAAGCAGCAGTCTGTCTATCGGTCGGGGCTTTGGCTTACTTGGAATAACCGAACGCGCCCAACGGATTGGGGCAGAATTGACGATTGTGAGTCACATTGGACAAGGGACAGAAATCACAGTGAGGGTACAAATGGTATAGTTCTTCCTTTGCGTTTTTGCGCCTTTGCGTGAGATAAAGGGACAAGGGACAGAAATTCCAGTGAGGGTAGAAAATGCCATGAGACACCCTTCGACACCTGACTCCTCTGTTATCCGCATCTTGATCAGCGACGATCATCCGTTTATGCGCGAAGGTCTAGCAGCCGTACTCGATTATAAATCGGATATGACCGTAGTTGGGCAAGCCTGCAACGGGTACGAAGCCGTAGAATTGTTCCGCCAACGTCAACCCGATGTCACATTGATGGATTTGCGGATGCCAGAGATGGACGGTGTTGGAGCGATCGCTACTATCTGTGGTGAGTTTAACGACGCTCGAATCATCGTGCTGACAACTTACGACAGCGACGAAGACATCTATCGGGGATTGCGCGCAGGTGCGAAGGGCTATGTTTTAAAAGATGCAGAGCCAGATGAACTACTGACAGCAATTCGGGCAGTTCACAACGGTAAACATTATATCCCCCCAGCAGTAGGCGCAAAACTGGCAGAACGGCTACAGAGTCCAGAACTAAGTGAGCGTGAGTTGGAAGTGCTACGCCTAATGGCAACGGGCAAGAGTAACTTAGAGATTAGCACGGTTTTAGCGATCGCTGAGGGAACAGTCAAATTTCATGTGAAAAATATTTTGAGCAAATTGGGAGTGAGCGATCGCACTCAAGCAATGATTGTTGCTCTCAAGCGCGGTATTATTACACTTTAAAAACTTAGTCCTAGAGTTATCACCTGCTCTTGAGGATAGGTTATTTCTGGACTTAAGAGTAAGTTAATTCCTACCCCTATTACTAGTGTAAAAACTTCTCGCAGGGGATGTGACAAAGTGGGGGCAATTTTCATATTCTCAGAACCAAGAAACGATATTGCATTTCTGGCGTTGCATAATTGCGGGATGAAATTAGATGAAATTATTTATTTCAACATTTAAAACTCTTCCTCTTTGCGTGAGAAAAATCATCCTATTAATCAGCAGCACCTAATTTATTATTGTTCTTTCCAGCATTTTCATCGCCAAGATGCTATGCACAGACCGCATAAAAAAATGATGAGTCAGACAAGCGATGGTGAACGGCTGCTCATACCAGTTTCAGAACACGACCATACCCAAGGAGGAATCGATGCATCAGTCATATTAGTTGAATACGGTGACTATCAATGTCTTTCCTGTGGTGAGGTTAACAGGATGATTCAAGAGATTCAGCAACAGATGCCATTGTGCTTTGTATTTCGCCATTTCCCCCGTACACACTTACATCCTCAAGCACAAAAGGCAGCAGAAGCGGTAGAAGCCGCCGCCGCACAAAATAAGTTTTGGCAAATGCACAATATCTTATTTGCGAATCAATCCGCACTTGATAATGGACATCTTCTACAGTATGCCTATGAAATACAGCTTGATATCGACCGATTCCTGCGGGATATGACAGACCATGTTCATGCTAAACGGGTTACTCAAGATATTCAAGGCGGCATCCAAAGCGGAGTTAACAGTGCGCCAGCTTTATTTATCAACGGTATTCGCTATCGAGATGCTTGGGACACAGACAAACTACTGAACGAGAGCGAACTTCAAAACACTTAGTTGAATCAATTGAACTCTTGACGTTGAGCTAGGAGATGAACTGATGAGTAGTAATTTACAATACCTTGACTCCACTTTAATCAACACGTCTGAAGTGTTTTGTCATCGGCATTCCGCTCATTCTCGCTTGAATAATTGCTCGCAACATATCCGCAGAAAAAGGATTTAAACCATGAATCAAATAAGAAAAACAATTGTTCTCATCCACGGATTATGGATGACACCAGGCAGTTGGGATCTGTATATATATTATTCGAGGAGTCAACAATGAAGATTTTTGTGGCAGGCGCAACGGGAGTAATCGGTCGTCCACTAATCGCGCAATTGGTTGCCAAAGGTCACGATGTAGTTGCATTGACCCATTCTTCAGAAAACGCGCAAACTTTAGCCGAACAAGGCGTGGAACCTGCGCTCGCAGATGTATTTGATGCTGATGCTGTCAAAGCGGCTCTAGTTCGCACTCAACCGGAAGTGGTAATCGAACAACTCACCGCACTACCCAAAACCTACACTGGTGAGTCAATGAGTGCAGCAGCAGCACTAAACACTCGTATTCGTAGAGAAGGGGGTGCTAATGTACTGACAGCAGCGCAAGCAGCAGGCGTGCGTCGTTACTTGAGACAGTCGATCGCATTCTGGGGAGTTCCTGGGACGGGATTGGCAAACGAAGAAACTCCCTTAGCTTTTGATGCTTCGCCCGCAGTTGCAGCAGATGCACACACAGTGACTGAGATTGAACGTCGTCTCCTGGAAACGCCGAACATAGAAGGAATTGCTCTGCGTTATGGCTTTTTATACGGGTCTGGCACTTGGTTTGCTGCCGATGGTGACGTTGCTAACCAGGTGCGCCAGCAACAGTTCCCAATCGTGGGGAATGGAGAAGGCGTATGGTCGTGGTTACATATTGAAGATGCAGCGATCGCTACAGTTGCGGCAGCAGAACAAGGCAATCCTGGTATTTATCTAATTACCGACGATCGCCCCTTAGAAGTGCGCGAGTGGCTTTCTGCCTATGCCCGTTGGCTCAATGCTCCACCGCCACCGCAGATATCAGTTGCAGAGGCACTAAAAGTAGGTGGTGCGGATGCCGTCTACTACGGTACTCAGATGCAGGGCGCATCCAATGCTAAGGCAAAACGCGAACTCAATTTTCAGCCGCGATCGCTGGAGTGGCTGGTTGGAGCTACTGTGGCTTATGCCAGTTAGCAATTTTATAAACAAGCAAACTGCAACATACAATCAACAAGCAGAAAGAATCATGACTCAGTATGACTACATTGTGATTGGTGCAGGTTCGGCAGGCTGTGTTGTCGCTAACCGCCTGACCGAAGACCCAGAAACCAGCGTACTGTTACTCGAAGCAGGTAATCCAGATACAAAACCAGAGATTCAAATTCCGTTAGACTGCACAACTCTACTTGGCACTGAGGTGGACTGGGGTTACTTCTCTGAACCAGAGCCGTATCTCGACAATCGCAAAATCTTTTGTCCTCGTGGCAAAGTCTTGGGAGGCAGCAGTTCAATCAATTTCCTGCTGTATGTCCGAGGCAATCATCACGATTACGATCGCTGGCAGTCACTGGGGAATCCCGGTTGGAGTTATCAGGATGTATTGCCCTATTTCAAGAAATTTGAGCATCAGCAACGCGGTGCCTCCGAATACCACGGTGTAGATGGCGAGTTGAGTGTCACCGATCTGATTGCTCCTACCACAATATCCCAACAATTTGTAGAGGCAGCAATAACGCTGGGTTATGACTACAATCCTGATTTCAATGGCATCCAGCAGGAAGGAGTAGGGCCATTTCAATTGACGGTCAAAGATGGGAAACGGCATAGTGCTGCGGCTGCTTTCCTGCTGCCCATTCTCGATCGCCCCAATTTGACTGTGATGACTGGAGCATGGGTAACTCGGTTGTTATTTGAAGGAACTCGCGCCGTTGGAGCAGAATATCTGCACAAAGGAATACTGCACCAGACCAGGGTCGATCGGGAAGTGATTCTTAGTGCAGGTGCATTCGATTCGCCCAAGTTGCTGATGCTTTCTGGCATTGGGGATGCAGCACAATTACAAGCAATGGGGATTTCTGTTGTCGTTGATTTGCCTGGTGTCGGTCAAAATCTACAAGACCACATTGTTGTTCCTTTTCCATACGAAGCAACTGGTGATTTACACACGGCAATTACCAGCAATGGCATCGCCGAAGCTGTATTGTTTTTGCATAGTGAAGGTAATTTGGAAGCTGCACCGGATTTAGAACTGGTCTTCGGCCCGATTCTGTGGGCACCTCCTGGCTATGCCAACTCTGGTTTAGGCTTCACGGGTCTGGTCGTTTTGACTCATCCCCAAAATATTGGCAGTGTAAGTTTGCGTTCGCCGGATGCCAAAGATGCACCAATGATTCGATTGAACTATCTGCAAAGTCAATCCGATGTGAAAAAGCTAATTGACGGAATTAAATTAATGCGCCAATTGTTTCATACCAGTGCCTTCGATCCGTTTCGAGGTCGGGAAGTTGCTCCTGGTGCCGACGTGACTAGTGATGCAGCACTCGAAGCTTATATCCGCAACGTTTGCGGTACGGTGTTTCACCCAATCGGCACCTGCAAAATGGGAACTGACTCTATGGCAGTTGTAGACCCCGAACTACGGGTACATGGAGTTCAGGGGTTGCGTGTCGTCGATGCTTCAATCATGCCAACTGTAATTACGGGACATACGAACGCGGCCACTATGATGATTGGCGAAAAAGCAGCTGCTTTAATTAAAACAGCAGGTAGCTTTTCAAAGCAAGGACAGAAAGTAATTGCCAACTGACTCGCTCAATGACCGGACAATTTAGAAGTTAGCAAGTGACGATTCTTCATGCCAGTTAAAAATTTGAGGTAGAAGAAAAATGAAGATTGCTCAATATGGAACAGCGATCGTGATTCTTCATGCGATCGCTAATGCATTACATGGTTTAGCACATATAGAAATCCCAGTTGCCCTCTCTGTGCTTCAGAGTTCGTTTGTGGGGATTGTGATTTTTCTAATTCCCATCATTGCCGCCGTTTTACTTTGGACACAGTTTTACCGCCTCGGTAGCTGGTTGTTGCTGGGTTCAATGGCAGGATCGCTCCTTTTTGCAATCTACAATCATTTGCTTGTAATTAGTCCGGATCATGTTTCTCAAGTTGCCTTTGCAGGTTGGGGAATGCTATTCCAAGTTACAGCCATCTTGATATTAATTGTGAATGGATTTGGCTGTTGGGTTGGTATAGTGGCATTGAAAACGGCGACTCACCAAGAACAAGTTTTGTAAACTACTCCTCGGTGTGGCGGGAGTCTTCTGAGGCTGCTAGATGAGTATTTGAGTTCACATTTATTTCTCATCAAGGTTGATTGAATATGTTCGATCTCGACCAAACTATTCAAGACCGGTACTCAACACGCAAATTCTTATCTCAACCAGTGCCGCGAAATTTGCTCGATGAAGCTCTCACTTTAGCCCAGTGTGCGCCGTCAAATTCAAACATCCAGCCGTGGCGGATGGTATTTGCTGTTGGTGTCCGTCGCGATCGCCTCCAAGAGGCTTTGCTAAACCAAGCCAACCAACAACTGCCTAACATCCCACCACTTCCAGAAGCCTTCCAGCATTACCGCCAGGAACTAGGTGTGTAAGTCTACGGATCAATGGGCATTGCTCGTGACGATAAAGCGAATAGAACACAAGCCGTTCTTCGCAATTACGAATTTTTTGACGCACCAGTGGTTGGTATTGTTTGTATGCATCAAGACCTTGGCGTTGCGGATGCTTTGAGTGTGGGGATGTATCTACAAACGCTGGTGTTGTGCCTAACTGCTCGCGGACTTGGCACTTGCGTAGAGGTTTCACTAGCAGGTTATCCCGAAATCATCCGTAACGAATTGAACATCCCACCGGAATTATTGATTATTTGTGGTTTAGCCGTTGGCTATTCCGATCCTGATTTCTCCGCTAATCATCTGCATATTAGCCGTGAATCTGTTGACAAAAACGTTACGTTTCTCGACCATTAAAGCCTGTTTTTCCTTATTTTAGGAGATTTTGACATGGATAATGTAATAGCTTCAACCAATTCACCTGTTGTGACACCACCCGAAATTACATTGGTTCCTAATAACTCACTGTTGACTGAGACACCAGAAGCAGGACGACAATTGGCAGTCAAAATGGCACGGCTAATTATTAAACTGACTCAGCCGGATGAAGATAAACGCAACCAACTGCGAGACGTATATGGTAACGATGCCATGATGTTGATTGCCGTTGGACAGACGGTTGCAACAGAGTTTGCCACGATCGCCGCAGCTAATAACTACTGGCGCAAGTAATATCTCGACAGCATCAAATCAGTAATTTGCTCAGAGGTGATTTCCATGACACCCAAAGTAGAGACTCTTGCCAAACTCTACCTGGAAGGAGAATCTGTCGAACTCTCAGACCTAGATCAACAAGAACTCTGTAACTGGCTGATGGGCGAGTTTCAACAACTTCCGATTAATCCGATGTTCTCTGATTATATGCGCTATCGCACGGCTGCCGAAATGTGTGCGGATATTGCCCAAGAGCATCTATGGGTATCGGCTGAGAGTTACGATAGCGAGATTTATCCGAATCCGTTTTATGGTTTTGCATTCCTAGCAATTCACGATTATTACCACTGTGTGGCGAATGCTGACTTTAGCCTGGAAGGAGAAATCACTGCTTACAGCACACTAGCCAATCGAGTCCCCAATTTACAGATGCAAAAAATTATCTACTCCGAAATTGTACTGAAATCGTCTGCTCACATTTACTTAGGTCATTCACCTGAATCGAAACTTGTGTTTCCCTAAACCTTTACTGATTACCTATACTTTAAAGTTCACTGAAGGCATCGGAAATATATTTCAGAAAAATTAGCCCAAGGACGACGTGCTTATATTCGGCTACATCCAAATCACCCCGCAATTGATCAGCAGCTGCCCACAGGGTTTGTTCAAAATTTAATTTCGCTCCGTTACCATTTTTCGGTTCGGCTTTTTTCTGACCACGCGCCACTAAAATCCTACTCCTCTAAATAATCTGCGATCACCTACGGTGGGCGCTTGCGCCATCGCTGCTAAATCTTCAATTGCCCAGAAAAACTATTCAGCTTAGTTTCTGAGAGTAATGCTTTGTCAGTATAGCTTGTGTTGAAAACCACAAAATCAGAAGTCGCTAAAAGAAGAAATAAAGAAATCGTTATTTCGTTTTTTCGCTAAAGAACGAATCTTGACTAGCCATGATTATCTGCCCAGTATTTAGGGGTTGCTGAAAAAGAAAGAAAAGGTGACAGTCTCTAGATTATCAGACCAAAGAAGTATATTCCAGTGCAAGATAAGGAGGTAAAATAGCCCAAAATCCTTGCATGACTGTGGTCAGCCCAGACAAGTGTGTATCCGATGTAACTATGTACTGAAAAGAAGAATCAACTCCAATTCCAGCGTCAAGCTTTGAACTTCCATTTGAGGGAAAGTTATCATCAGATAATCGTTGGGTGACTATGGCTGATTTAATACCTTGGACAGAATTTGAGTCGGAATATTCTTTATCTTTCTCCGCAGAGATGGGGGCACCAGCAAAGTCATTTCGGATGGCGTTAGGTGCATTAATAATTAAAGAGAAACTAGGCATAAGTGACAGGTAAACAGTAGAACAAATCAAGGAAAACCCTTATCTACAGTATTTTATAGGGATGTCATCTTATAGTAATGACGCTGCATTTGATGCATCAATGCTAGTTCACTTCCGAGAAAGAATCAATGCTGAATTAGTCAATAAGATAAATCAACAAATGGTGAAGAAGATGCTAGAGAAAACATCCTCTCAAGTGAAAAAAAAACAGAAGACGCTCACGGACTCGCTAAGGCTGCGCTATCATCCGAAAAAGAGGAAATTTTACCAAAAAATCGAGGAAAATTAATATTAGATGCCACTTGTGCGCCAGGTGACATCAGCTATCCAACAGATTTAGGGCTACTAAATCAAGCGAGAAAGCAGACAGAAAAAATTATAGACCTACTTTATGAACAGGTATTGGGTCAATTAGATAAAAAGCCAAGAACATATCGAGAGGTAGCTAGAAAAGATTATTTAGAAGTAGCTAAAAAACGTCGTGTATCCCAAAAAGACCGGAGAAAAGCGATAAAAAAACAACTTCAATATATCAAAAGAAACTTATCTCATATTGACCAGCTAATTAGATCAGGGGCAACTCTAGAAAAATTAATTAACAGCCAATATAAGATGTTGCTTGTAGTCGGAGAAGTCTATGGTCAACAACTATGGTTGTATGAAAATAAAAAATAGAGTATTGATGATCGTATCGTCAGTTTAACTCAACCACATATCCGTCCCATTGTCCGAGGTAAAGCTGGTAAAGCCGTGGAATTTGGGGCAAAATTGTCGGCTAGTTGCTTTGAGGGATATGTATTTTTAGACCATATTAGTTGGGATAATTTTAACGAATCAGGAGACTTAAAAGCACTTTTTAGTTTCCTTTAAAAGCTATACTGGTTATTATCCAGAATCCCTTCATGTTGATAAAATTTATCGGACACGAGAGAACCGAGCTTGGTGTAAAGAACGAGGTATTTGAATTAGTGGAAACCCTTTAGGCAGACCTCCAGCCAATGTAAGTAAGGAAAAAAAGAAGCAAGCTTTAGAAGATGAAAGAGTTCGTAATTCTATTGAGGGAAAGTTTGGACAAGCTAAAAGAAGATTTAGCCTGGGTAGAGTGATGGCGAAACTGTCTTATACTTCTAAAACTGCAATTGCTATTACTTTTTTAGTAATGAATCTTTCTACTCAACTGTCACGCTCTAAGAGTGCTTTTTTATGTCTATTTTTGAAAACAATACCTTTTTTCGGTTCTAATATTATTCAAAGTTATAGTTTAGCTAATCAAAAACAACAAAAACTTATATTTAGGGCTTGCTTGAATAACTAACCAATCCTGATCTTGCTTTTTTATTACTTTTTCAGCAACCCCTATTTAAAAATTCGCTGCAATAGCTCAACTTGGGTACAACCGTAAGTAGCTGCCGCAATTTTGAAATCCTTTTTAAACTCGGCAGGTACTTTAAAATTTAAGTTGCTTATTTCCCCTGGTTCGGGCTTCTCCAAGTTATCTTTTGTTTCTTTAATACGAGGCGGTGGTGGTGGTTTAGTTGACATAATTAGGACTCTTGCTCACTTAATAGATCAATAATTCCTTGTGCTACTTGTTCTGCCCGTTGCTTCAAGGTAGGAAACGTGACTTCCGAAAGAGCGCGACCGTTATCACTTGCCTGACGATACGCAGTCTTTTCAGGAATTGAGCCAGCCACTGTGTCATAACCAGCCTTATGGATATAGGAGCGGGCTTCCTCAATTTCATTTTCCCGATCGCCGACTCGACATAAAACAAAAATAATTTTATTTGTAGGGATTTTGGCGTTTACCAATTCATGCGCCAAAAGTACAGACGGTTTTAGGTCATCCAGTGACAAGCCTGTCGGCAGGACTACTAAATCACTTGCACGGGCAATTTCTAGAGTGCCTTGCATGGAATGCGGTGGCCCGTCCATAACCATGAGGTCATAAACCGAGGCGTGTTAAAGTGCTTGAGCTACAGTGCGGAATTGTTCAACAGCGATTTCTGGTTGGATACCATTTACTTCCCTGCGCTGTTTCCAGTCCGTGGCTGTGCCTTGAGAAATATCTAGGTCGGCAATCTTTACATCCTAGCCAGCAGCAGCATACTCACGAGCAATCAACCGAGCAATCGTACTTTTTGAAACGCCACCTTTCTGTGAAATGACACCCACAATTACGGTCATCGTGAAATCGTCCTTTCGCTTTATAGCGATTTATTTATATCGTTTTTTCGCCCTTTAGTAAAGAACGATTTCGTTATTTCTTTGAATCGTTTTTCTTGCTATGACGAAATCGTTCTTTCGCTAAAAGCATTTTATGCCGGCTTATAGAACCCATTTGACATCTAAGAAGGTGCAGCAAACCTCCACCCCCGGTTCAAATCCGGGTGCCGCCTTTAGGTTTTTAGCCTTTTAAGGGATATTGCTAAATATCCCCAGGCGGTTGGCATTGATAAAAATTTGCTGGTTTCTAAAGACAGCACTAGTAAGTTGTTTTCCATCTTCACAAATTCGTCATCACCTGAGCTAATTGATTAGATAAATCAATTACAGAATCCTGGCATTTTTTAAATAAAACCCCAGCTAAAAAATAATAATCGCCAGAATAAAATGCCATCTGATTTCTTCGGAGTTTTTCTATGTGTTTCTTTACCTTGGGATCAGAGCTATAGTAGCCGAACTGCAAAGGTAACACCATGAAATTTGAAACACAATATCCATTTTGTTTTGCAAGATTCAGCGTACTTATTGGATTAGAAAAGCTAGATATTAAAACCAAGACATTTTCATAATCTAACGATAAAAGCTCGTTGGTAATTGTGGCTCCATCTACGCCCCCAAATAAGAGTGGCATATAAATATCATTATCTGGTGCGGGGAGATACGGTGGATTGGCTACAAGATAGTCTGCATCTGGTTGAGAAGAATTAAACAAACATGAATTATGGATTATGTATTTATTAGTGAGATCATATTCATCGATGGTTGAATTTGCAACTTTCCATGCAGAACTATTTAATTCAAATCCATGTATCACGCCATCAAACTTATTTCTCAATAATGAATTAATAACAGGGCTGCCATCTCCTGAACCAAATTCTACAACCAACTCAGACTTTTTACAATTTCTAATAACAAAGTTTTCTAAGCAGTTTGAGTAGAAATTAGATTCTTCAGGACAAAAAAATATGTCTTTCATTTGACTGCACTTCCAAATGTATGGTATAATCAATGTGATTCAAGGTTATTTACATACCTTAATCCTAAGGCAATAAATAACCGTTCCTTTAGCAAAGAAGCCCTCACTAAAGAAATTAGGTTGTAAGTGGATTAGCCATAGAATGATTTAAAAATGTCAAATTAGAAACGCCAGAAAAAATTTGCCATTTCTAATTTTTGAGATTTCTTAGATGAGTAAGGCGGCTTGTTCTGCTTCACGTATCGATCGCATCACAGCACCCGCCGCGCGATCGCCCATTAGTTTCTCCTGGTCATATCCAAGCACCAGTTCCCACGCCTGAGCGGGATATCGTTCTGCCAAAGGCAAAGCTACATCATCCAACATCCAACGGCCGTGGCGTTCATCTTCCCTGATGTGCAGTTCCCAATAACCCATCGCCGCTTCTGAGAGTGAGAGTCGTTGCGCCGCCGCCAAATAGTTTTTGTAAGCCGCAGGGCCACCCACCTCAAAATATGTCAACGCGCCACTGTAACGTAGAAAATAGCGTTTGCGATCAGTGGTGAGAAAGTTATGATTATCGCAAGCCAAGACTTCCCAAGGTACCAAATCGAAGTATCCTTCTGGCTCAGTGTTCATCCCAAACTCAGCCAGCATTTGAGCAAAAAATGTCGAGTGCTTGCGGGATAAACGACCATTGCCGTATTCTTCTAGTAATACTCGCACCAGGGTACACTGCACTTCATTAGCAGCACCACCCAATACGTAGCAAAGACGACTACCTTCAACTAAGCCATCAAAGGAAGCGATCGCTAGCAAATGGCGATAGCCAACTTCCGTCATTTCCTCACGGATGTATCGGCTATCGTTTGACAAAGGCGGTTCTAAATCAGCAGATGCACGCTCAATTAAAGCTTGTTTGACATCCAATTGTTGCAGTGCTGTCACATTGATTTGTGCCAGTTCCCACTTTTGCCAAGCAGCTTCAATTTTGTCACGACATGAATACAAGTAAAGCGATCGCTCATTGGTATAGTGCCGCAAATCGTCATACCAAAACAGCTTTAGCCGATTAATTCGATAAAGTATCCGTTGCAGAAAACGGTGAGCCTCTGCATCAGAGCGATCGTCATGATAAGCGGCGCGAATTGCCATAGAGAGCGTCTGTTCAAACTCACTGGCTATTGCAGGTTCTACATCCAGTTGATTGTCCAAATCCTCCATTGCTAGCAGTTCTATAAATTGCTCCTCAGCACGCTCGTACTTGGTAATTGTTCTTTCTTCTGTCTGTCTGCTCTTTTTAGCAGCCCCAGCGTTAGGAAATATAACTAAATTGCTTTGCATGGAATCTTCGGTAGCTTTGGAAGAAAAGTGAGAAATTAGTTTCACCTATAATACTTAACATTCCACACAACGAGCTTTGTGTACCTCTTTCCCTGGTTATAAAGTAAAGATTAAGTCTACAGGAAGACAGGGCATTGGGCATTGGGCATTGGGCATTGGGCATTGGGCATTGGGCATTGGGCATTGGGCATTGGGCATTGGGCATGGGTTATTCCCCTTGTCTCCCTTATCCCCCTCATCTCCCTTATCCCCCCACTTCCCCTGCTCCCTACGGCGCTTCTGTCTCTTCCCCTGTTGCCTTACTTGGCGGAATCTCCTCAAGAGGAATCAGCGCTTCGATCACCGATTTCACAATTGGCGCAGCGACAGTAGAACCATAGGCACTTTCTCCTTTTGGCTCATCTACCAGTGCAAACACTACATACCGAGGAGATTCCACGGGCAAAATAGCTACAAAGCTGGTCATTCTCGCACCCTTGATGTAGCCGCCAGAGGGACTAGCTTTTTGAGCTGTACCAGTTTTACCAGCAATCCGATATCCCGGAATTTGTGCCACTTTGCCCGTGCCTTCAGTAACAACAGTTTCCATCATTTCTACAACCTTTTGCGCTGTTGCGGCAGAGAAAATTTGCCGGGGGATGGTGCGCGTGGGTGAATCATGCATCTGCCCTTTGCTATCAATCAGTCCCCGAACTATATGGGGTGTTACCAACTTACCGCCATTGGCTAAAGCACCGTGCATTTGCACTAGCTGTAACGGTGTCATGGAAAAGCCTTGTCCAAAGGAAGTAGTAGCTGCCTCAATTGGCGAAGCGATAAATTCTTCTTGACTTTTGAGCCGACCGCCAACTTCAAAAGGTAAATCTGTATCAACTTTTTGTCCTAGCCCCAAGCGTTCTAGCCAGTTGTAGTAGATTGAAGGCTTTAAGCGTTGGATAATTTGCACCATGCCAATGTTGCTAGAATGTTGGAGAATTTGAGCGATGTTGATCCGCCCGTAACCATTGTTCTCAGCATTTTTAATGGTGTAATTAGCTACTTGAATAGAGCCGGAGTCATTAAACATATCATCTGCTTTGATCACGCCATTTTCCAGAGCGATCGCCACATTCAAAGGTTTAAAAGTCGATCCCGGTTCATAAAGATCCGCTACCGTCCAGTTTTTAAATAGCGAAATATTAGCTTTAGCATATTCATTAGGATTATAGGTAGGTTCAGAAACCAGGGCGAGTAAGGAACCATCTAACGCATCCATTACAATTACCGCTCCCCGTTTGGCATCAAACTTCTGCATCTGTTGTTTAAGCGCAGTCCGAGCAATTCGTTGCAGACGGCTATCAATAGTTAATTGCAGTCGCAAATCATCAAAATGCAAAAAACCTTCAGGGGCATGATCAGGCATCACAGACCCATTACCCGACCGACTGAGCCGCACCGTTTGCACAGGACGTTCTAGCAACTTCTCTTGAGAGTATTCCACACCTGCTTGACCACGGCGGTCAACATTCACATAGCCCACCACGTCAGCAACCAAATCATCTGACGGGTAATATCGGGAGTATTTTTGAATCCACTCCAAGCCATTTAAGCGCAAAGAGATGACATGATCGATAATTTCTTGCGGTAGGGCAGGGGCAAGTATAATTCCGCTTTTTTTGCTTTGAAAAGTTTTCACCAATTCCGCAGGTTCTTTTGCCAAAATTGGCGCCAATCGCTCTGCCATATCTTCATTAGACTTATCAAACAGCTTGGGATGAGCGTACAAAGTGTATACAGGACGGTCAATTGCCAACAGATTACTATTGCGATCTAACACCGGGCGACGGGGCATAAAAGGTCGCAAACTTACCATTTGCTGGTTTCGTGCCTGCTCTGTTAACTTTATCCCCTTGACAATTTGGAGGTTATACAATTTCACACCCAACCCCAACCCTGATGCCATTAATACGCCCCAGACTATGAACAGTCGAGACTTAGTGTTGAATGTTTTGTCTTGGATATTAGAGGCTAATTTTCCCAAAAACCCTCGCTTATAACCTTTTTGTCCCCTTGTGAATCCTGGATTCCGAAACTTTCTGAATTTTGTTCTGCTTGGTGACTTCTGCATTGGGTTCGTCCTTTGTCATTTGTCATTTGTCATTTGCTACAAGTCGGAGTCCTAATGACAAATGACTAATGACTCTTAGCCTTTTACCAATTCTCCAAAATAAAGCTACAGATTTAAGAGTTAGAAACTCAGATTACAGCCTTTTTCATGTATTTGAACCATAATCTTCGCTAGGGGCGCACAGATGTGATTAGTGTCAGACTTCAGCCAAAACCATTTTAAAAACTCGTTCTGGCTGGAAATGCTGCTCATTGCGCTAGAGCCCCAAGTTAATAGGCAAAGCCTCAATCAGGGGCATTCCCAGTCGGACACTGGGAACAAGATAAACGAGGTAATGTGTCAAAACATTCTTGCTTACTAACTTTCACGTTAACTTCACACCAATGCACATCTGTTGCTCTACAGTATGGTTTAATTACCTGAAAATTGCTGCAAATCTGACTTTCTCAATTACGAATTACGTTAGCGCAGCGTTAGCGAGTCTTCTCCCTTCTCTACGAGACGCTCCGCGTTCGCGGAGCGTCTCGTAGAGAAGGCGCTAGCCTCTCCCTTTGGGAGAAGGGGAGACGCTAAGAGCGAACGAGCGTCATTACGAATTACGAATTAGATTAGTATCCTAATGGCGAGAGTCTTTGCTGTTGCGTTTGAGAATTTGGCGTTGTGTTAGACGATGCCGGTTTAAAACTATGAGATGCTGGAGGCAAAAAAATCATCCCTTGAGGAGTCGGTGATACCAGCCCTGCTGTTGGTTGTTCTGCTTCCTGAGCCATTTTATTTGTCAACGTCGCGTTGGTTGTCATTAGCAACTGCTCATGACGTTGGAGACCTTGCAGTCTGCGATATGACTGACTCCAAAGCTGTTGGGAATATACCGTCCAGCCATAAACAGCAAGTGTCGATGCTACTAACAAAAACGCCAAAACTGTTGAATAACCATGAAAGCTGTACAAGCGCAGCAACCACAAAGGTGCAGCTGCCGAATTAGGCATTGTGGGAAGGTTCCCACTCGACTGCTCATTAAGATTTGGCACTTGTCGTCTACCCAACTCTTTCACCGATTTGGGCATAACTGCCTCATTTGTGGGAGAAAGCGCGAGATTTTTCGAGGAACGCTGTTGTCTTTGAGAGGATACTGGTGTAGAAGCGCTCCCTGCTGTTGACTCCATACGTGCAGAGCGTCGCCTCCCTAAAGAAAGGATAGAATTTTGCCGGAACCAATTACCCCTTGTAGAAACAGCAGATTTACGAGCAACTACCATAATTTTTTTTAGATGGGAAATACTGTACTTTAGATTGACTATCTTGATTGTCTGTTTTTGCTGAGGTTAAAATATCTTCTCTGCAACAAGCACAGATAACAGACTACACCCTTTTAACTGTTATGATAGGTAACTGTACCAATGTTTGCATCCTCTAAATATTGCAATGTTTGCAATCAGCGATTAGCAACTGGACAGCTTCCCCTTTAGCTATCGCCCCTAAAGTATGGCTTCACAGGGCAGCAAAATGCAAGACTCTGTGAAAAAAATAAAATTTTTTGCTATGATAACTCGGATTACTAGAAAACTTAGTAATTTCCGTTTTGCTCCTGAGTTAAGAGAAACTAATCAGATGGCTGTATGAGATGTAATCCCAAAAAGAATACACCAAAGGATTGTTTTTTTAATTATGTAATCTCGCAGCCTTAAAAAAAAGCAATAAATACGGTATCGTATTCAACAGGCGAAAAATTGTACTAGCCACAATTGGTGAAAGAGGAGTTATGAAAACAAAAATCTTTGGTTTGGCTTTAATGTTAAGTCTGGCTGCAATTCTCGGAGCCTGCGATGGTGGTGGTGATGGTGCTGGTGCTGGTACCACTAGTACTCCTGCTGCTACAGGTGAACCAACTGATGCACCTCCTACGGGGTCTAGCCCTGCCGCTACTACAGCACCTACTCCCGCTACTACTCCCACAGTTACTCCTAAATAAGGCATCCTCAGCTTTAGTTTGAATGATGCCCAAAAGAGCTTAGTAACAACGCTCGTCACCACATAGCTAGAATTAATTAGGTTAACGTAATAAACCTGGATCTTTCTATCTCTTGGTGGCTCAGAGCCTAGAGTTTGCTGAAATCTCAGCTAAGTAGGGCAGCAAGTAGAGGACACTGGTGATCAGGGTTACGTCCTCAACCAAGTGTCCGCCTGAAATTCTCGCCTGACCGAACCTTGTTCCAAGTCCAAGGGAGTTGAGTTATATAAATCTAAACCATTTTGTGGGCAAGGCACTTCTCTGGTTTGGTATTTGGAATAGCTTAAATTCCTGAGTTTTCAGAGGATAAAACAATTCATTGCGATCGCTGGCAATTGCTCTTGAGCATTCCCTATAGTCTATTCCGGATCAGGAGAGACCTGGTAATGTCCCTTGATATTGCCAGATTTTTATTAGGAGAATTTGTAACTTTGGGCATAGGGAATGAGAAAAACAGATTTTCATCCGGCGTTGTGAAAGCAGTTGGGCAGATGGGGAGAGTTAAAGCGAGAAAGAATATACAATTACTGTGCTTAATTGTGATTACTACTACGTTAATTCTCTTAAGTAGCTATTGGGGATCAGCAGTAGTAGCTTTACCGCCAGCAGAAGATACACCAGAAGAAATATTACGCACTAAAATTATCATAGAAGCGCGATCGCCTATTGATGGAAAATTCCTCACAGCTGCCGAATATATCCAATTACAAGCGCAGTTGCAAGAAGCACCGCCACCAAAACTAGATCCGAAAATTCGGGAACAGATTTTCTTGCTTCGCTTACGTAAAACATTATTTCAGTTTTTCCCATTTTTAAATTTTTGATAATTACTCAAGGGTCAAATGTCAAGAGCTTTATCCCATCTTCCCCACCCCCCACTCCCCAATGCCCCATTCTGAGGTAGGATAACGGTGACGACAAAATTGCAAATAAATGTAAAGAATATATATAGATATTAAATAAGTAGATTTAGTCAATCACGTTATTTCACTTAGGTAGCTTCATGTCCATGACCACGATCGCCCCTGAACAGGTTAACAGCATCGTTTGGAATCAGCATAACGATCCCTTTGAAATACTAGGTTCTCATCCCATAGAACAAGATGGCAAAACTGTCTGGGCTGTGCGAGCCTATCTACCAAATGCAAGTGCCGCATGGGTGGTTCTTCCTGAACAACGCAAAGAATACCCGATGCAAACAGTGCATCATCCCCAGTTTTTTGAATGCACCATTGAAACCGCAGAACTAGCAAACTACCAGTTACGGATTAAAGAGGGTGAACATGAGCGTGTCATTTATGACCCTTACGCTTTCCGTTCTCCCCACTTGACAGACTTTGACTTGCATTTATTTAAAGAAGGGAACCATCACCGGATATACGAAAAACTGGGAGCGCACCCTACGGAAATAGACGGAGTTAAGGGCGTTTATTTTGCTGTTTGGGCACCCAACGCTCGTAATGTTTCATTGTTGGCAGATTTCAACCTCTGGGATGGGCGTAAAAACCAGATGCGTAAAGGCCGCACCGGGGTTTGGGAATTATTTATTCCTGAAATCGGTGTGGGAGAGCATTACAAATATGAAATCAAAAATTTTGAAGGACACATTTACGAAAAATCCGATCCCTACGGTTTCCAGCAGGAACCCCGCCCGAAAACGGCATCTATTGTCACTGATTTAAATACTTATAGTTGGGCTGATGAAGATTGGATGCAAAAGCGGCGTCGCTCTGATCCCCTGACTCAGCCCGTCTCAGTCTATGAAGTCCATTTAGGCTCTTGGTTACACGCTTCGAGTGCCGAACCAGCGAAACTCCCCAATGGTGAAACTGAACCTGTAGTTATCGTTTCCGAACTGAAGCCAGGCGCACGCTTCCTTACCTACCGGGAATTAGCTGACCGACTTATTCCCTATGTTAAAGAATTAGGATACACCCATCTAGAATTGCTGCCGATTGCGGAGCATCCCTTTGATGGTTCTTGGGGTTATCAAGTAACTGGATACTATGCCCCCACCTCCCGTTTTGGCAGCCCGGAAGATTTCATGTATTTTGTTGACAAATGTCACCAAAATGATCTAGGGGTAATTGTAGATTGGGTTCCCGGTCACTTCCCCAAGGATGGACATGGTTTAGCTTTCTTTGATGGTAGCCACCTCTACGAACACTCTGACCCCCGCAAGGGCGAACACAAAGGATGGGGTACTTTGGTGTTCAACTACGGTCGCCATGAAGTTAGTAATTTCTTAGCAGCAAATGCCCTCTTCTGGTTTGACAAGTACCACATTGACGGGATTCGTGTCGATGCTGTTGCCTCGATGCTCTATAACGACTATTGCCGCGAACCTGGAGAATGGCTGCCCAACAAGTACGGCGGCAGAGAAAACCTCGAAGCAGCAGATTTTCTGCGTCAGGTAAATCACATTATCTTTAGCTATTTCCCCGGTATTCTCTCAATTGCGGAAGAATCTACTTCCTGGCCAATGGTATCTTGGCCTACCTATACAGGCGGGCTGGGCTTTAACTTGAAGTGGGATATGGGGTGGATGCACGATATGCTGGATTACTTCAGCATGGACCCTTGGTTCCGTCAGTTCCACCAAAACAATATCACCTTTAGTATGTGGTACAACCACAGCGAGAACTTCATGCTAGCTCTATCCCACGATGAAGTGGTGCATGGTAAGAGCAATATCATCGGTAAAATGCCGGGGGATACATGGCAGAAGTTAGCGAATGTGCGTTGTTTATTTAGCTATATGTTTGCTCACCCAGGCAAGAAAACCATGTTTATGAGCATGGAGTTTGGGCAGTGGAGTGAATGGAATGATTGGACAGATTTACAGTGGGATTTATTGCAGCATGAAGCCCACCAACGGTTAAAAAGGTTTTTCCAGGATTTGAACCATCTCTACCGTTCTGAACCAGTTTTGTACACCCAGGATTTTGCCCAAGCAGGGTTTGAGTGGATTGACTGTAGCGATAATCGCCATAGTGTAGTTTCCTTCATCCGTCGTGACAAGGATTCTGATGATTTTGCGATCGTGGTTTGCAATTTTACACCGCAACCCCATTCACACTACCGCATTGGTGTACCACAAAAGGGATTTTATACCGAGTTATTCAATAGTGATGCGCGACCCTATGGCGGCAGTAATATGGGCAACTTAGGTGGTAAGTGGGCGGATGATTGGTCTTTGCACAGTCATCCCTATTCGCTAGATTTGTGTTTGCCACCTTTGGGTGTGTTGATTCTTAAGTTGGATAAGAAGAAGACTGCTGAGGTGATGGGATAACAATTTGGGGTGGGTATCGCCCACCCAGTTAAAAGTTGAAAGGGCGGTTAGAAACCACAACTACACAGACAAAACCCACCTCCGTGGGTTACAAGAAGCTTAATTTATCCGAACCGCCATCTCTACAACAGGCTTCTGCCAACGCGCAGCGTCTTGTAGAGAAGAATTCGTAGAGTGTGCATAAGTCCTAGTAACTTTAAACTCAATCAAAGTGCGATAAGTAGGTAGGCGTAATTAAATATAAGATCAAACCTCACCCTCAATCCCTCTCCTTATTAAGGAGAGGGAAGCCGGAGGCAGGGTGAGGTTTTATATTTAATTTGACCGCACGTTGCACATCCTCATGATTATCAGCAGTGGCACGGTCTTTGAGAATCGAGCGCATGTCCGGGTCTTCTTTGAAATTGCTGGCTAATGCTTCGATGGCTGCACCTCGCCCATTCTCATGATTATCAGCAGTGGCGCGGTCTTTGAGAATCGAGCGGGGGTTTTGTGGGATGGGCGTCTCGCCCGTCCATTGTATTTTGGGGCAGGTAAGATACCCACCCCACAAGATTCATCCCTAGATTCAGCAACGGCAGTAATTTATGCGAAGTCTTGAATTACTTAGTCCCCTTTTTCAGTTCTTGCCAGATTTCTCGCAATCGCTTCAAGTTAGGCGTATGACCACCATAACGCCAACTAACATAGGCTTGGCTAATCTCATCAATTACCTCAGCAGTTGCTAGGGCATGATGCTGGTATGAGACTGTGGCATACTCTAAGGGGGTTTGGGCTGGATGTTTGCCTAAACCTTTTTGGGTTGTCCATTGCAGCATTTGTTGATAAAGGCTTTCCATTGCTGGCAATTTCTTTAACCATCGACGGTTGCGCCACTCTCGCCACTGACCCCAACCCAGCCAACCCCAGAAAGCTGCTATAGTTGCCAAGATTAAGCCAGTTAATACGCCAAACCAACCTTGAGAGAATAAAGCTAAAAACCAAGCGATCGCTCTAATTATCCAACTCAATATTGTCTCAAATACATTATTTAACAAACCTGTCACCGGAGAGGGCAACCATCCAGCAACCCAGTGCCACAACTGGCGCAACACACTAAAACTGTGAGTGTCTTCAACAGATGGTGGTATCAGGGGATGATTAGGAATGGGGTCAAAGGCAAACCAACCATATTTAGGAAAATACACTTCCGTCATCGCATAAGCGTCAGTATTACGGACAACATACAGCCCTGTAAATGGATTAAATTCTCCGGCACTAAACCCCGCCACTAACCGCGCTGGAATGCCAATGGAACGCAACATCACCGTCAGAACTGTAGAGAAATGATCTGGATAGCCTCCTTTTTGCTTAAACAAAAAAGTTTCTACCAAGTCTTCTTTTTCATTCAAATAAGGCAATCCAAAGGGATTTTGGGGAACAGAGTAGTGTTGCTTCAGGTATTGAGCTAAGTAGAGAGCCTTTTCATAGGGTGAATCGAGGCTTTTAGAAAACTTTGTAACTCCGTCTTGATTGTAGTTAGCGAGAATTTCTTCAGTCTGTTGCCGGACTTTTTCGGCAATTTCGGGAGGGATTTGTAGATAATACTTTTTAATATGTTTTGGATAATTAGTAGAAGCTTTACCTAATAAAGTGCGATCGCGGTATGGTACTGCGGAAATTACTGTGTAGGTGAGTCCTTCTGATAATTCCACAGGCGATCGCAATCCATCTTCTTGATCAACAGCGATCAATGGTGTCGGAAAGTAAACTTCCTTGGGATAAGTCATCGCTGGAATTAGGTTAGGCAAATCCGACACCATTGTATAAGTTTGGACTACCTCTTGGGTTTTACCAGTAAGCACAGATGGATAAAGAAAAATTTGGTAAGACCAAGGCGATCGCCTGACAGTCGTAACATCTTCATTCCGGGAAACCTCCCATCCCTTACCTGTATAACGGTCAAATCCTAGTACTCGCCAAAAACCCTCAGCTTGCGATCGCACCCGCATTACAACCTTGGGTTTCATCTCACCGCGCAGATTTTGGTTAATTTGGCTATTAAAACCGTAATAAAAGTCATTATCTACTTTTCCGGGTTGACCAGTTTGGTTTTGCCCCGTACCACTACCTTGATTACTACCTTTACCTTGGCGGACATAACCAGGATTAATGATACTACGTCCTGTAAAATTACCTTTTACTTGAATTGCAGAACTTACCGGAAAATTCCGTAATTGATAGCCAGGGAATCGGGGTAAAATAGCAAAAATTGCCAGCCCCAGACCGACAATTAGTAAAAAATTCAGAATTAAAAATTTAAAATTAAGAGTTGAGGAATTCTTCTGATGGGATTTTTCTTTTTGAGTTTTTAATGGCTGCAAACCCAAACGTGAGCGATAATCTAATACTAAAGTTGGGAGAGCGATCGCTAAAAATAACAGCAACACAGGTGCAAATGCTAAAGTCTGACTTAGGGTTGCCGCCACACCTAATAAAATCACTCCTATAACAATCGAATAGCCCAAATCTTTGCGGCGGGGTGTATCAAAGCTGTGTAACACCTGTAGTTGAATTAATAACTCTGCCAAACTCAACCGCGTATCATTCAACTCCCCCACTACCCGCCCAAACAAAGCACCCAGTGCTACTAACATTCCGATGGCGATGCAGAATTTAACTGCAACATTAGCATCGCGGCGACGATAATAACTCCAAATCGCACCTATTGCACTCAGGGGTAACGCCCAAAAACTGAATGAAGTCTGGGCGGCGATATCTGTCGCCACAATTCCCAAAATAACCAACGCTAGCACCAGCACCCGCAAGAAAATTGAATCTTCCACTTCTATCAAACGCGACCCGTGCGGATTTCGCCGCCAGAAATTACCTACAGGCAGAGGCCAAAACCGATTTATTCTGGATAAGTTAAACATTTGAGTTTAAAGGAAGCAATGATGTAGATGCAACGGACACAATACCGGAGACGTAATTGCCTACCTTACTACTGTGTCAAATAAAAAATGAAATGATTGATCGGGGGAGACACGGTGAGAAAACAAGACGCCAGAACGCGGAGAAATTATCAAATACTCTCTCCGTGTCCTCGCGTCTTTGTGTCTTTGTAATAACTGCTTCTCGTAGACACCCTAATGACCGCCTGTTGAAAAATAAGATAAGCTTCAAAAGCAGGAAAATCCTCTTAATATATATTGGCGTTGATCGACGTAGTGTGCTAGCGGTGGCGATTTAAACTAAATCGTGAGACTAATGACAAACAACAACGACTGTTGGTCTATTTCTGGAAACTCAACTTCCAGGGTATAACTTGGGTGAAGTTGTTCACAGCCTAACTCTACACTTAAGTATCCCGAAGTCGAAGATGTTGTCATTGCTAAGGTGCCACTTCCCCGCAACGTCAAAGTTCCTTTAACGGGTAACTCAGCTTGAACAAGTAACTTCGTAAGTTTACCTAGAGACTGGTATTCTACTTTGATGTTCAAAGTACCAACACTCGTTAGCCATTGTCTTTCTACCACTGGGCTGGTTGCTGAAACTGGTAGAGTCAAATTTTCCAGCAGTTGTTTAGCTGCTAGCAACGACAAAGCCATCTGTTGGCGCGGTTGTAAATCTGAGTAATCGCTCTGAAGATTGGGCAGTGTCTCCAAAGTATTTACAGACCGATAGGTGCTTCTTAGCACCAATCCAGCTATATCGTTTAGTGCTTGAGAGTCGTTGGGAAAAAAGTTCTCCACCGCTTGAACTAATTTTGCCCCCAGAGGCACTGAAGATGTAACCAACGCCTGACACTGTTCTAGCAATTGCCGGAAAACTCTCTCCGGTAAGGGACGCGGTAGGTTCAACTTCGATTGTTGTACCATCCACCCCCAGGTAGGGACGAGTGTCATTGACGGCTCATCAATAAAATCGGGATACTCGATTAAGTGTGTTTCCCAAGGAAACAACGGAGGGTGGTCTTGGACTTGGATTTGTAACCGACGCTTAAGGACGGCTTGGAAACGATCTTGCACAGTAGGAATTTCTCCCAATTGAAAGGTCTGGGGCTTTCCTCCCAATTCTGGCTCACTGCTTTTTGAAGCAGTGGCTTCCTTGAGGAGGTTTTTTACCCCGTCATTTTCCTCACATTCTACCGATTCCTCGTTAGTTTTGACATTATCTGTCAATAACCAATCGAGACACTGGTGTTGTAAGGATTCTGAGTCACTATTCATGAGTAGATGCACCTGATCCGGATACTAATGAGTTACGAATTTCCCAAGCTTGTTCAAGAATCTTAAACCACCGTTTTTGAAGTTGTGCCATTGACAGCCCTAAAGTTTTTGCTATTTTTTCATCGGCTTGTCCTTGTTGCTTCAACTCTAGTAAAGACCGTTGCTTATTGTCCAGCTGTGCTGTGTATACTTGCCATTGCTGGGGAGTTAAGCCCAAATTGGTGTGCAAAGAAGCTTCCAGCCATTCGTGAACTAATTCCCAACGGTGCAACAAGGCAAACCGAATTAAATGATACTTAAAGCGCTGTTGCAAATAATCTCTCTGACGAGGGGTTAAACCTAAAACCGACTCAATTTCCTGTGCTGATAAATCCTGGAGGCGCAGAGAAAAGTAATCAGCGCAGTCAGATTGTTGCCGTTGTTCGAGATAAGTCATTAATTCTGTAACGACAACGGAGCGCAAGGTGTCTTCTTCGGGTTCGGGTTCGACTTGCGTTGCCATTGTGGAGCGCAATTGGTAAACTGCTGGTTCTTCCCAAGAACCGTCGGCTTCACTATTGCTACCTTCTGCGGCTTGTTCTATATCTACGCTGGTTTCTGGGGGCTGGTGTTGGGAAAAAGTTTGCGCCCGCAGAATAATTAGCTGCTGCTGACGGCCTGGTAAGGGAATGCGTCGCTTGCCGTAGCGCTCGGTGAATGCCATATACTCAGACAATTCTAAAAGTGTCTGAGGGCGATAAGTGGCATCGAGTTGATTTTCTCGCCGGAAAGCGTTCAATGCCTCTAGATAAAAACTCTGGAGGAAATCTTCAATTATAGTCAGCCGCCCTTGATAGCTCAATTGCTTCTGAGGGGGATTAATGTATCGATAAACGATCGCACTCAGAGTACTGTGTAATTCTACCCTGCCCCGATTTGAACCCAATTGATAGTACCTGAGACACTGTTGCAGCCGATGCCGAGCTAGAGTCATCGCCGAGCTTTCTACAGTTCCAGAAGCTTGGATACGTTTGCTTTCATGACAAATCCGATAGACTTCGGTGGTAATACGTGTTGCGACATCGTGGCAATTTTGTGCCGAAGCTTTGGTTGACTGCTGAAACTCCCTGGACAGGAGTTGAAAGATCACCTCCACGCCTTTAGAATTTTCTCCCAGAATATTTGCAGATGGAATAGTTGCGGTTGCGGCTAAATTCATAGTCTCAGTTTTCAAAAGACCCTAACGTTTTTAAATACAACCTGTACGACTGTGGGTATTGGCTTTTTTGGTTTTACGTATAAGCTAAACGCAGACCAATCCTATATTTAGGATGTGGCTGATTTTATTATTCCCAACTTTGATGGGATTGTTCACACTTTGATAGATGTTATTGCCATTACCCAGGAGCCGTATACAAGTCATTATGGATTTAGAAGCACAAATTCAATTGCTGATTGACAATGCACCCCGCGATGGTATGACACCACATCTTGTTCAAGCAATTGCTCCTGCTCTTAGAGCGATCGCTCAAAAATTACGCTACTCCCACTACTATATTCTCCAAAATTCGGAGGCAAGTTGGGTTTTAACTACATTAAGCAATCGTGCTAATCCAGGATTGGAAAAGCGTGTTATCTACGCTTTCCCTACCATACAGGATGTCTCTCTAATTTCCCCTGCTGGGCTTGACCCTCAAATGCTAGCTGAAATTGTTCCTGTAACCCATATTTTGTTCCAAATGGTGGCATTAGAACCCGTAGATAGTATTGTTTTTTTGGAAACGCCGGGTCAGACCACCCATACCGTTGAAGTTCGGCGAACTGAACTAGAAAAACTCATGCAACAAGAGTTGCGACAACAGCGATCGCCTAAACAGATACCCCCTGATATTGCATAGAAAAATTTTGGATGTAGGATTTTTTAGATACAATCCCACATCCAAAATCTTAAATCTCAAATTACTTTAAAAAAGTTTTCTAAATCAAGGAAAAAATAAATTTTTTCTTTCACTTACACCACACGACTGGCTCAATTCTTGATGAAACCTAAAATTTCTTAAAAAACAGTTCTCAGTGAACATTTTTCCGTTTTAAAATTTTAGTTTCCCAGTGAACAGAGTCTCAGACTTAAGAACTTCTAAATAAAATAGGACTTACGCAAGAGGTAGGGAATAACGTAGACGCTTCGGCTTGCCGCAGGCTACCACAGAGGCGCAGAGAACACGGAGAAATCAAAGGCAAAGAGATATTTGGCGTAAGTCCTATAAAATAATCTCTCTCCTCTTAGGAAAGAGATTATAATTTTCTTTTCTCATGCCAATGCTGAAGCTTGGGGTTTAGCAAAAATCATCCGTCCTGCTGTAGTTTGTAAAGCACTAGTGACTACTACCCGCAGTTCACCACCCACATAATTGCTACCTTCTTCGACAACAACCATTGTGCCGTCATCTAGGTAGCCAATGCCTTGACTGGGTTCTTTACCTTCCTTGAGAATTTTCAAATCAAGGTTGTCACCAGGTAAATAACTGGGACGGACGGCATTCACTAAGTCATTTACATTCAAAACAGGTACTTTCTGGACACTGGCAACTTTGGATAAGTTGTAGTCGTTGGTTAGCAGTGTGCCGCTAATTTCTTGGGCAAAGCGCACTAACTTGGCATCGACTGTGGGAATATCTTCGTAGTCAACTGTATTAATCAGGATGCGATCGGGATACTCTTCCTTAATGCGGTTGAGAATTTCTAGTCCTCGTCTTCCCCGCACCCGCTTTTGGTCTTTGCTAGCATCCGCTACTTGTTGCAGTTCTTGTAAGACAAACTGCGGCACGAGAATTTGTCCTTCCAAAAACCCTGTTTCTAGTAAAGCTTCAATGCGACCATCAATAATGCAACTGGTATCTAAAACTTTGGTATTGGCGGGTTTTAGCGTTCCTTCTGCTACCATCGATTCGACAGTGTTGGGATTAATGAACCGCAATAAGCCTCGCCCGTGGGTATCTGCCAAATTCATCCCAGTAACGGAGAGGATAATACTGCCGACAACTGCCACCAGTGGCTTAATAAATCCAAAATTTGCTGGTATAGGTAGTAAAAAGAGTGGGGCTAGCATCAGGTTAGCTAGCAATAGCCCAATCACTAAGCCAATGGCACGAGTTAAGATCACTTCCAGAGGCATTTCTTTGATTTGTGATTCTAGGCGACGATATGTCGTCTGGAAACTCAGCCCGATCGCACCACCAATAATCGCGGCAAAGACGGCAACAACTAAGCGTAAAGCTTCAAGATTTGTTACCTGATCTAGCGTGCTATTGGGTAGTAGTTCAATGCTGTAGAACCCTATTCCCGACGCTGCTAGGATAAATGAGAGAATAATAATGGCGTCAAGCATGGTTGTCTTGTTTTCCTACAACTGTGTTTACCGATAAAGTTAAGTATTTTTTATTTCATCGGTAAGATAAACTAATCAATATTGACCCTTCGGCTTCTCTACGAGACGCTACGCGAACCCTCAGGGTCAACAGTTCGGCTTCGCTCACTGTTGACTTACACTAAGGGTTTAGTAGGGCAATATCTGCAATTATTATAACGAAAGGCTTTTATCTTAATATTTTTGATCATCTTATTGTAAAAGGACAAAAACTTGTAAATAAACGACTCATTTTCATTGTCTCTAATTCGCAGTTGGGTTAACTTAAAAATTTTCTCAAAATGAGTCAAAAATTTAGTATTTCGGGAATTGCGAGTTCTGCTTATGTGCATATTCCCTTTTGCAGACGGCGGTGTTTTTATTGTGATTTCCCGGTGTCTGTTGTGGGCGATCGCTTGCGGGGCGAAACATCTGGTACTATCTCCCAATATGTTGAGGTGCTATGTAAAGAAATTGCCATGACACCAGCATTTGGTCAACCCCTGAAGACAATTTTCTTTGGTGGTGGTACTCCTTCGCTGCTATCAATAGAGCAGTTACAAGGTATAGTGACAGAGCTAGAGAAGCATTTTGGGATTGCGTCTGGGGCAGAAATTTCTATGGAAATCGACCCAGGCACCTTTGATTTAGCACATATAGCAGGCTATCGCAGTGCAGGCGTGAACCGGGTAAGTTTAGGTCTACAAGCCTTTCAAGCAGAATTATTGCAAACGGCGGGGCGATCGCACTCAGTCGAAGATATATTTGCAGCAGTGGAACTAATCCACCAAGTCGAGATTCCCGAATTTAGTTTAGACTTAATTTCCGGGTTGCCGCATCAGTCTTTGGCTCAATGGCAAGATTCCCTAGCAAAAGCGGTGGCGCTTGTACCAACTCACATTTCCATCTATGATCTTACCATTGAGCCAGGTACAGCCTTTGGTCGTTATTACAAACCTGGTGATACTCCTTTGCCCACGGATGAAGTCACAGTCAAAATGTACCAGATAGGGCAGCAGGTTTTGACTGATGCAGGTTACGAACATTATGAAATTTCCAATTATGCCCAACCTGGCCATCAGTGTCGGCATAATCGAGTTTATTGGGAAAACCGCCCTTATTATGGCTTTGGTATGGGTGCAGCGAGTTATGTTAACGGGAAACGCTTTACTCGTCCGCGTAAAACTAGGGAGTATTACCAGTGGGTACAAGCTGGCGGTGTGATTGATTGTGATGTGACTCCCCCAAAGGAAGTATTGTTAGAAACGTTAATGTTGGGGTTGCGTTTGGCGGAGGGTGTGAATTTGGCGGCGTTGGCGGAAGCTTATGGGAAAGAGAAAGTGGAGGAAATTTGCAGATGTTTGCAACCATACGTTGATCAAGGTTGGGTGGAAATTGGTGGGGGAAGGTTGCGTTTGATTGATCCACAAGGTTTTTTGTTTTCTAATGTGGTGTTGGCGGAGTTGTTTGAAAAGTTGGGGTGACGATCCATTTATGCAGAAAAATAAAGTTAGAAAAGCTGTGATTCCGGTGGCTGGTTTTGGGACTCGGTTATTTCCAGCTACCAAAGTTGTCAAAAAAGAACTTTTCCCGATTATTGATCGAGATGGTAGGGCAAAACCTGTGATTATCGCAATTATTGAAGAGGCAATCAGTGCTGGAATTGCAGAAGTAGCGATCGTGGTACAGCCAGATGACAAAGAAATATTTGAAGATTTATTGAAAAATCCACCCAAAAAAGAACTTTTAAATAAACTTTCACCACAAAATCAAGAATATAGCCAATATTTGCAAGATTTAGGCAAGAGAATTACCATTTTATTGCAAGAGGAGCAATTAGGCTATGGTCATGCGGTATTTTGTGCCCAGGATTGGGTACAAAATGAGCCGTTTCTATTAATGTTGGGCGACCACATTTATGCATCTGACATTGAAAAATCTTGTGCTCATCAAGTTTTAGATGTTTACGAACAAGTTAATCAAAGCGTTGTGAGTTTAACTACAATGCCAGCAGAGATTATTCATAAAGCTGGGTGTGTAACGGGAGTTTGGCTAGAGTTAAACTCGATTTTGTCAGTTACACAACTCTATGAAAAACCTACCATTGAGTATGCACAACAGCATTTGCGTGTAGAGGGAATGGCAGAAAATGACTTTTTAGGTATATTTGGCTTATATTTACTAACTCCGAAAATTTTTGACTTTCTCGCAGAACACATCAATATAAATTTCCGAGAACGAGGTGAATTTCAGTTAACATCCTGTCTGGAAAGATTGCGTAAAGAAGAGGGAATGACCGGATATGTTGTTAAAGGTAAGTGTTTTGATACAGGTTTGCCAGATGCTTATCGCCAAACAATGATTGATTTTAGAAATTTCTAAATTAATCTTAGTTCAAAAAGTCGCTTGCTCTGAAAAAGGAATAATGTTTTTTAGACATCTCCACCAATAAATTGAGTTACTAGTAGCCATTAATTACGAATTACGAATTACAAATTATGAATTATTTTGCAACGGTTGCTCGCGGATTAGAAACCCTTGCGGCTCAAGAGTTAGAGCAACTGGGTGCCCATTCCGTAGAGCCAGGGTTTTGCGGTGTAGCCTTTGAGGGCGATCGCACTCTACTTTATCGCGTCAACCTCTGGGCTAGGCTACCATTCCGAATCTTGGTGAATATCCATGACTTTCCATGCCTTGATGCTGAGGATCTCTATCGCGGTATCCAGAGCATCGATTGGCAAAACTATCTTACGCCAGACATGACCCTGGCGGTAACTACCACAGGCAAAAACGATCGCCTCAATCACACCCACTTCACATCTCTCCAGATCAAAAATGCGATCGTTGACCAGCAGCAGGAAAATCTGGGCGAACGTTCAAATGTAGAGCTTCATGACCCAGATGTGCGGATCAATGTTCATATTGAACGCGATTTTTGTACCGTCAAACTCGACAGTTCTGGAAATAGTTTACACCGCCGAGGCTACCGTCCTGCGGTTGGAGTAGCCCCTCTCAAGGAATCTCTGGCTGCTGCTCTAATTCAGCTTTCGGGCTGGCAGCCAGACCAGATGTTCTATGATCCTCTCTGTGGATCTGGCACCTTACCCCTGGAAGCTAGCTTAAAGGCACTTAACATCGCACCAGGGCTATTTCGGGATTGCTTTGGATTTGAAAATTGGCTCGATTTTGACCTGCCCCTTTTAGAAAAACTGCTCCAAGAAGCTAAAGACAGCCAACTGGATACCCTAACTGCGCCTATTTGGGGAAGCGATCGCGATGAAAATATAATTGAGCAAGCGATTAACAATGCCCAAAACTGCGGCGTTGATAACCATGTCTGGTTTTCTCAAATGGAACTTGCCGATGTTGTCGCCCCCGCAGACAGTGGGGTTTTATTCTGCAATCCACCCTATGGTGAACGGCTGGGGCGAGATAGTGATTTAGGGGCGTTCTATAAACTTTTGGGCGATGTCCTAAAACAACGCTTCAAAGGCTGGACTGCGTTTGTGCTGAGTGGCAACAAAGAACTATCTCAATCGATTGGACTAAAATCATCCCAGAGGATTGCGGTGTACAACGGAACGTTGCCCTGTCAGTTAATGAAATATGATCTGTACTAAGGCAATCCTAAAAAATAAATTCTTCAATATTAGTAGGGTGGAATGTCACTTACTAAATCGCTGGATCTAGGCAGCAACTTTTGCTTAAGTAAGTACCATTTCACCCTACACTTACAACTGAGAGATTTTTTTAATTGCAAGTCCCTAAGTAAGTGCCATTCCACCCTACACCTAAATCCCCGCTTTCGACCTGAGAACTGATAACTGACTTAATAGAGGCGACTCAGTGTGTACTCAGCTATGTTAATTAATGCCTGATGGGATTCTGAGGGTGGGAGAACTGCAAGATGTTCAATTGCTAACTTAGCATGGTCAGCAGCTAACTCTCGCGCCTGCTGTATACCTTCACTATCTTTAATTAGTTCCAGTGCTTGCTCTAAATCCCCATCTTGGGCAAACTCTCGATCAATCAGCACTTCCAAAGATGGTTTTTGGGCTAAAGCAAATAAAACGGGTGCAGTCAGATTACCACTTTTGAGATCCGACCCCACTGGTTTACCCAAGGCATCTGTTGTACTAGTGAAATCTAGAATGTCATCAACAATTTGAAATGCTATACCAAAATGACGACCGTAGCTATACATATGCTCAACAGTTTCTCGTGAAACTTCACTGAGTAACCCAGCAGCTTTAGAACTGTTGGCGATTAACGAAGCTGTTTTGTAATAACTCTTCTGGAGGTAAGTTTCAATAGAGATACTAACATCAAAACGATTCAGTCCCTGCTGGATCTCCCCAGTAGCCAGATCCATAATCACTTCTGAGAGCAGTTTCACCACCTCCAAATTGTCCAAGTTTGCTAAATACCAAGACGATTGGGCAAAGAGAAAATCTCCTGCTAATATCGCAATGCGGTTCCCGAACAAACTATGAACGGTGGGAACGCCTCGCCGCACGTCTGATTCATCTAGCACATCGTCATGTACCAAGCTGGCTGTGTGAATCATTTCTGTAATCTCAGCAAGGCGGCGGTGACGCGGCGTAATGTCTTGTTCTAACATTGTTGCCCGCGACATTAACAGGACAATTGCTGGTCTAATACGCTTTCCCCCAGCTCCGAATAAATGTTCGGCTGCTGCAAACAAAATGGGGTGGCGATTTCCAACTAGCTGTTTTAGGTTATCTGCTAGTAGTCGCAGGTCTGTTTCCACAGGGGTAAACAGGGAGGTGGCTGGGGTCATGGATGGGCGGACTCTGGCTTAGGTTACGAAAGTTTACATATCCTACACTCATTTTAAGATAACGCTGTGCCAGTGCAAAGTTTTCATAAAGTAATCCCATATTTATGAGTATATGGGTGATAATTAAGCTTGATAGTGGTTATGTCAATAAGCAATTATGCTTTATTATTGGAAATTTCGGTTTTAAACTAATTTAAAACAGGAATTCTCAGTAGATGGAAATAAATATAAGCTTAAATTGTGTTAAGTAATTTCCTAGTCCACGTTTCCCCCCACAGATTAAAACGTAATTTAAGCAATATTACTTATTGACAAAATGGATACAATTTAAATTTTTCGGCAATGGGTAAGACTAAATTTCTCCAAGACTGAAGTGCAGCTATTCAAAAAATTTGAAATTTAGCATCAAACTGGGCTTAAAATTCCGAGTCCTTGTGTTAGGCTAAAATATAGGAATTTTAAATTTTTCAGATATTCACACACCAAAGTCAAGTCAGCTAATAGTTGATTTTACTAGCTTGGTGATGTAAGTCTAAAATAACTACTCGTAGCTTAGATTAAGGAAATAATTCCTTTTATTTTTCCTACGATCAGCGAAACTCCTGATTTGGAGCTATGCGATATGCCTATGGAAAGCCGCTACACGTCTTCAGCGCACGTTTAGCGCAAGCATTGCTCTTTTCACATCAGTTTGAGCAAAAATAAAACAGATAAAGTAGACACCTGAGAATCGGAGTTTTAGATTGCCAAATGGCAAGCTAACTACTATGGTATCTATGGTCTGCAAGAAGTCGCATTAGATAATAAATTCTCTGCCCGTAGATAATTTTATCTCTATAGGTAATTTTACCATAGTCAGCTAGAGCCATCAAGAATGTACTTGGTTGGCTGAGGTTCTACTAATTTTATGCAATTTTATATTCGTTTGAAAAGGTACTGGTAGAACTAATGATTTACGGAAGTATGTCTATGATGATTTTTATTTTAGCGTCTGGATATTTGTTCACAGTGTACCTGTTATTAGCACTGGCAAAGCGAACGGGCACAAAGACTATTCCTACAAGTTTGCCTTCATCTGCCAAAGGGAAACACAAGCAGGAGATATCAGTAAGGACAAAGGTAAGTGAAGTAGTTAATAGTTAGGAGTTTGTAGAGACGCGATTAATCGCGTCTCTACAGGAGTTAGGAGTTAATAATTTCAAACTCCTAACTTATGATTTTTTAAGTAGTTTTATTGTAGTTGAGAAATAGCAGTATTAGTGAAGCAAACCTCTTCAACCATTGGGGTATAACCTAGCCACTGCAATCCTGACTGGGAAAACTGCTGCGGACAACCGCTCACGGCGAAGCGAGTTGGCAGTGGTGAGTGGGTGTTTTTTAAGCCGAGTAAGTCTAGCTCTTGGGCACAAGCTGCGACAACATGAACGGCTGGATCAATCAACTGGACTTGAGAGGGGAGGAGCGATCGCAGTACTGGTGTGAGGTGGGGATAATGGGTACAGCCGTGAACTAAGGTGTCAATTTCCTTCTCTAATAAAGGCTCTAAGTAGGCTCGTGCTACTTCAGCAGTATAAGGATCGTGAATGCGATTTTGCTCAATGAGTGGCACAAACTCTGGACATCCAACTTGCCAAACTTCGACATTAGGATCAATTTCGAGTATGGCGTGCTTATAAGCATTACTCTTAGCCGTAGCTGGAGTGGCAATCACACCAATGCGCTTTCCTTGCTGTACTGCTGCCCTTGCCCCTGGTAGAATCACTCCCAAAATGGGTATGTTGAATTCTTGACGCACGGTTTCTAGCGCTAGGGCGGAACTGGTGTTGCAAGCCATAATCACCATTTTTACCTGCTGCTGCTGTAGCCAAGTAATAATTTCACGCGTAAATTGTAAAATTTCTGCTTGTGAACGAATTCCGTAAGGAAGTCGAGCTGTATCCCCAAAGTAAACAATTGATTCATTGGGGAGTTGCCGATATAGTTGTCGCAGTACTGTCAGTCCACCCACACCACTATCAAAGATGCCAATTGGTGCGCGTTGGGGTTCTTGATCTGAAAAATTGCCAAGATTTCCTTCAAAGATGGAAGATGAATACACAGGCAGATATTGATTTAGGTTTTTGGATATAAAATACAGAATCTAGCAGAGAATTCACTAATTTACCACTAAATTCTGCACAGAAAAGAAGTTTAAATACCACCTCTTTAATTAGTAATTTGTACTATCTTAGCGCTGTAAGTATTTGAGAATACCACGAGCGATCGCTTCTGCCATGCGATTTTGATACTCTCGCGTTCCCAATCTCGGATTATCCTCGTAACCAGTCATATAGCCTGTTTCCACTAAAATAGAAGGTATGGAGTTTTTCCTGAGGACGTAGAATCTGGCTTTGCGGGTTCCCCGGTTTTTAATAGTACCGATGTCCTGAAGGATGGTATTGCGAACTACTTCCGCCAGAGCATAACCACTGTCGTAATAATATACTTCTAACCCATTGACATCAGGGCGATTATCAACCGAATTAGCGTGAATGCTGACAAACAAAGTCGCGTTAACTCGTTTGGCAATCTCTACCCGTCCCTGAAGTTCTACGAAAAAGTCAGCATCCCGCGTTAGTACCGCTTGTACACCATTTTGCTCTAAAATTGCTGCTACCCTTTTACCAATAGGCAGGATTACATCCTTTTCTAAAAGTCCACCCAGACCAGGGGCACCTGAGTCTTTTCCACCATGTCCTGGGTCAATAACTACTAGCAATTTCCCTCTGGGAACCGAGGAGTGTGTCCGTGGGTGGGAAATTGTCCGGGGATTATCTGTGGGGTTTGGGAATTGTCCTGAGTTTACTGATGGCAGGGGAGGTAAAGCAATGGGCGGTGTGATGCTACCAGAGCGTTGTAATTGTAGAGCTAAAAGCTGGTCGCCAATCTGGTTGAGTTCCCCAATTTGCACATCTGCAGCTGGTTGAACCAAAACGATGACAGTATTGGATTCTTCTGGTTGGAGGCGTACCCGCAAGATCGGGCTATTAGCATTAAAAGTAGGGCCTATGACTTTGGGAGCTAATTTAGCATTGTTAATAGTGATGCGGAACAGACCAGAGGTTCTATCCCAGCCGCCTGTAGCAGATAAAGTTTGGTCGGCTCTAATCAGCAGTTGTGTGCCATTATTAACCAGTTCCACAGACTGAATATTCGCTGTTGAGTTGTTAGCGGGTTGTATAGGGCGTAGACTGTTACCTCCAGGCAACTGGGCAACGCCATTATTGGGTAGAACCACAAAACCACTACTGCTAGTAGTTGCTCGCCAATTTGGACTATTTTCATCCACCTGTAAAGTCAGGCGAACAATAGATGGGCTTGTTTGCAGTTGGTTGAACTGGATACGGCTGACACCATAGCGATTAATCACCAAATCTCGCTGCTCTAGATTTGGTGATAAAGTTGCGCCAGTGATGTCGATATTGATTGCTTTCTGATCGTTGCTACGATTTACCTGAATCTGAGGATTACCACCAGTTGTAGTGATGAAAAACCCATCACCTGTTACCCGTAAGTTCTCAATTTGAGTAACTCTAGCGACAAGCATTCTGTTGTTAGGTGGATTGAGAATGCCGGTTCTCACCACATTGTAAATATTCCTTGGGGAGAACGTTGGTGTAGATGTTCTCGGTGAAGTTTCTCTGGCTATAACTTCTCCTTGTTGCCCATCAGTATTTTTTGCGGGGACATTTTCGGCTTCTGGCGTAGGTAATTGCACTGTCCAGCGATCGCCAGTTGTGGCCAAAAATTGGACTCGTTTGGGGTCAAGAGTATAACCAGCAGTCAATTCAACGACTATCCGCGTTGTTTGTTCGTCAAACTGCCCAACCCGAATCGAACGAATTCCCCCGCCCACCTGTTGGGTTAGCTGCGGACGTCCAAATGTGGTTCCCGGCAAATCAATTACCAAACGAGTAGGGTTAAAAATTAATTGTGCTTGGGGTTGAACATTCCCTAAAGTATTAATTTCCAGCCTGTTTTGATTGCCATCAAAACGCCAAGATTCAAGTTTCGCGGCCATTGCCGGCGACGATAGCATGAAGATAGTTCCAATAGTACTGGATAGTAACCAGTGTAATTTCACAGTCCTTTCTCCTAATTCACATTCATGGCAGCCGTCAACATATTGGCAAATCCTCACACCATCACCGCACACACTTTAGTTTTGCGCTGTTATTAAGACACAGCTAATGGCGTAGAATATAGCACGCTCCTCTGATTTTGCCATGCTATTCATTAGTCCATATAAATTTGACTTGTAAAGCATCAGATGAGAATAACAAAGAAGCTATTCTTGCTTTGCAGGAAGAATACTTAAATTGTTTTACTACTAAAATTGGATAAAAATGGTAAAGATTAGATGTATTTACTCAATAATTTCGACTAAATTACTTATCTTCTCTTTAGATACTGAAGGACGCCACGAGCGATCGCTTCTGCCATTTGATTTTGGTAAGCTGAAGTTCTCAGCCTAGCCATATCCTCTCGACCAGTCATATAACCAGTTTCCACTAGAATGGAGGGCATAGAACTTTTTCTCAGAACATAAAATCTGGCTCGCCGCACTCCCCTGTCTTTGAGAGTACCAATACTTTGGAGAATGCTACTGCGGACAATGCGAGCTAGATCAAGACCACTGTCGTAATAATAGACTTCCAAGCCATTAACATCTGGACGACTCGCACCTGCTGAATTAGCGTGGATGCTAACAAACACATCAGCGTTAGCTCGCTCTGCTAATAGCACTCGTCCCGGAAGGGTAACAAAATAATCAGAATCCCGCGTCAGAATTACTTGTATCCCATTTTGTTGCAAAATCTGACCAAGTTTCTTACCAATAGGCAAGATAACATCCTTTTCGCGTGCCCCTCCAATCCCAAGCGCTCCTGAGTCTTTACCACCATGTCCGGGGTCAATAATCACTACGACTCGCCCATTGGTAACTCGGCGCTGTGGTTGTAATAGGGGCTGGGGACTGGGATTGTTTAGGTCTGGGAATGGCCCCCGGTTGGGCGGTGGTAGCCCAGGTAAAGCAAAGGGGGGTCTTCCGGGGAGGGAGACAACTCGCCGAGAGCCTTGTATTGGTAGAGACAAAAGTTGGTCGCCGATTTGCTTGGGTTGCCCAATTTGGACTCCGGCTGCTGGTTGAACTAAGACAATGACAGTGTTGGGTTCTTGGGGTTGCAGACGTACCCGGAGAATTGGGCTATTGGCAGCAAAGGTAGGGCCTGTGACTCTCTTAGCTAATTTGGCATTGGGAATTGTGACGCGGAACAGACCAGATGATCTATCCCAGGTTCCGGTGGCAGATAAAGTTTGATCGCCTCTAATTAGCAGTTGTGTGCCATTATCAGCCAGTTGCACAGACTCAATTGTAGCTGGCGAGTTGTTGGCAGATGGTCTGCTGGGAAGGAAAACGGGTTGTGATTGATTGTCCAGTAGGTTGTTTGAATTACTACTTTCCGGCAATCTGACAACACGACTAGGTAGAATTACCAAACCACTACCGTTACTATTAGTTACTTGCCAGTCTGGGCTATTTTTATCTACCCGCAAAGTCAAACGGACACCAGAAGGTTGGGTTTTTAGTTGGGTCAATTCGACGCGGCTAAGACCATATTTGTTAACGGGTATATTATTCTGTTTCGCCAGACGTGGTGATAAAGATGCATCAGAGATATCCATGAAGATGCTAGCGCGATCGCGGCTGCGAATTACCTGAATCCGAGGATTACCACCACTGGTACGAATGAACAACCCATCGCCTGTTACTTGTAAGTTCTCAAGTTGAATCGCCCCTGGTGTAGTAGTGGCAACCCTTGAAATCCCAAGTTGAGGCTCAGAGTTTGGGGTAATAACACTGTAAGCACTTCTGGGATATGAGGCAACTTTATCGACTTCTAGTCTAGGTAATTGCACAGTCCAGCGATCGCCAGTTGTACCAACAAATTGGACTCGTTTGGGGTCAAGAGTATAACCAGGAGTCAGTTCAACAACTATGCGTGTTGTGTCTGTATCAAACTGCCCAACACGGATCGAACGAATTCCACCGCCCACCTGCTGGGTTAGCTGAGGACGCCCAAATGTAGTTCCTGGCAAATCAATTACCAGCCGAGTCGGGTTGAAAATTAGTTGTGCCTGGGGTTGAACTGCTCCTACAGTATTAATTTCCAGCCTGTTTTGATTGGCATCAAAGCGCCAAGATTCAAGTCTCGCGGCCATTGCTGGCGACGATAGCATGAAGATAGTTCCAATAGTGCTGGGTAGTAACCAGTGTAATTTCACAGTCCTTTCTCCTAATTCACGTTCATGGGAGCCGTTAATATATCAACTTATTGGTAAATCATCACACTGTCACCACCTAAACTTGATCTCTGATGCCTTTTCTGATTTTTAAGCTGTGTATTACAGCACTCCTTACTCCCCACTCCCAACTCCCCGTCTCAGTAGTACTCTAAATAGCTGAAAACTGCTGTAAGACAAACTTAAATCAGTTATCAGGTTTCATATTGAGTCTAAATCCCCATGTGAGACCTTCCACCTGTAGAGGTGGGGGACTCTGACTTTCAATCAAGCTAGAAAACTGATAACTGATAGCTGTTCACTGATAAGTGTTTGTTCTTTGTTGCGATTGATGCACTGAGTAAATTATTCCCATTACTGTCAGATGATCTAGCAAAATCTATGGGTGTTACTCCTAATTAGCTGGAAAATATTTATGGGACTTACGCACAAGAGATCCCCCAACCCCCTTAAAAAGTTGGCTCTTTAAGATCCCCCCTTTTTAAGGGGGATCGAGGTTTCAGGTTTTCAATGCGTAAGTCCTGTATTTAGATAAAGTTCCACAAGCCGAGGACTGACACCTGAGACGGAAATAACTAACATTCTGAATGCTGGTAGAAATTATAAACAAACGATTATTCTACAATCACACGGGACGGAGATTTGGGGAGAGAAGTTTCCACTGGACAATAGCAAAATCTTCAAAGCACTGTCACAGTAATCAATTCAGAGTCCTGAGTTCTGAGTGATTTTCGCTCAGGACTCAGCAAGAATTTACCCAAGACTTTGATTAAATATCCCCAGATTCTTTTGTTGTTTCTAGGTTCCCACTGTCATTTGATGCTGGCACCCTCGACTGAGGTGGTTCAATTACTAACGAAGTCCCAGAGGAACCGTCTAAAATTAGTTGCTCTGAGCCTGCATCCACAGTTTTTGGATCTGGAAATACCAATCGTAACAAAGGAGGAGCTAAAAAAGTTGTCAAGATAACCATCACGATAATTGCCGCCCCTAATGGTTTCGAGAGAGTGCCACTAGCAGCGCCGACGCTAGCAAACACCAACCCAACTTCGCCTCTGGGAATCATCCCCACACCGATCGCTAAACGGTTGATTTCCGGTTTACCAAACACGCTTAAACCTGTGATTACTTTACCGAGAATGGCTACTGTGATCAGGAAAGTTGCCATAATTAGACCTTCACGATTGTCGGGAATTGCTGGGTTTAACACTCCCAAATCGGTTTTTGCCCCAACAGCCACAAAGAAAATTGGCACTAACATATCAGCAATGGGACAGACTTGCTTTTGTAGTTCTTTGCGCTTATCTGTCTCTTCTAAGACTAAACCCGCTGCAAAAGCTCCCAGAATTGCTTCTAAGTGGATAACGGCGGCAAGGTATGCCATAGCAAAAGCGAAAATGAATGCTGGGATTACCAATTCACCGCGAGTCTTGAGTTTATCAGCGATCGCTACAAAGGACTTATTGAAAAGATTGCCTAGTAGGATTGCTCCCAAAATAAAACCAGTGGCGCTGATGATCAAATAAATGACTTTGTTTACATCCACGACGCCATCTTTAGCTAAACTCGCAACTACCGCTAAAACGATAATTCCCAAAACGTCGTCAATTACGGCAGCACCCAAAATAATCTGCCCTTCTTTAGAATTGAGTCGCCCCAATTCTGACAGCACTTTGGAAGTAATACCAATACTAGTGGCAGTCAAAGCCGCCCCGGCAAAAATTGCGGGTATAGCATCGATACCAAACAAAGTCATCAGTCCTACAGTACCAGCAGCAAAGGGTACTATTACCCCCACGACTGCGACGACGGTGGCTTGGATACCAACTGCGATTAAGTCTTTTAAGTTCGACTCCAAGCCGATTTCAAAGAGCAGGATGATCACACCCAATTCTGCCAAAACCGAAACGACCTCAGACTGCGCTGCAAACACCCCTGGAGTGGCTTCAGGGGTTAAACCAGCAGTGATTTGAAGGAAGGACATGATTAAAGAACTAGAACTGTCTGTGCTGCCTTCTGGAAAAACTAAAAGGTGGAAAGCAGAGATGCCAACTACCACACCACCTACAAGTTCTCCTAAGACAGGCGGAAAACCCACTTGGTTTGATAACTCTCCACCAACTTTGCTGGCAAGATAAATGACTACTAAGCTTAGTAGCACTGCTGCGACTACCATTGAACTGTCTGCGGTTTGTGTTGCGCTGGCCAGCAGAGGAAAAGAGAAGCTGATTGGATCTAACAAATGCATGAGTTCTGTGAAAATCCTTCTCTTTGATTCTGACGCGTTTCTGATAAACATCTATCTATCGAGACGCAGTTGGCAGCTTTAAAAGCTTAATTTGTGTTATTTGTCAACTCAAACAAGCGTTGCCAGTAGACTTCCCAAACCGGGACTACAGACAGTCTTGGAAGTCGCAGCAAGTCAAAATCTGTGAATTTATTGTCCTGTTTAATTTGAGCTAGGGTGACGGGTTGGTTTACTTTTCGTAATGCCCGGACATCTACAACTGCTCGTTTGCTGTCATTGAGTGCTGGATCGATATAGGGTTGACTAACTATCTCTGCTAAACCGATGATTTGCCGTTCTTTGCCTGTGTGATAAATTAACGCCAAGTCACCAAGGAACATAGTACGTAGATGTTTCAGCGCTAGGGAATTGTTGACTCCATCCCAAACTGTACTGCCGTCCCGTTCCAAATCGAAGTAGGAATAATTTTCCGGTTCAGTTTTCAGCAGCCAATACGCCACGACAAAATCTCCAAAAAAGCTAGTGTAATTTTTTTAGTATCCAAAAATGTAACCATTTCAGCTTTTGACGATCGCAGTGTCAAAGTAAGAACATAGAAATCGGATAAGTGCGATCGCACTTAAATTGTGAAAAACTTGTGGTAGCCGTTGACTCTCAACGACCACCAAAAGATTGTTACATCCGGTTGTTCAAAACATCTGTGGATACTTTGAGGAGTGAAAATCTGATGACTAGAGCCGCTTTACCCGGTTTTCAGTTTCCAAATGGGAACTTGTGGAAAATACTGCCTTTTGCAATGCTTTTATGTGCAGCTTTTCTACTACCTGCGTTGGCACAAGAAAAGGATAAATTGTTACGAACCCTTACTGTCAGTGGTCGCGGAGTGGAAACAACTCCTGCAACCCTGGCGCAAGTCAGTTTAGGAGTGGAGATTCAAGGGAAAACAGCCCAGGAGGTACAGCAAGAAGCCGCTCGGAGGTCATCTGCTGTGGTTGCGTTTCTTAAGAGCCAAAATGTTGAAAAATTACAAACTACTGGTATCAGTCTCAACCCAGTTTACAGCTACACTAATAATGTGCAACGGATTACAGGCTATGCTGCCAATAACACCGTAAGTTTTCGCATTCCTACCGAGCAAGCTGGTACATTATTGGATGATGCAGTGAAAGCTGGTGCAACACAAATTAACGGCATTAGTTTTGTTGCGAATGATCAAGCGATCGCCTTAGCGCAAAAACAAGCATTAAAAGAAGCTACCCAAGACGCCCAGCAGCAAGCTGATGCTGTTTTTAGTGCCTTGGGTTTTAAATCTAAAGAAATAGTCAGCATTCAAGTTAATAATGCCAGTCCACCTCGACCACCCATGTTTTTACGGGCTGAGGCTGCCAAGTCAGCTGATACTTCCACGCCTGTAATTGGCGGTGAACAGCAAGTAGAAGCATCGGTGACGTTGCAAATTAGTTATTAGTCATTTGTCATTAGTCCTTTGTCATTTGTGAGGGTAAAGGACTAATAATCAATGCCCAATGCCCAATGCCCAATTAGAAATGTTCTGAAGACGTATCTGCTGTTCCGCCCTCCCCATCTCGCTTAGAGCCTAATAAATCTAGTTGGTCTACTCTAATAATCGGTGTAGAACGGTTTGCTCCTGTTTGGCGATCGCTCCATGTGTCAAACTTCAAGGAACCTTTGATGCCAATTAAGCTTCCCTTACGGACATAATTACCTGCTACCTCAGCCGTCTTATCCCATAATTCCAGCGTGAACCAGTCAGGTTCATCACTGTTGCGCGATCGCCTTTTTACAGCTAGTGTCAATCTACACTTAACACTACCAGATTCAAAATATTTTATATCAGGGTCGCTGCCTACACGACCAACAAGGGTGACAATATTGATACTCATCTGCTTTACCTTTAAGTACAAGTGTACTGATTAATTCTGACTTTCATCATAGCGAATTGTGAAACACTTGAAAATAATGTGTTAAACAGTTAACAATATAATTGAATTGAAAAATTATACATACTACTTGGAGAAACACATAAAAGTATATGGATATACTTAGTTAACCAGAGAACATCAAAAAATACAGGATTCAGACATAGTAAATATTCCTGGGAATCATCTAAAAATATAGTCTAGTTTACTCAACTCAGGATACAAACTTCATCAAAGCTGGCACGATTAACTCTTACCGTTGTAGTCAAAAAGTATCGCACATAGGGGGCTTAGACACGCGTGGGTCTTTTTAGGAACTTTCGCACATCATGGGATATGGGTATCGACCTCGGTACCGCTAACACTCTGGTTTATGTATCTGGTAAAGGTATTGTACTACAAGAACCTTCTGTAGTTGCGATCGATGTCAACGAAAAGGTAGCACTAGCAGTCGGAGAAGAAGCCAAAAAAATGCTCGGTCGTACACCGGGAAATGTGATTGCCCTCCGCCCTTTGCGGGATGGTGTAATCGCTGATTTCGATATAGCCGAGCTGATGCTGAAAAGCTTTATTCAGCGTGTAAATGAAGGCAGATCCCTAATCTTACCCCGGATTGTCATTGGTATTCCCAGTGGTGTCACAGGAGTAGAAAGGCGAGCTGTGATGGATGCAGCTCATCAAGCAGGAGCAAGAAAAGTGTATTTAATCGATGAACCGATAGCTGCGGCAATTGGTGCCGGACTACCGGTTGCCGAACCGACTGGCAACATGATCATCGATATTGGTGGTGGCACAACAGAAGTTGCGGTGCTAAGTCTTCAGGGTACAGTAATCAGCGAATCAGTACGCATTGCTGGAGATGAACTAACTGAAGCGATCATTCAGTATATCAAGAAAGTTCATAACTTAGTGATTGGTGAACGCACTGCCGAAGATATCAAGATTCGGCTTGGTTCTGCCTATCCTACTCATGATGATAATGAAGCGATGATGGAAGTCCGAGGCTTACACCTGCTTTCTGGTCTACCGCGAACTGTCACAATCAAAGCCCCAGAAATCCGTGAAAGTATGTTGGAACCACTATCAGTAATTATAGAAGCTGTGAAGCGAACACTGGAACGCACACCTCCAGAACTGGCAGCAGACATTATTGACAGAGGTATTATGTTAGCTGGTGGCGGTGCTTTGCTCAAAGGTATAGATACCCTGATTAGTCATGAAACAGGGATTATTACCCACATTGCTGCCGATCCCTTGTGCTGTGTTGTGTTGGGAACAGGCCGTGTGTTAGAAAACTTTAAACAGTTGGAACGAGTTGTCACCGAAAGCTCTCGCAATATGTAGCAAAAAAAAATATCATATTTGAGTTCTATTTGGGTTCTATATAAATAGAATCCAAGTAGAACTTAATTTTTATAAGTATGTGAAGGTATGTATGGTTACAATACGGCATTGGTGGGATCGTAAAGGGTTACAAATCGCATTGTTAGCTCTAGTAGTTGGTAGCGGTTGGATATTGCGACAGACTCAAGGTGAGCTGGTGTTTGAAACATACCAGGCAATTACCCGTCCGTTAGAGATGTTGCAGTCAGGGCCAACTCCAGAAGAACGTCTCAGAGATGCCCGGATATTGGAATTGCAAACCAGGATAGTAGATTTGGAAAGTCAAAAGGCAAAGCTACAAGATTTATTGGGCTATGTGGAAAAAGAGCCACTGGCATCACGGCCAATTCCAGCACGGGTGATAGGACGTAGTGCTGACCAGTGGTGGCAACAAGTTACCCTGAATCGCGGTGCGAATCTGGGGATTGGTGAAGGCTTCGTAGTCAAGGCAGATGGCGGATTGGTGGGTCTGGTGGAGAGTGTAACTCCCAATACTAGCCGCGTATTGTTAATCAGTGACCTCAATAGTCAAGTGGGTGTATCAGTTAGCCGCACGGCAGCTAAAGGCGTTTTGCGAGGAGATTCTTCGGCTGAAGCTGTGCTGGAGTTTTATGAAAAAGTCCCAAATGTCAAGGTAGGAGATTTAGTTTCCACATCTACTTATAGTCAGAAATTTCCATCTGGCTTGGCAGTAGGACGAATCAAATCGCTGGATTTAAAGAAACTTCCCGCATCAGTGGCGAAAATTGAGCTTTTTCCGCCAATCCGCTCTCTCGATTGGGTAGCTGTTTATCCAAAGCCAGAAAACCAAGAATCGGAAAATCAAGTGCCACAAAAGTCTAAGAAAATTCTTCCTTGAAAATTTATAGAAATATGAAGATTCCTGCATTTGGTAACAGCAGGCAGAAAAAGCCAAAATCCTCAGAGCTAAAATCGAAATTCCAAATCCTGCCGCTTTCTCGTTGGCATCCCGGTATACGTCAGCTGTTGGGTTGGATAGTGACGGTTGGATCTGTACTGTTATGTTTACTATTATTGCCAACCCGCTTGCCAGGTATGGAATTATTGGGAATTGGCCCTAACTGGCTGTTAATTTGGGTGGTAGCTTGGAGTGTGAAGCGCCCAGTGTTTTCTGGAGCATTTGCAGGTATAGTTCTGGGGTTACTTCAAGATTCAATGACATCACCTAACCCTACTCATGCCCTCAGTTTAGCTATAGTGGGAATTTTAACTGGTCTGCTCAAAAAACAGCGTTTTATCGAAGAAGATTTTATTTCGATTGCTGTGATTGTCTTTGGTATGGCAGTTTTGGCAGAAACTATCTTTGGGTTGCAATTAACTTTGATCAGTGATGATCGCAAAATAACAGATATTTGGACATATTACCAGCGTGTCGCCCTAGCTTCTGCCATTCTTAGTAGTCTGTGGGCACCTGTGGTCTATTATCCTCTAAATCGTTGGTGGCAGAGGATGAAAGTGTTAGAGGAATTAGTAAAGGGAGTTAGGAGTTAAGAAGGGGATAGATTACAGGTAACAGGAAAGAAAATTATCACTCTGTAGCTTGTAAGCTAAATCTTTATGGAATTTGTGCAACCTCTGGCAATATGGATTCAAGCGACAGTGAATAAAACAACACCGTATGATGGTAGTTAGTAGTATTCATGTCCGATACTTTCTTTTTTGCCTTAAAAAAATATCAGGAAAGTCATCTCCTGATTTCCTGACGGCAGAATGTGGAAGTTTTAACTGATTAACCTAGTTGGAGAACGCTGATGTCAAAGGAAAGAAAAAGTAATAAAGAAGCTAAAAAACCTAAAAAAGATCCCAAAGACAAAAAGGATAAAAAAGACCCAAACAATAAGACGATTTAGGTAAATAGCTCTAGCGAAGACCAAGAGTTGCATTTACCTAAATTAACAATACTTCCTCTAGTAGGATTGAGTAGGAGAAGTTATTGTCAAAAATTTATTCACCCTTGGTCAAGCCTCAAAAGTTGTTTCAACAGTGTTGAGTCACCGAAGTTCAGATAGTCTACCGAACTTCGGTGACTCAGCACTGTGTGGGGAAATTAGTCGCTTTAGATGCGCTAACTCTAGCAGGACTTAGGCAAAAAAGTTCCCAAGTAGCGGTAATTCATGAATTACCGCTACGACAAGTCAGGTTTTTGAGAGAATTTTACGTAAGTGCTATCTAGCTCAACATTTTCTGAGTCTGAATATGGAGTTTACCTAAAGCCAGATCACGACCAGGTTTGAAGTCTACATTTGATACTTTAGCTTGCCAGCGTGCGCGATATCTACGCGAACGCTATCAGTGACGCAATTTCTCAAGCAGGAATAAACTTCAGCGAAACACCGTTCATGCAGTAGCGCTTACCAGTGGGTGCAGGTCCATCATCAAAAACATGACCCAGATGACCACCACAGCGACTACAATGTACTTCAGTTCTGGTCATAAACAACGACTTATCTACAGTTAAAGCGATCGCACCTTCAATTGGATTAAAAAAGCTAGGCCAGCCAGTACCACTGTTAAATTTGGTATCAGCCGTAAACAGTGGCTGTTCACACGCAGCACAAAAATAAGTACCATTGTCGTATTCCTTATCCAATGGGCTGGTGTGAGGGCGTTCAGTCCCATGTTTACGCAATACACTAAACTGTTCTGGCGTTAAAATCGTGCGCCACTCTGACTCTGGTTTGGTAATTTCAAATCCACTCTGAGAAGTTGTCATCGCCTCTGACTCCCAATTGATATACTTTGATAAGAATGCTGTGCCGACTATTGCTGCACTAGCCTGTAAAAAATACCGTTTGTCCATATATCTATTATTTTCTATTTTCCGGTTAACTGGCCAATCAACTCCAGTACGGGATTCACTACTTCATGACTATAATCAGCGATCGCCCTGAATTACCCCTGATAAACTCATTAAAATTAGCTAAGAAATAACAAAATACTGCACAAAAATCAAATCAACTTGACAACACTCAGTCCTGAGTGCTGTTAGCGGATAGCTATGGTTTAGCCCGTGCTGAGTTGAGTCAAGTAAGAAAAACTACTCAGCACTTATGTACTTGGTACAAGCCCCGCCCCTTGTGGGCGGAATCTTCTTGACTCAAGAGGTAGGTTGATACCCCACAAGAAAGCGGGTGGTCTTTTATAGCAGTCGCCAAAGCCGTTAGGACAAGTTGGCGGTAGATGCCTTCAACAGAATACATTGTGAATTTATCGTTGTCCTAAGCTTGCTGTCCGTTGCTATAACTCAGCACGGGCTAAACCATAGCTATCCGCTAACAGCACTCGGAACTCAGCACTGTTCATCTGATTTTGCACACTACACCTGGATCTTGTGCATAGATTGCCGAGAATAACGCATTCTCCCCGGATTTATCCGGGGGCTTTTCGCAGAGAAAGAAAAATAGCGGTTTGCTTACTGTGCAGGTTGCGAAACACTATCCCCGAACCATGCCCAATACCCAATTTTTCCGATCGCTACCCTATTGAACACAGCTTAATATACATTGGTCTGATAGGAATACCGTAGTTTTCTGAAAACTTCTTGCTTAATTAAGTAGAATATGTGCTACTTTCAGAACTATAAATAAAACACGGTATTTATATCGATTTATCGTAGTTTAAAAGGACAGGACTCATGCAGCTACTATGGTTCATCCCAACCCACGGCGACGGACGTTACCTCGCAACTGCTACAGGCGGACGGGCAGTAAGCTTTCCTTATCTGCGGCAGATTGCCCAAGCGGTGGATGACCTTGGTTATACAGGGGCATTGTTGCCCACGGGTCGGTCTTGCGAAGATGCTTGGATTGTCGCCTCAACGCTGCTATCACTGACGCGACAGATGCGTTTTTTAGTGGCGATTCGTCCCGGCTTGGTATCACCTGGAGTGGCAGCGCGGATGGCGGCGACCTTTGATCGCCTCTCTGGGGGACGCTTGCTAATTAATGTCGTGACAGGGGGCGATCCTGTGGAGTTAGCGGGAGATGGCTTGCATTTGGATCACGATCAACGCTATGAATTAACAGATGAATTTTTGACAGTATGGCGAGCGATCGCTAGTGGTGAACCAGCCAATTTTCAGGGCGACTATCTCAACATTCAGGATGGTAAACTGCTGTTTCCACCCGTTCAGAAGCCATATCCGCCCTTGTGGTTTGGCGGTTCTTCTCCCGTCGCTCAAAAAATTGCTGCCAAGCATATAGATGTCTATTTAACTTGGGGCGAACCGCCACAGCAAGTAGCCGAGAAGATTGCATCAGTTCGCAGACTTGCAGAATCAGAAGGCCGGACTTTGCGGTTTGGGATTCGGCTACATGTGATTGTGCGAGAAACCGAGAGTGAAGCTTGGGATGCAGCGAATGATTTAATTCGGTATGTGGATGACGAAGCGATCGCTAAAGCTCAAAAAGCTTATGCGCGAATGGATTCAGAAGGACAACGCCGGATGACTCAATTACACCACGGTAATCGTGAGGCATTAGAGATTAGCCCGAACCTGTGGGCGGGAGTTGGTTTGGTGCGAGGTGGTGCGGGAACTGCCTTAGTAGGCGATGCCCAAACCGTTGCCGCCAGAATGTCGGAATATGCTGCTTTGGGTATTGAGTCCTTTATCCTCTCTGGCTATCCCCACCTAGAGGAAGCTTATCGAGTTGCAGAACTTCTATTTCCGCATTTGCCCTTAGAGAATCTACCCGCAGTGGAGAAACAACATGTTTTAAGTCCATTTGGCGAGATTGTGGCAAATGAAGATTTCCCTAAGCAACAGCATCAGCAAAGAGCAACGTCCATATCCTAGTAATTAAGAACTAGTAGATTACCAGCCATGTTGCACCAACAAATTGACCAAAAAATCTCAGAAAAAGAAGCGTGGGTATTGCGTCGTCAGGTGGGGATACCTAACAATAAACGCTTGTGGGTGCTAGCTTGCATGGACGAACGTTTACCTGTGGAGAAAGCATTAGGAATTGGTGAAGGAGATGCTCATATTTTCCGTAATGCCGGGGGGTTAGTTACAGATGATGCTATTCGGTCAGCGATGTTAACTACACACTTTTTTGGCACAAAAGAAATCATCGTTATTAATCATACCGAATGTGGCATGATGACAGCATCAGGAGACTTTCTCAGTGAGGTATTGCGAAATCAAGGTATTGACGTGGATCAAGTTAGTGTCGATCCGGCTTTGCCAGAGTTGAAGCTACCAAAAGGCGTTTTTTCCAAATGGATCAAAACGTTTACCGATGTGGATGAAATCTGCATACAGCAGGTGGAATTGTTGCGTAATTCTGCTTTAATTCCCCAGGATGTAGTTATTCATGGCTACATCTGGGAAGTAGAGACTATGAGCTTGCGCCGTCCCTACAAACGTCTGAGTGAGAAGGTTAACACAGCATCAGCTATGAAGACCAAAACCACAAAACATACTGAACCCATTTTAGAAATTGGGAGTTTAATTGAATGACAAATATTTTAGCGATCGCTGGTAGTCCAACCCATCCATCTAGAACCTATGGTGTTGTCGAATACACTGTCAAGCTTTTACAACAAGAAGGCTTGCATGTAGACATTATTTCAGTTCGGGATTTGCCTGCTGAAGATTTAATTTTTGGACGATATGACAGCCCTGCTTTAGAACAGCCAAAAGCTTTATTAGCAAAGGCAGATGGTGTGATTATTGCCACCCCAATCTACAAAGCTGCTTATACAGGAGTACTGAAAACATTTCTAGATTTGCTGCCACAAAAATCATTGACAGGTAAACCCGTGTTACCAATTGCTCTGGGTGGGACGATCGCTCACTTATTGGCAATTGAATATGCCCTGAAACCTGTATTATCGGAATTAGGAGCGCGGCATATCCTAGCTACTATTTATGCAGTAGACAAACAAATTCAACGGCAAGCTGATAATAGCGTCTTGTTAGATGAGGAAATTGAGCAAAGACTCAAAGACGTTCTCAAAGAATTTGTTAAAGCTGTAGAATATGACGCCGCAGCGCCTCAAGAATTGGTTCATGCCAATTAAATAATCAAGTTTATACCTCCGTTTGTTGTAGCAGATGAGTGATTTTCACTCATCTGCTACCTTTCTTTAAAAGTTAATCAGAACAACTTAACAATTCAAAATTGTTCGCGTGGTAACAGAGCAGTTCAACAGGCTCACTGTGCCACCTTGCCGAAAGTGCAGCATCTCGTAGAGAAGAGAGTTTCAGACTCTTATTTAAACCCTGACTAAAATATTATGGGCAGTTTAACCCAGAGTATTTCGTATTTAACGATAATCTCCAAGAGTTTTCTCAAGGTGTGAACTACATCTGTAACCTACAAACTGGCGGTAAACTTTCTCCAGAAGAGGCTGTACAAATAAATTCACATTCTCTGTAAACAGTTGAAACACGCCAAAAAGCTATTAGAAATTGAATGAATTATTTTTTACAGCAATTTTCAGGTATTTAGACTACGACTGAGAAGGGGAATAGGGAGTGGGGAGTGAAAAGATAAAAATATAAGTATTATATAACATCAGTAATTTCTTGTGAGCAAAAAGCAGATGTGATTACTAGTGATGGCGAAGCGATCGCGATCGCTAAGGAACGTGGATTAAATAAAATGCAAAACTTCATTCTGTCTCTAACTTCCCTCTCCAATATATCGGAGAGGGATTGAGGGTGAGGTAAGCCAGGGACATAAATTTTATGTTATTTAATTCTTATTCCTAAGGAACTAGCAGCTCAATCCCCTACAATCGCGCTGTTTTGTGATTACTGACGGTAATAATCCGCTTTTTTGGTCAGGTTAGCCAGTAAATTAGATGTAGGGCGTAAAAAATAAACTGAATCAAAGCGATGTCTAACGACAAGCCGCAAGGCGTGTGCGCTGATTATTTTGCATCTATTGTCGGCGAAGAAAATGCTGTTTGCCTTTGGGAAAATATCGAACTTGACCAGCAAAAACGTATCCAACAGGCGATCTCTAACGAGAAGCCGCAAGGCGTCTACGCTTCTGGAAATTCTCCCAGTTGTATTGTCTATCCCGGCAGTCAAAAACAGCTAGCTGCTGTCATCGCCACAGCTTACACAAACAACTGGCGCGTCCTCCCCTGTGGTAGTGGCAGTAAACTCAGCTGGGGCGGTTTAGTTAAGGGCGTTGATGTCGTAGTTAGTACAGAACAGATTAACCAACTGATTGAACACGCTGTTGGGGATTTCACAGTCACGGTAGAAGCTGGGATGAAATTCTCTGATCTCCAAGCACTTTTAGCAAAGTCACGGCAATTTCTTGCCATTGACCCCACAGCACCAGAGTCCGCAACTATTGGCGGTATTGTCGCCACAGGTGATACAGGTTCCCTGCGACAACGTTATGGTAGTGTGCGCGACCAGTTACTAGGTATTACCTTTGTGCGTGCTGATGGACAAGTCGCCAAAGCTGGGGGAAGAGTAGTTAAAAATGTTGCCGGATATGACTTGATGAAGTTGTTTACTGGGTCTTACGGCACATTAGGAGTTATTAGTCAACTAACTTTTCGTCTGTATCCGCTACCAGAGGCATCGGAAACAGTAGTACTAACGGGCAGTCCTGAGGCTATATCCCAAGCGGCTAATATCCTTCGAGGTTCGGCGTTAACACCAGTACAGGCTGATTTGCTATCAACTAAACTGGTGTCTAGCTTAGGTTTGGGTCAAGGACTGGGATTAATTGCTCGCTTTCAAAGTATTAGCGAGAGTGTTAAGGAACAGTCCAACCGAGTTTTGGAAGTAGGGCAAAAGTTGGGTTTAGATGGGGCAATTTTTGCAGATGGTAATGAAGCCAGTTTATGGCAGAGATTGCAAAAACGAATACATACTAGTGCCACAGAATCTGTAATTACCTGCAAAATAGGAGTGTTACCTACTGCTGCCGTGGAGATTTTGACTCAGGTGGAGTTAGGTTTAATTCATATAAGTAGTGGTTTAGGTTTGTTACAATTAGAGGATAAAAATCAGGTTTTGAAAGTGCGCGATGAGCTACGCTCCGCCGGAGGCGATGCCTCCGGCGGGCTGCGCCTACGCACTCAAGGTCATAGAGGTTTTTTAACAATTCTGAAAGCACCAATGGCGGTTAAAGAAGAAATAGATGTCTGGGGCTACACGGGGAATGCTTTGCCGTTGATGCGCGGTATTAAAGAACAGTTTGATAGTAAGAATATTTTAAGTCCTGGTCGGTTTGTGGGTGGAATTTAATTTTAACGAACCGCCAAGGACACTAAGGAAGAGGGGAAAAGAATTAATTATGCAAGTTTCAGAAAATTCTGTTAATAATACGGCTAGTTTAAAGAATTTGAAGGGGTTTGATGAGAGTCATCCGCCTGACCCGAAGTTGATTGATAGTTGTGTACATTGTGGGTTTTGTCTTTCGACTTGTCCGAGTTATCGGGTACTTGGGAAGGAGATGGATTCTCCTAGAGGACGTATCTATTTAATGGATGCGATTAATGAGGGTGAGATTGCCCTAAATACCGCAACGGTAGAACATTTTGATTCTTGTTTGGGCTGTCTTGCTTGTGTGAGTACTTGTCCTTCTGGTGTGCAGTATGACAAATTGATTTCTGCAACTCGTCACCAAATTGAACGCAATTATCCCCGCAGTTTACCAGATCAATTTTTTCGTCAACTGATATTTTCTTTGTTTCCTTATCCCAACCTTTTACGGATTTTACTAGTTCCGTTATTGGTTTATCAAAAGTTGGGGTTTGCAAAATTCTTTCGCGCTACGGGTTTACTCAATAAAATATCGCCCCGTTTGGCAGCAATGGAATCTATTCTGCCAGAAATTACTCTCAAATCTTTTCAAGATAATTTACCTACTATTATTCGCGCCCAAGGTGAGAAGCGTTATCGCGTTGGCGTGATTTTGGGTTGCGTGCAACGGCTGTTTTTCTCCCCAGTGAATGAAGCAACAGTGCGGGTTTTAACAGCGAATGGTTGTGAAGTTGTGATTCCGAAATCTCAAGGTTGTTGTGCCGCGCTTCCCGAACACCAAGGACAAACAGAACAGGCGAAAGCTTTAGCAAGGCAGATGATTGATAGTTTTGCCAAGACAGATGTTGATTTTGTAATTATCAATGCTGCTGGGTGTGGTCATACTTTAAAAGAATACGGTCACATTTTAGAAAGTGACCCAGAATACCGGGAAAAGGCAAAGGATTTTGCGGCTAAGGTTAAAGATGCTCAAGAATTTTTGGCAACTGTTGGATTAACAGCAAAACTTTCGCCGCTAACTGATAAACCCTTGAATTTAGTTTATCAAGATGCTTGTCATTTATTGCATGGACAAAAGATTAGCGTCCAACCGCGTCAGGTGTTGCGGCAAATTCCAGGGGTGAAGTTGAGAGAACCAATAGATGCAGCTTTGTGTTGTGGCAGCGCTGGGGTTTATAATATGCTGCAACCTGAAGTTTCTGAGGAATTGGGTCAGCAAAAAGTGCAGAATTTGTTGAATACTGGTGCTGAGTTAATTGCTTCTGCTAATCCGGGGTGTACTTTGCAAATTACGAAGCATTTGCAGTTGCAAGGTAAGAAGATTTCAGTTATTCACCCGATGGAGTTATTAGATTATTCGATTCGGGGTGAAAAGTTGGAATTGTAATAAATTAGGGTGCGTTAGACTTTTTTCTAACGTACCCTTGGCAATTATGTAGTAAAGTTATTGCCCTTTGCGATTACGATCAACAAACTGATTATTAAAACTATTCCACCAAAGCTGTCTTGCTGCTGTCTCACCTTCATAGCAGGGTGGTTCATCTTCACCTAGTCTGACATAAGCTGATCTTCCTCCACAGATGCTGCCCTTAAAGGCTATATCGTAGGGACAAGGGCAGTTTGGGTTACTTTTAGTGCTGCGTTGTGTGGCAACTTTTGGCAGGCGAATTCGACGGGGTTCTACAAGAGTGTTATTAACTCCAGTATCTTGAGCGGAGATTAAAGGGACGACAGCAGCTGAAGTATTAGGCTTTATTATTGCTGATAAAACAGTTCCGACAAAACTTAAGACTAAAGCTGCATTGAATATAGTTCTTTTCATTTTTTTGTCTATCGATATTTTTCAAATGGTCTATGTTTCAAGAATATCGAGGTTACAAATGCTTTCCAAGAGCAGAATAGTTCACTTCGTTCTGAACTGATCTGAACTACACTACTCAATCGACAATAAATTGACTATGCTGTTGTTATTAATCACTGAGATTAGATATTTATTACCAATGATTTCAGCGCCTAAATCTCGTAGGTTACGAGCAACCCCAGAAGGGCTAGAGAAAGTTGTACAAAGAATGGCTAAACTAGAAAAGTTCGGTGAAAAGAAGGACAAAAGGGGTTGGTCTCAAGAAGACCTTGCAGATAGATCAGGTGTGAGTCTCAGCACAGTCAAAAGGTTTCTGAAACCAGAGCCAGTTGATCAAAATTCTATTATCTGGATTACTAGAGCCTTAGATTTAGATCCGCTAGATGTTATCAATCCTGATGAGTGGAACCAAAGTACCACCAATTCTGAATTAGGGCAGAAAATTCTAATTCATCGGCAAGTTTGCCAAGGGATGCTTGAAAAACAAGGATTAACGATTAATCTGTTGATGGCTGGTGGTGGAACAACGTTTAAGCGAGGAGATATTTATGTGCCTTTGGGATTGATAGAGCGAAAACAACAACGCCAACTTAGCAGTGAGGAATCCTCAAACCAGCCAACAGAGTATGAAGTTACCCGGACGTTACAGCATGATGAGTTTTTCGAGCAAGTTCTCAGATTAGGGGTAAGTCCCAAAAGTAAGGGTAAACGCATCGCCATCATCGGAGAACCGGGAGCCGGAAAAACTACGCTTTTGCAGCAGATAGCAGATTGGCTGTTTGACAACATTGATCAAGATGTAGCTATTTGGGTGTCATTAGCAGATTTGCAGGCGAGAACCCTAGAAGACTATTTGCTACAGGTATGACTAAAACACGCTTTGAAAACAGCGCGAGTCACACCAGAAATGGAAGATTCTTTTGTGGAACTGTTCAACAGGGAGCGAGTGTGGCTACTGTTGGATGGTGTTGATGAGATGTCGGTGGAAACTGGCAATCCTCTGACTGCGATCGCATCTCAACTTACCACAGGTTGGATATCAAATACGCGGGTTGTACTAACGTGTCGGCTAAACGTTTGGGATGCTGGTAAAAATGCTTTAGAAAGATTTGATACCTATCGTACTTTAGAATTTAGCTATGGCGATCGCAATAAACCCGATTCGGATCAAGTTAACCAATTTCTCATCAACTGGTTTGTAACTAGTAATCCGCACTTAGGTAAGGCATTACGCGCAGCCTTAGATCAACCTGGAAAAGAAAGAATTAAAGATTTGGTCAAAAATCCTTTGCGGTTGTCACTGATGTCTTATTCCTGGCAACTGAGACAAGGTAAATTACCAAAAACTAAGGCTGCACTATACCAAAGATTTGTGGAAGCTTTCTACGAGTGGAAACAAGAACACTTTCCCTCTGATTCTACAACTCGAAAGCAATTGAATCAAGCTTTGGGAAGATTGGCGAAGGTTGCAATTTCTCAATCTTAGTCTCGATTTCGCCTCACCCGTCGCTTTGTTTTGGCGGTATTGGGTGAATTGGATACACCTCTGTTTCAGCTAGCAATGCAACTGGGTTGGCTGAATCAGGTAGGTGTTGCAGAGGAAGATCCAGAAGAACCTGTTTATGCTTTTTACCATCCTACATTTGAGGAATATTTTGCTGCTTGTGCGATTGATGATTGGCGCTTTTTTCTCACGCACGTTCCAGATAATCCTAATGCAGGTATTTACCGTATTTTTGAGCCACAGTGGAAGGAAGTTATTTTACTGTGGTTGGGACGAGAGGATGTAGCGAAGGAGAAAAAAGAAGAGTTTATCAAGGCTTTAATTGAATTTGATGATGGCTGCTGGTATTTCTATAAACTTCAGGCCTATCTTCTAGCTGCTGCCGGAATGGCTGAATTTAAAGACTGTAGTTTGCGTGAAGAGATTGTCGGAATGATTGTTGATTGGAGTTTTAGTAGTACGTACAGGTAAATAAATATGAGTAACAGATATTATACGTTGTAAATCATTAGCGAAGAAGAAATTCCAGAGCAGATAAAAAAACAATATCGTGGCTTTCTCCCTGGAAGGCACACAGCTAAAAATCTCCTCAAATGGATGAAAAGCGATTGGCGAAAGTCTGCTCCTCCTATAGAAATAGCTCAGGAAGTACTGAAAGAAACTGAGCAAGAAACAGCAATCAGATTCTTAGTTGATTTGCTACAAGGCGAAACCAGCAATAAGGATGAGGTGGCTTGGCTTTTGGGGCAAATTAACCCTGGCGATCAAACAGCGATCGCTTTTTTGGTCAATGAGATTCAAAATTATGCAGATTGTTGGATTGATTGTTGGATGCATAGACAAAAACTTGATAAATTATGGCAAATTGACCCAAGTAATGAAAGTATAATTAACTTTTTGGTAGAAATTATTCAAACTATTGAGGCTGGAGAAATGATGCTAGCCGTGGCTGATAGTTTGGCAAAGTTTGATCCTAGAAACGAAGCAGCTGTAGCATTCCTGGATAAAGAAATTCAGGATCAAGAGGATAACTTCTTTCGTTGGCTATTTGCTTACAGCTTAGGTAAAATAGATCCAGGCAATAAACTGGCGATTAATACTATCACTCAATTTCTGAAAAATCTTGAGGATGAATTACATAGTTATCAGGCTTCCCTAATAAATATTTTAAAAGAAAATTCCATAATTGATTTATCTGAATTTTACGACAATCAAATTAATGTGCAAGATAAAGTAATAAATCATGCATCATCAGATTAACATCACTTTGCCAGATGAGACAATTGAACTAATTGATCAAGTCATTCAAAAAGGCGATCGCAGTCGATTCATCAACGAAGCTGTGCAATATTATATTGATTGCTCAAAAAGCTTTAGTCAATTTTAGAGAACAGTTAAAACAGGGAGCCATCCAACAGGCGGAACGCGATTTGGGGTTAGTGGAAGAATGCTTTGACTTGGAAGAATAAGTGTGCAACAGGTAGATAGAGCAATTCAAATCAGCGTTGCTCTAGTGAAACTTTGCGTCTACGCACTTTCCCTAATTATCTCATGCGATCGCTAAGTTTTTAACTTTTGCTAAAGCGTTTGTTGCAAAAAGGCTTTTGTCGGGTGGGTTAGGCGCTAACCGTAACCCACCACAACCATGAAATACTGTTAATTAAAGCGGTGCTACAAAACTAAACAGTAGAGAAATTAGCCATTAAAAACGCGACTGCGCTACTTATTCAACCGGGCTTCTCCAATTGTGGCAGACCGTCGGGCATCAGCAATTTGCTCTTGTAAAGCTGCAATCTATTTTTCTTGTGCGTCAGCTTGCTGTTGCAAAGATGTATATTCGCTTGTGCTGGTCACGTAGCTGGAAGACTGCCAACTACTACTGAATTTTGTTGCACCGATGCTGGCAAAGGGTCTTAAGTCTGCTAGTTGTTGTTGCAAAGTTGCAATCTGGCTTTCTTGCTCTTGAATCTTTTGCCGCAAGCCTTGTTCAGCTGCTGTGCGAGCTGCAATAAACTGATTAACTGGAGCAGCAGTATCTGGCTTGGGCTTGAATATTTCAGCAAGTATTGCACTAACATGCGTGGGTTTCAGTTTACCGTAAGGAGTGTTGGTTATTAGCGATCGCACCAGTTGAGGTTGATTATTCATTGCTAGGTTCTTATCACTGCTAGAATTGCTCCGCAACAGTTGCAGCATATTGCTAAATTCCAATATCTTTTTGCTTGTTTGAGTTTTAACCCCGGTAATATTTCCACTAATCCAATTGAGTCTACACAGCTAGTTCTTATGTACTAAATAGTATCTGTTTCTTTGCGTGTGACAGTTCTGGGTGCGGAAGGTGGGGTATATCCACGGCTTTTTATTTGACCTAGAGAGAAAATTAACAGCCATCAACTAGAGGCTCTTGTAGTTCTCAGGTTTTATTACCTCTGTTCGCCTAAAAAACCATCTATTGACATTTTCACCCAAAAGACTTGCCTGCACTGCCTCCTACTATTTTTTAGCTCTGTTGAACTCACGTTAAAACACGTTCTTCTCTTGTTTTAGTAAGCTGTCGCGCATATCTTGCACTTTTTATGTCTGGAACCATTGTTGCAACGAGAACACTCTGGAAAATTAAAGACGCGACAGCTTAGTACGCTCCTGCAAAAACAAAAGCCTCCTCAAATTATGATGAGGAGGCTTGAGTTAAATTATGATCCCTGGCATCGAGCTATTTTTGCGTAGGGCTACCCCTAAACTATC
>NZ_JBALCE010000098.1:0-17210 GCF_036919815.1 Nostoc sp.
CTCGTAGAGAAGCGGTAGCGAGTCATCGTACTCTTACAGAGAAGCAAGCTACGCTTTTAGCGTCTCGTAAGAGAGCGTCTGGGGTCTCCCCAAGTGGAGCGACTGGCGTGGGTTGGGGGGATCAAATCTTATCCTAACCGTATTGGGAGTAAGCGGACTCGCTCTCTATGGCGCTAACGTAATTAAGTTTTGCAACGGGGATGTTAGACAAGAGCCACAAAACTTGCTAGTTAGAAGCTCAAGTAACTTAAACCCCCAGAATTTGTTAAATGGCGCGGGAGAATTTTGTCTTTTGTGTTCTTGTGTGAGTATCAAATATGACGGCAATATTTCTGACTAGTAATCTACCGATGTCTGTAATCTGGATCTGATTTTTTGATAAACTAACCAAACCATCCGCTTCTAGTGGTTTTAACGCCTCTAGTTCCTCAGAGAAATATTCATCAAAATTGATCTGATATTTGTTTTCAATGTCTTGCTTATGCAACTGAAAGTGAGACATAATACCCATAATTACATCCCGTCTGATGATGTCATTCTGAGTAAGTTTGATACCTTTACTAACAGGTAAAGCACCTGCTGCAAGTGTCTGATAATAATCCTTTAATTCCTTGTGGTTTTGAGCATAAGCATCTTCTAGCATACTGATGGATGTAGCACCAAACCCAAAAAGTTCTGTTTCAGCGTGGGTAGTGTAGCCCTGGAAATTGCGTTTGAGAGTGCCATTACGTTGAGCAATCGCTAGTTCGTCATTAGTTTTAGCAAAATGATCCATCCCAATAAATAGATATTGGTTATTCGTCAATTCTTCAATGGTCATTTTCAAAATCTCTAACTTTTCCTCTGCTGGCGGTAGCGCCTCTTGAGGAATGTTTTTTTGCGTCGGTTTGAGCCACGGTACATAGGCAAAGTTAAACACAACAATTCGGTCAGGATCTAACTCAATAGTCTTTTTCAGCGTCTCCCGAAATGTCTCGCTGGTTTGGTAAGGTAAACCATAAATTAGGTCTACATTCACACTTTCAAACTTAGCTTCTTTTACCCAACTCATCACATCAAATAGCATTTCTTCTGGCTGGACACGATTAACAGCTACTTGAACTTGGGGATTAAAATCCTGAATCCCAAAACTAATGCGGTTAAACCCAATCTGTCTCAGAAAGAAAATGTAGTTTTTATCGATATAGCGGGGATTAATCTCAATTGAAATTTCTGCTTGTGGATCGATGTTGAAATAGCGATTGATGTTTTTCCATAAAACTTCTACTTGGTCAAGATCCAAGTAATTAGGAGTACCACCTCCCCAGTGGATTTGCAGGACTTTTCTGTCTGGATCGATTAAAGCTGCGGTATTTCTGATCTCTTGAACCAAAGACTCCAGATAAGGTTTAGCAATATTCTTATTGTTAGAAATTACGGTATTACAACCGCAGAAGTAGCAAGCACTTTGGCAAAAGGGGATATGGAAATATAAACTTATAGGAGTTTTGCGTTGATTCGATGCTGCGATCGCGGCCTTAAAATCAGTTTCAGTGAATGTTTCGCTCAATTCTGTGGCGGGCGGGTAACTGGTATATCTGGGTGCGCGAGTGTCGTACTTTTGGATCAGATCCAGATCAAACTTGACACTAGGTAATAGAAAAACCATTGAGTTGCTTTCCAATGAATGTGTGAGGGATGAGGGGGATGAAGATGTTCAAGCGCAAGGTTTCTAGGGAGTCACCGACTCAGGATGCCTGCCAGTGCCAGCTAAAAGATGTTATTCTAATTTTAGAGATTACAGACGATCTGCATCACTCTATCCAGCAAGTGCTACTGCCGATGTAGATCGCAACTATTTTTATTTCTCCTAATATTATTTAACTATTAATACTTGTATAACTATTAATTTATTAATATTTTTTTATTGTTTGACGAGCTAGGAGTCTGATACCAAGTTGCGATAGATAGTATTATTTGCTCAAAAGTCAGTCCAGTAGCGGCCTTGATTCCAAACAAGACTAACTTTGGCAACTTGGTATGAGGTTAAAGCTACAAGTTATCCAGAAAGTCTAGCTTCGGCAGTAAGCTTATTTCTCACAATTTACTTTCAATAATTTAACTGATGTCCTCAATAGGCTATTTATGGTTATATAACTTTTAAGGCATAAAAAATGAAAGGATTCTTATGATTAAGTCTCTGGAAACCCCGCAACCTGAGTTGCTGAAGTCAGGTGTAAAAGCGCCTGTTCAGGAAACATTATTAACACCCCGATTTTATACCACTGACTTTGAAGCTGCGGCGCAGTTGGATATTTCGGCGCAGGAAGCGGAGTTACTGGCAATTGTAGAGGAGTTACGAGCTGACTATAACCGCGATCACTTTGTACGTGATGAAGAATTTAAACAGTGTTGGGATCACATTGACGGGGAAACACGCGTCGCTTTTATTGACTTTTTGGAACGTTCCTGTACTTCCGAGTTTTCGGGATTTCTGCTGTTCAAAGAATTATCACGCCGTCTAAAAAACCGCAATCCCATTCTGGCGGAAGCCTTTAATTTTATGGCACGGGATGAAGCACGCCATGCAGGATTTTTGAATAAGTCAATGGCAGATTTTAATCTTTCCCTTGACTTAAGTTATTTAACCAAAAATCGCACTTATACCTTCTTTCCGCCAGAGTGGATTATTTACACAGTCTACCTATCTGAGAAAATTGGCTACTGGCGCTACATCTTAGTGTATCGCCATATGGAAAAACATCCAGAACACCAAATTTATCCTTTGTTCCGCAAGTTTGAGAGTTGGTGTCAGGATGAAAATCGACATGGAGATTTTTTTAAAGCGCTGCTGCGATCGCAACCTCAACTATGGAACAATTGGAGAGCTAGATTGTGGGTGCGTTTCTTTTTGCTGACTGTTTTTGCGACTCACACCTTGACAGTATTTGAACGCGCAACGTTTTATCAATCGATTGGGATAGATCCGCGCGAATATAATACTAAAGTCATTGAAGAGACGAATAACACTGCCGCCCGCGCATTTCCCCTGATTTTAAATACAAATCACCCAGAGTTTTTCCGGCGGTTGGAGCAGTGTTCTAATCTTAATCTGAAAATAGCAGAGATTAACAACAGCGATCGCTCACCAATTGTAAAATTCTGCCAAAAATTACCCTTGATAGCCTCCATAGTTGGGCATCTATTGCAGACTTACCTAATCAAACCCGTTGATGCTGAATCATTGAGAGGGACAGTTCATTAGACATAGGTGTGAACAAGAATGTAGAGACGTAGCAGTGCTACGTCTCTACAAGGCGCTTGTAGAAGGAGGGGAATCAAACTCTTTTTAACAGGACTTACGCAAAAAAGCTCCGAAGTAGCGGTAATACCCTGCGGGTTCGCGTAGCGTTCCGTAGGAAAGCTAAAGCTACACGAATTACCGCTACGACAAATCAGGTTTTTGAGAGAATTTTGCGTAATACCATTTCTTTGTGAGGCTGCGCCAAACCCTTTTAACTTCTTTCTTTACTTTGTGTCCTTTGCGTCCTTTGCGGTTCGTTTTTCTTTCTTGTACTTAAATATGGTTTAGCGCATCTTCATACAGAATTGGTATAAGTCCTATTTAATTAGGAATTAGATTTATAGATGCTACAACCAGCGTTGTTTTTTAGCATAGACAATACTACCAATGACAATTAATGCCATCATGAAGATCACCGCAGGATAAGCCCAAGGTTGCTCTAATTCTGGCATATATTTGAAGTTCATACCATAGAAACCAGACATGAAAGTAATTGGTAAGAATATCGTCGAGAGGATAGTCAGACGATTAATTCGTTCACCGGTTTTGCTAGCAATATTATCACGTTGAATTTCCATTAATTCTGACATCCAGCCTCTGAGAGCTTGATATTCTTGCCAGAGTTTATCAACCAGATGAAGCAATTCTTGATTGAATAGTTCCTTCACCGACTGGGTGATCCATTGGCAATCTTCGTGATTCATAATAGCCATAAGTGACTTGATGCTTTGAAAATTACGGCGCCCAGAACGAGTAGATTGCCTCATTGTGGCAATCTTTTTGTAGGTTGATTCATCACCGGAATTTTCTAAAACTTCATCTTCTAAATCATCAAGCTTTCTAGAAATATAGTCAAATACAGTTTCGTAATTATTCAAAATATCTTTAAAAATGAGATAAAAAAGATAGTCAATCCCTAACTTGGGAATATCTAGAGTTCGCTTTTGCAGATTATTAGCTAAAATACTTAAAACTTTTAGTTCAGTGATTTCAAAAGTAATGATAAAATTATTTCCAACCACAATATTGCCACGCGCAACCTCAAACTCGTGATTTTTTATTTGAGGAGTTAGAATTTCATAGCTGTCAAATAAACAATCTTCTACGTCTTCATCAATTCCTAGAGGGGAATGGTTGAAAATCATGTTAACACGAGATGGATTGAGTCCAAAGTGCTTGATAATTCTGGCCGTTCCAGTGCGATCGCGAAAGTGAACACAGCGCAACCAAATATTCTGAGAACCATCAATCTTTTTCAGTACCGTATCAACATCCCTACTGGTGAATATTTCCACGTTATTTTGAAAAAAAGTAAGGAGAATTAGCATATAGGAATCCTAATTGAGTCGTGAGAAAACCCGGTGACTCATATTGAGCGATAATTTATTTGACTACAACGACGCATCAAATGTCAAATTAATTATAAATTATGAATTAGTATAGCCATTCTTTAATGATGAATTAGTAATTATTCGACTTAGGGCGAGTAGTTGGTGCTGGTGCTAAATTATGTTGCAGAATTGCAATTTCTTTCTGTGCATCTTGATAACTATCTTGGTCTCCTTGCTGTTGAAATAGTTTTGCAGCTTTTTGGAAATCCGCGATCGCACCTTGTTTATTTTTCTGTTTGGTACGAATCACACCCCGGTTATAGTAAGCTAAGGCATTGTTAGGATTAATTGCGATCGCTCGTGAATAATCTTGATTTGCAGCTTTTTTATTTCCCACTTCGAGATAGGCGTTACCACGGTTGTTGTAAGCTGTTATATTATTAGGATCTAGTTTCAGCGCTGTGGTATAATCTTCAATAGCGCCTTGATAATTTCCGAAAGAAAAGCGGTGAATAGCTCTGTGGATATAAGCTGGAATAAATTTAGGATCAATTTTTAAAATAGTGTTGTAATTTTCAGTAGCTTCGAGGTTATCTCCCAGATCACTGTAAAGATCACCACGATTAAGATAGGCTTCTATATATTTAGGATTGATATTAATTGCTTCGGTGTAATCTTGAAGTGCTACATATTTTTGTTTATTGATAGATTTAGTTAAACCCCTTTGATAATAAGCTTTGGCATCACTAGGATTAATCTTAATTACTGTATCAAAATCTTGGATTGCTGCAAGTCTTTGTTTGAGGCGACGGCGGAGAATCCCTCGCTGCAAGTATGCTTCAGTATATCGAGGTTTGAGAGCGATCGCTTTGCTAAAATCTCGAATTGCACCTTTATTATCCTTCAGTTGAGTTAGGGCTAAACCCCGCCCATAGTAAGCGTATGCACTCTTAGGATTTAATTTAATTGCTTGGTTATAGTCAGCGATCGCTTCTTTGTACTTGTGTAATTCCGAAAAAGCAAATCCTCGGTCAAAATAGGCATTAGTATCTTGAGGATTCAGCAAAAGGGCTTGGCTAGAGTCTGCTTGTGCTTGCTCGTAGTCTCCTAATCGATAATAAGCATCACCTCGCTTATTATAAGCCAAAGCGTTTTGCGGATCTAATTTAATAGCCTGATTGAAATCTTCAACTGCTCCTTCATAGTTTCCGGCATCATATTTATTTACTCCTTCTTGATATAATTTTAGTTCAGCATCACTTACAGGTTTTGGCGACTGCAAAAACCACGCTCCAACACCAAGTATGATACAGCCAACTACCCCCGTTAGAACTAGTAATAATTTTTTCTGATGCTGTTTTTGTTGATTATCTTCAACATTTATTAAGTTTTTCAGGTCATTTAAAACTTCGGTTGCATACTGGTAGCGCTTACGATAGTCAAAACGCACCATTCTATTAATAATTTTTGCTAATTTTCGGTTAACTTTTAGATTTTTGTGATCCCAAAGGATTTCACCTGTCAGCTGATTTTTCTGACTTCGCAAATTAGATATTTCCTTTGCTGGTAAACCTTTGAGTGCTGCGATCGCAACCATACCTAAAGCATATATATCACTATTGTATTTAAGGTTGCCGTTAACTTGTTCTATAGGCATATATTCGAGATTGTCAACTGTACTAGTAATAGCTTCATTAAAAGTACCAACATTAACCAAAACTAACTTTTTATCTGATTCCTGGCGAATAATATTTCCTGGGTTAATATCCCGATGAATCACCCCATAGCTATGTATAATTACCAAAATTTCTAATATTTCTAATAACAGACTAATTACTTGGTCTTCCCTTAGAGGTTGTCCTGGGATAATTTCGTCAGTTAAAGGATTACCGGAGATGAATTCTTGGACTATATAGAATTCTTCATTTTCTTCAAAATAAGCAATTAGCTTTTGAATTTTGTCGTTTTCCTGTCCTAGTTTTTCTAAAGTTGCTGCCTTACTAGCAAACAAGCGGCGTAGGATTGTTAAAGATTGAGGATTGCTACTAGGAGGACGTAACTGCTTTACTATAAATTCGCTGCCAGGAAAATTAACATTTTCAACTAGATACGTTTTCCCATCTTCACGATCATTGAGAACTTTTAGTATTTGATAATGTCCATTTAGTAAATGACTATTCATCAATATAAATATAGGATTATAAATTGTTTGATTATAGCTTACGTATTATTAATAGTGATTTTAAGATATAAATATTTATTAAGCAATTCAAAATGATATCAATGCGTGGAATATTACAGTGTATGTTTACCATAACCTGACTTTTCATGTCATCTGGAAAAGAAGAGGGCGAAACCTAACTTCCCTGATCGGAAAGCTACGGTGTACACACAAGTCCTAAAAACTTAGCTTGATTAGCCTTTCTTCGTTCGTATGTTCTGCATGGGAACATAATTATGTGGGCTGCTGACTGAATTTATCACTAAAGGCAGCAGCCCCTAATCAGTTAGGTTTTACGCCGGCACGACAAATTTCTCGCTACCAGCAAGCCCAAAAGCAGTATGAATAGCTTGCAAAGCCTTAACACCTTGCTCTTGTGCCACGACACAACTAATTTTTATTTCTGAGGTGGCAATCATTTGAATATTGATTTGTTGTTGGGCTAAAGCTTCAAACATTTTAGCAGCAACGCCTGGTTGTCCCACCATCCCTGCACCGACAATACTTACCTTAGCGATCGCACTATCTAAAACAACTTCACCCCATCCAAATTCTGCTGCTACTTGGGTAAGCATTTCTTTTGCACTTTCCCCATCCAGCTGCGAGACTGTAAAGGCAATATCTCGCCTGGGAACACCATCAATCAGCCGACAGCGCTGAGATTGGATAATCATATCAACACTAATATTATGTTGCGCTAATAGTCCAAACAGTTTCGCCGCCATCCCCGGCCGATCTGGCAATTGGCGAATAGCAAGACGCGCTTGGTTCAAATCGAGGGCAACGCCGCGAACGGGAGAAACGCCATTAATAGCGTCTGTACATGAGTTAGGAGTTAGGAGTTCTCCCTTGCTCTTTGCTTCGATTTCAAAGGCGGTGCGGAGTGCGGCTACGGCGCGATCGCATTCGGCTGCATCTACCACACAACTTACTTTCACTTCGCTGGTGGAAATCATCTGAATGTTCACGCCTGCTGCTGCTAAGGTGGCGAACATTTTTGCCGCTACACCCGGACGTCCAATCATTCCCGCGCCTGCAATGCTGACTTTGGCAATGTTATGTTCTACCATTACCTCAGCTTCGTCTAATTTGGGGTTAGATTGATTCCTCAGTGCTGGGGCGATCGCTGCTGCTACTGCTTCTGCCCGTTTTAATATTGGTGTTCTTACCGTAAATGCAATGTCATTACTGTTACCTTCATTAATTGACTGAATAATCAAATCTACGTCTACTTTTTGCCGAGAAATTTCACCAAATAACCTTGCTGCTACGCCTGGTTTATCGGGTACGCGCAATAAAGCCACCTTTGCTTGATCAGTGTCAAATTCTACATTATCTACAGGACGGGCAATTTCTAGATTAATCAGCGATCGCCCTTGGGGTTTGGCTGATGTTACCCAAGTACCGGGGGCATCTGTCCAGCTAGACCTAACTACAAGGGGTACACCGTAGTTACGAGCAATTTCCACAGCCCGAGGATGTAACACTTTTGCGCCCAAACTAGCTAGTTCCAACATTTCATTGCAGCTGATCGCATCCATCAACTGAGCTTCGGCAACTAAGCGGGGATCTGTAGTTAAAATCCCTGGAACATCTGTATAAATTTCGCAAAAGCTTGCACGTAATGCGGCTGCGATCGCCACTGCTGACGTGTCGGAACCACCACGCCCCAAAGTCGTAATTTCCATCTCTTTGGTGCTAGATGTGCCTTGGAAGCCAGCTACTACAACTACTTTACCTTCATTTATGTGACGAGTGAGGCGAGTAGTTTCAATATGCAAAATCCGAGCGCGGCTGTGTTCGGCTTCGGTAACAATTCCCACCTGAGCGCCAGTCATCGAAATTGCGGGTTGTCCGAGTTCCTGCAAAGCCATAGTTAGTAAGGCGATGGTTACTTGTTCGCCAGTGGAAAGCAGCATATCCATTTCCCGGCGGTTAGGATTGCGAGAAATTTCATTAGCTAGTTTGACGAGTCCATCGGTGGTTTTGCCCATTGCCGAAACCACTACGACGATAGAGTTTCCAGCTTTAACCGTTTTGTAAACACGCTGTGCAACAGCTTGAATACGTTCGACTGAACCGACAGATGTACCACCGAATTTCTGAACTATGAGCGCCATAACTTTTTTTTAATCAATTGTGCCTGCTTTGATCAACGCTTCCGCCGGGTCAGGAAGCTTTGAAGGCTTATCAGTTATATAGTTTACTAAATATCGTGTAGCATACCCAATCATAATAGATTATTCAAAAACTACATCTTCATAGAGTGCTGCCATTGTTTCCTCAAAATCCACACTGTTGAGTCGAAATGATTTATGTTCTGCTGTGTAGGATTGTAAAACCCAGAGCCTCTGCTCATTGCGTCGAAAACACTCGACTCGCTGACGTTTTGTATTAATTAAAACATACTCTTGCAGAGTTTCCAGTGTTTGATAATCGGCAAATTTGTCGCCCCGGTCAAAGGCTTCAGTAGAATTAGATAAAACTTCGACAATTAAACAGGGAAATCTTTTATAAGCTGGCGTTTCTTGATCTCGTTGGTCGCAAGTAACCATAACATCGGGATAATAAAAGCGATTCAGAGATTCAATTCGGGCTTTCATGTCAATGATGTAAACACGACAACCAGAGCCGCGCACATGATTACGGAGGAGAGCAAACAGGTTTCCACCAATAGTAACGTGTGGGTCAAGCGCCCCAGCCATTGCGTAGATGTAGCCGTCGATATATTCATGTTTGACAGGGTTTTGTTCCTCCATTTGGAGGTACTCTTCAGGAGTAAAGTAGTCTTGTTGGGGCGAGGCGATCATAGTTGAAACTTCAAGGTTTGAGCATTACTGAGTTCTAGGGTAGCGTTTGCTGTTAGTGCTTCACTAGGAACTAACAGAGCAATTAAAAATTAGGTAATAAACCTGCTTGTTTGCAAATTTCATTCGCCGTAATTCGATCAATGGTACGATGCCGTTTTACCGGAAGAGTTTTGATATTATTAGTATATATAGAATGATTTCCTCCTTCTCTTAATAAATAAAAGCCATTTGCTTCTAAATATTTAATTAGTTATTTTCGTTTGACTGACACACTCAAACCTCTATAGGAATTTGTTCGAGCAAAGAATTACCTGTGGGAATTTCTTTATTTTGTTGACGATAGGCAACAACCGTTTCTTTCGTTGCATCTTGTAACATAGCTCTGCATTCTTCTATGGTTTCTCCTTCTGTGATGACTTCTTGCCATTCAATGAGTTGTCCCATATATCCGCTATTAGTTTTTGTATATTTTGCAGTGTAGGTAATTAACATTTCTGTGTTTGTGAAGATAATTATATGATTTATCGTAGCTGATTTTTTGTTGTGGGGGCGATCGCTCTCCATCATTCACAACCGCATAAGTGCGACGCCGAATAGCCCGTCGTAGACATCGCCTGTAGATTTACACTTTAAACTACAGCCTAGACGCAAAGTGGCGAAACACCATCATTCAACGAGGAATCAATTTTTAACATAAGATAAAATTGGTAGCACAACGCGAGATTTCATAGCCATAAGGTTTATTCTGAGCGATTATGTTGACAACACTCAGGACTGAATTTTGTCAACATAATCAAAAAGACATAGCTGTTCGGAAGGCTTCTAAAGCTTCAATAAAAGTGTTCAAATCTTTGTTTGCCCATCTTCGTCTTAACCCCCCAGTCACAGTAATTGGGTTCCAAGTTTTATCTGTGCACTCAATACCCGTGTGCGTACTAGACATATTATATAACCTTGTAAATTACAAATTCTGCAAATTATACTTTTTGGGATCTCTGATTCTTATAGTGTATCCGTACTATAACAGAACTCATGATCATCTCATCGCTGTAGATGGGACGGAGCGATCGCACAATCTAAGCATTTAAATTCCCATAGTAGAATTTTGCCAGAGCCACAACCACTCCAACTCAAGGCTCGGAGGATCGATTAAGGAACACTAGATCAAAAACTCGCCCAAAAGTGCTACCAATACATGGGATGCTGGTTGATGATTAGTGTAGTTTTACCAATGTCTGTTGTTTCTGGTGTTACTGTTACCGTTCCTGCCACAACTGCTAATTTGGGGCCTGGTTTTGATTGCATCGGTGCAGCTTTAAAGCTGTACAACGAGTTCAAGTTCACTCGCCTAGAAGAGGGTGGGCTAAGTATTCATGTCACTGGTACGGAAGCTGAACGAGTCCAAACTGATGAAAGTAATCTCCTCTATCAAGCGTTTGTCAAGTTCTATCAACATATAGAGAAGACACCGCCGAGTGTGAAAATAGAGATTAAGTTAGGTGTCCCGTTGGCGAGGGGTTTGGGTAGTTCGGCGACAGCAATTGTTGGTGGGTTGGTTGCTGCTAATCAACTTGAGGGTGCAATTCTGTCTCAGTCGCAGGTAATGGAGTTAGCGATCGCAATGGAAGGACATCCTGATAATGTAGTTCCAGCCTTGTTAGGAGGATGTCGTCTTGCTGCTACCAGTGGCACAGCTTGGGAAATTTGTGATATTCCCTGGCATCAAGATATTGTACCAGTTGTGGCTATTCCTGATTTTGAACTTTCCACCCACCAAGCGCGGGGCGTTCTCCCAACTGAAGTAAGTCGTGCGGATGCGATTTTCAATACCGCACATCTGGGGTTATTGTTGCGCGGCTTAGAAACTGGTAATGGACAATGGTTAAAGACAGCTTTGCAAGATAGATTGCATCAGCCATATCGCAAAGCTTTAATCCCTGCTTATGATGCTGTCAACATCGCAGCTGTTAATGCTGGTGCTTATGGTATGGTGATTAGTGGTGCAGGTCCGACACTGTTAGCTTTGGCGGATAAGTTACACTCAAAGGCTGTGGAGGCGGCGATGTTAGCTGCTTGGCAAGAAGAAGGAATTACAGCCGAGGTGCGATCGCTTTCTCTCGATACTCAAGGCGCAAAAAGCTAGAAGATAAGGGAGATGAGAAGCAGCAGAAGAATTTATTTAACTCCCCACTCCTGTACAGACGCGATTAATCGCGTCTCTCCCCACTCCCCACTTAGCTACAGCAAATGGTTGCATAATTCCTAGTTTTTAATACTTGCTAAAAAATCATCTGTGGATGAATTAACTGGTATCCAGCCTCTTTAAGCTTTTCATTTGACACCCAAGCATTATATGGGCGGGTACTGTTGATAGAAGTATCCCATTTAACTTTGGGTAAATTATGTTTTTCAAATAGGCTATCTAGCAAGTCTCGGCTGGTGAGATGTGCATCATCTACCAGATTGTAAATCCCTTGCAAACGACGATCACGGGCAAATTCTATCGCACCAACAATATCATCCAAATGAATCCAATTTGTGATATCCTCGCCATTGCCAGGACGGGTTGCACCAGAATATCTGCTAAATATTTTCAACAGTTCTCTGCCAGTCCCATAAATCCCTCCTAAGCGGAAGATACAAACACGGAGATTTTCGCTAGACGCTGATAGCAACACATCCTCTGTTTTTCGGAGAATTTGTGCATTTAAATTAGCGGGTGCAAGCGGTGTTTCTTCATCTACCCATACACCATTTCTGTCACCATACACTGCATAACTGCCTGTGTATATTAATTGTTTCACACTCTTAATCTGCTGCAAGCATGAAACTAAAGTTTGGGCAGTTTGTAGATAAGTTTCTTCATAAACTTCCCCACCTCTTGCACCAACACTCAAAAGTACAACATCTTGATTGTGCAAAACTGATTTTAGACTATCTAGGTCATTCCCACGGGTAACTACAACTCTTTGGGATACTGATTCTAGTGCCGACACACGCTCAGGGGAAGTTGTGGTTACACTGACAACAAAATCCATCTTTTGCTGCCAATATTGAGCAACTTTATAACCAACATAACCACAACCAATAATTGCAACGTTCATGACAAATTAGACACAAATAAATTAAACTACTGATCGAGACTATATTCTCAATTAAGGGACTGGACGTAAATAAATTTAACAGTCCAGAGTTAACAGTCGATAGTCAATAGTACAGAGATTTTTACCTAAGTAAGTGGGGAAGAATAAATCAAACCATGTTACGCAATGTAAAATTAATTAGATTGCTTCGTAGTAAGGGCTGAAGCGCTTACCCTTCGGGTTTGTTAGTCGCTTATGGGAGAAAACCCCAAAACCGTGCTAACTCACTACAAACCTTTAATTATTCACGCCCACTTACTTAATGACTAATGACTAATGACTAAGCAGTAGGAAGCCGCATTTACAATTAAGAGTACCTTCCTGGTGTAGTCGTTTAATTGCTTATCCTCACCGTTGAGGGTCTTAACTGCGATCGCCGAAATTGTATTACTCATCTTGAATCTGATTTATGGGGAATATTGCCAAGTCTCCCATATTACAGGTACTCTAAACCCAGTTTATTTAAGGAAATTAGGTTTGTTAGCCTTGTTAACCCGACGATTGTGCCTATTTTCGGCTAAATATTCTGGCTATGGTTTTTAGCGATGTCTACGATGGTTACTGAGCCTGCGCCGTACCATTTCTCTACGAGACGCTCCGCAAACGTGGAAGCAAGCTACGCGCAGCGTCTCGTAGAGAAGGCTTTACCGAAAAATTGGGTTTAAAGCCCCGTCGTAGAACGACGGCTTTCAATTAATTAGTGTACCAATATACTATACTAATGATAGTAGAAAGGTAATCAACCACTTAAAAAAACCTAGCAGTCGAAAGACAAAGCACTGAACCTTGATAATTGAACGCCACATGCTACAACGGGGGGAACCCCCGCAACGCAGTGGCTCATCTATGCGGTTCTACTGCATTGTTCTAGTTTTCTCCTAGCAGTAGGTAAAAGATTCATAGGAGCTAGACGACTCAGAATTTTGAAACCATTTGTTTCAAGTAAAACAGGACTTGCACGGCAGTTGCTACCCTGCGCCAACAATGGGGATGCAGAAAATTAACTCCTCTACGCTTTCCTCAACGTCCCTATGTGTTAAAAAAACAGAGGCACATATCAGAACTTTCTGTGTATATTTGTGTAACCTCCTTTCAAAAAGCTAGCTGTTGGGCGTTTATAATTTATGGTTTGATTTTAAGCTGACTTTTCACGGTATCTGGAAAATCTCTCTTCTTCATCTCTCTCCTAAAAGGAGGAGCCACTGCGTTGGGCGGCTCTGCCGACTTGTACTCCTTCGGAGAACCCGCAGGGTAGCACGTAGTCGTCAGAGACTTTGAATTTTCACTCTTCCCGCGTCGGGAAGGGGCTTTTCCAGATGACGTGAAAAGTCAGGATTTTAAGAACCGTGGGGATAACCCAAAATCCAACATCCTAAAATCGCCCATGATTGAAATTGACGGTTCCTACGGAGAGGGAGGCGGACAAGTTCTTCGCACTTCCTTAAGTCTAGCCGCCATCACTGGCGAACCCATACGAATTTCAGGCATTCGCGCTGGACGCAAAAAGCCAGGATTAGCAGCACAACACTTAACAGCAGTTCGGGCTGCGGGTAGAATTTGTAATGCCCAACTCCGGGGAGATGCTTTGGGTTCAATGCTGCTGGAATTCATCCCAGGTAGTGCTGTGCAAGCTGGAATTTATACCTTTGATGTTAGTAAAGCACAAGTTGGTGGTTCTGCGGGTGCGATCGCTCTAGTTTTACAGACAATTCTCTTACCTCTGTCACTAGCATCCGGCAATTCCCAAGTAACACTAAAGGGTGGAACTCATGTAAACTTTAGCCCGACAGTGACCTACATTGAGCAAGTTTATCTGCCGATATTGCAACGCATGGGTGTAGAAGCCCAAGTCAAGTTAGGCGCTTGGGGGTGGTTTCCTCAAGGTGGGGGAGAGGTAGAGTTACAGGTGAGTGGTGGTAGTCAACTCGGCGGCATCAACTTACTAGAACGGGGAGAGTTACAAGAGGTGCGGGGACTTGCAGTGGTGACGGAATTGCCTTCGCATATTCCGCAACGGATGGCGAATCGTGCCGAAAATTTATTACGCAAAGCCCATTTGAAAGTTACTATACAGACGTTGCGAGAAAGAGGTGTGGCACCTGGGGCGGGTATTTTTTTAACTGCTGAGTATCAGAACAGCTTGACTGGCTTTGGTGGGTTTGGGCGTTTGCGGTTATCTGCGGAGACAGTTGCAGAGATTGCTTGTCAGCAACTACTTGAGTTTCACCAAACCGGCGCAGCAGTGGATGAACATTTAGCAGATCAGTTATTATTGCCAGCTGCTTTAGCGTCACAGGAAAGTCAGTACCGCGTGGCTGAGGTGAGTAGACATTTGACGACAAATGCAGCCGTAATTGAACAATTTGGGCTAGCGCAAATAACAGTAGATGAAGCTGAGAAAATAGTGTCAGTGATTCCTGTAATTGGTGGATAAGATTAAAGACTAAACACTTTCTTAAGAGCCTTGATTTTTGTAGTATCAATGCCACATTCAATTTTAGAGATGGGATTTAAGCTTTTCCACTTGCCTTTACTAGCACTGAATATAACATCGGATGATTTTTCTATATCAATAGCTTCAAAACCATCTATTTGGGATTTTGATAAATAACTCAAACCAGTAAACACTTCATCTCTTGATGCAGATTTAATACTCACAATTTCTGGTAGTGGTAACGGCGGTAATGCTGGTAATGATGAGAGAAAGAATACTTTTGCAAGGGCATCCAACTTTTTGCCTTTAGTAATTCCACATTTCAAGGTAAGAATAGGATTAAAATTAGACCAACTTTTGCGATTAGACTCTGCAATTCGGTTTGTGGCAAGAATAGGATCTACGCTCTTTAATGCACTACTTGGTTCTGATATTAAGTATTTAAGTGCAGCTAGAATAGTATCTCGTGATGCTGTATTCAAATTTACTTTAGGTAAAACTTCTCTAGCTAAAATTTTTGCCTGCTCAATACTTTGAGATTCCGGTGAGATGACTATGCACCAGACTCGCTCTAACTTAGCTTGTTGAGCAACTGCATATACAAAATGATTACTAACAACTTGATATTGATAGTCACCAATTTCTTTAACAATAACAGGAATCCAATTTCGCCCATCAGCTTGTAAAACGGTTTCTGCTGCTGCTTTGATGATAAATTCCGATTCGGAAAACTTTTCTCCAGGTTCAATATCAGTCAACTTTAGATGCATTAGTTTACCAATATTATCAAAATCACTCATAAAATAAAATACTCCTTAGCTAATTCGAGATAATATTTTGCAGCAGTAGAATCCTTAAAAGCTGCTGGAATTCGAGCGAAGGCTGCACCTGCTACAATTGCATAACTTGGCAGACTGAATATCGTTGTATTGGTGTTTGTATTGGTGTCAGCTTTTATATAATTAGGATAAAAATATGGACGTAAATTAAAATTCGATGCTTTGAACTCTCTGCCAATAATAGTTTCAATTTCCTGATTTGCTATTTTTAGCTGAGGAAGAGTGATATTTTCGCCATTAAAAAATATAGGTAAGGCGATTGGCCCACCATCTCGTCTAGCTGCCTTAACTTTTGGTACTAACTCTTTAATTACTTTAGCTGCATTATCTAGGGATGCTAAATTATTGTGCTTGGTAGGTATCAAAACGATATCACAGGCGTAAAGACTACTTTGACTAAAAAACATCCAGTTTGTAGGACAGTCAATGAATATATAATCATATTCATACACAAAAGCTTTCAGAGCATCTTTTAACCTAGCAGACCCCTTTTCAATTGTTGCACCTAAGTCTTGCTCTGCAATACTTCCCAGCTTGGTATCTGCGGGAATAACGTTAAATTGTAATGATTTACCAGATTTAAATTTGACTGTAAATGGTTGAATTGTATCGTGAATATCTAAACTTCTATCATATAGACAATCAGATAAGCTAATTTTTCCTACCTGTAGACCAAGAGATTTAGTTAAATCTCCTTGTTGTGGATCAAAGTCAATTACTAAAACTTGCTTTCCTTGTTGTGCAAGAGTGGCTGCTAAATTAGCAGTTGTTGTAGTTTTGCCCACACCTCCTTTATTGTTGTAAACACAAACAGTTAAGGCTTTGGGCGGATTGTCAATTAAATGTTTGACATGGGAAACAATAGCATTAATATTATCTTTTTTAATTAAAATACTTTGAGTCGCAGGAAATACAACTTTTCCATGTCGCCGAAATAGCTGGATATGAACTGAATTAGTAATAATGCCCCATTGAGATGTGTTGCATTTAGAGGCAAGTAAATATCTTTTTATTTGTTCTCTAGTGTTTATATATTGAGGAGTGCCTTCTGATAAATTACAGCAATTTGATATCAAACCAGCCACAAAGATTGTAAACTTTAAAGATGTAAAAAAACAGATTATTTAGAGATGGCAGCATATTCGATTG
>NZ_JBALCE010000099.1:0-29652 GCF_036919815.1 Nostoc sp.
CTCAGTTGCACTCGACTTAATAAATCCTCAACATTTAAGAAACTGGTTTGCTAGTTGCTGCTACTGTACCTCATAACAGCCGTAAATGCTGTATTCTTTGCGTTGGTGTGTTTGCTAACTATTCCCGGTATGTTAACTATCTTTTTTATTCCTTTAGAACCAGAAAATAAGTAAGTTAATCAGAAATTATGTAAAACATTACGAATGTAGGGGCAATTCATGAACTACACCCAATACTGTTCGGTTAAGCCCCTGTTAGGTTCAGAGGGTATAGGGTATAGGGAACCCACGTTTAAAAACCGGAGATTGGAGCAATGACCACTTTTTGAATTAATAATTTTGAATTCGAGCGAAGCGAGTGACGCTGTATTTATCGCGCTGCACCACTCGTTATACATCTTTTTTTTTACGCTTGCAATAACCCTGCAACAATAGGTTTTTTATTTCTATACCCCACACCCCACACCCTTTTCTTGTAAATTAGGAGTTATCTGATGAATCTAACACGGATATTATATGAATTGTATTTTGGGTATTGATGGTGGTGGCAGCAAGACTATTTGTATCCTCATGGATGATGCAGGTAATATTTTAGGAAGAGGTGAAGCCGGGGCATCTAATTATCAAAGTATTGGTATAGCCGCCGCCAAAAAACAAATTAAATCTGCAATTCATCAATCAGCAATAACAGCCTTCAAGTACACAAATACAATTAATGTAGTAGCGATTTTTCTGGGGTTAGCAGGTGTTAGTCGTCCAGAGGATATGGAAGTCATAAAAGCTATAGTTAATCAATTACAAAATAGCCAAGATATCCGATCTATTACCTGGAAAATACAACCAGATCATCTTGTTATTTGTGATGATGCTTTAATTGCTTTAATGGGAGGAATTGGCGATGCTGTGGGTATTGTGGTAGCTGCTGGAACTGGTTCTATCGTATTTGGACGAAATCATCAAGGAAAAAGTAAACGAGTCGGTGGTTGGGGTTATATTTTAGGGGATGAAGGTAGCGCCTATAAAATAGCTGTGGCTGGGATGCAAGCTGCACTAAAAGCCTATGATGGACGTGGAAAATCAACAAGTCTTGTAGAAAATTTACAACAGCATCTAGGACTAGAAAGTATGGAAAACTTAATAGAAGTGATATATCGAAAAGGATGGGGTGTGAAAGAAATAGCAGCTTTAGCCCCAATTGTTGATCAAGCGGCGACGGCAGGAGATCAAATTGCTAATAGTATTATTGAGCAAGCGATTGCAGAATTGGTAATAGCTACTTCTACAGTTATTAATCACATTTTTGATTCTAAGCAGGTTGTGGAAGTTGTCACCACAGGAAGCATCTGGCAGGCAAAATGTAAGTTACGGGAAAGATTTATTAATTCTATTGTTCATGATTATCCTTTCGTAAATGTGATTTATCCCCGCTATGAACCAGCTTATGGGGCGGGATTGTTGGCATTAAAGGCTTTATCTGGTAATTGCTAGTTAAGCATTCACTTCGTCAAATTCTCATCACCCCCTATCATGCTTGTCCTGTGGCCCGCCAAGGAAGAGGCTCAAAGTCGCGGATGCCGTCTTTGATACGCTGGCTGATGCTTGCTTCTAACTTTTGTAATGCCAACTTCAAGATTATTCGTTTTTTGCGTAAAGACCCCATTAGCGTTATTAGGAGCAAAACAAGAATTATTTCAGGCGTGGCTATGGTAGTGTTGATCGTCTCAAATAATTATGCCTTCTCATTTTCTTCTGGCATAACTCGGATGAGCGCGTTTTCTATCTCATCAAGTGCTTTGTCTATGGCATCCAATTGCTTGCGATTTTCCCACTATTGAGATGTACGGAGTTTTTTCAAAAATCAAATAGGATTACTATATTATGGTTGGTCATTTACTCAAAAGCTCCCAATAAAAGGGAGGTATATGGCATCTTACATTAATTGTGCTGTACAAGCAGCGCAACATAATTACGAGTTATAACCTACGGTTGGCACTAAATTGGATCTCAATTGCTACTTTGAACAATGGCAATGTTTACCTCAACTAGATAAAAAAACATTTACTCAGATTCGCAGACACTTGGCACTTAAATGCTTTAAGTGGGATGCCCAAATCGGTGATGTTAGTACCCTGGCTCCCTTTGCTTTAATCCTCCCAACGTTGGTTTGGCAGCAATTAGCAACACTTGCTGAAAAACTGACATCTGAAGCAAATACTGCTGAATTGCAAATATTGCAACGTCCCGAACTGATGAAGCAATTGGGTTTACCTCGTCAAATTGTCAAAATACTTTCCGAAAAATCCGTACAACCATCACCAGCCGCAGCCCGTGTTGTACGATTTGACTTTCATCCCACATCTGATGGTTGGCGGATTTCCGAAGCAAATTATGATGTTCCCGGAGGTTACACCGAAGCTTCAAATTTCTCAAAATTGATGGTGCAACAGTTTCCTGGTACAACATTGGCAGGAAACCCAGCGAATAAACTTGTTGATGCTTTGACACAGACAATACCACCAAAAGGACATATTGCTTTACTGTCTGCTGCTGGGTACATGGAAGACCAGCAAATTACTGCTTACTTAGCTGAACTCTTGCGTCAGCGAGGATGTAATGCTTACTTAGCAACACCTGAGCAAATAGTTTGGCACAATGGTTTTGCTCATCTCAACAGTGAGTGGTATCGTGGTTCTCTAGATGCAGTAATGCGCTTCTATCAAGGTGAATGGTTAACTAAGTTACCTCTAGATTGCAATTGGTCATACTTTTTTCACAGCAGTCAAACTCCTATATGTAATCCTGGGTCTATGTTGCTTGTTGAAAGTAAGCGCTTTCCTCTTGTCTGGAACCAGATTAATTCGCCCCTAGATACTTGGAAAGCTTTGCTAGCTGAGACTCATGATCCCCGCCGTGTCAATTGGGTTACAAATCGCCATTGGCTATTCAAATCAGCTTTTTGTAACAATGGGGATACAGTGACTATGCTCGGCATGAGCGACCGCACCAATTACATCCCGACAATTTGTAATATTTTACTCGACCCTAACAACTGGATTGCTCAACGTTATTTCCAAACCTTACCCCTGACAACACCTCTAGGAATTATGTATCCTTGCATAGGAGTATATACGGTCAACGGTAAAGCTGCTGGTATTTATGGGCGCATTGCCCCCAAGCCACTAATTAATTTTGCCGCTATTGATATTGCCGTACTAATTCAAGATGGATGAATCAACTGTTTTTGACCTTTGGTCTCCCGCAGATAGCATTTGGTCGCCTTGGGTGAAACCAGTATTGTTTGCCCACTTGCCCAGAAGATTGCCAATAATTATGCAATTACCAACGCCAGATTTCAGCTGGGTTCCACCTGTTGGGCAAGGTAAGGCGATTGTAGTTGATTTAGCTGGAATGGATTCCGTGTTTCTCGGATTAGCATTAGCTAAAAAAGGATATCGACCCGTACCTTTATTTAATTCTTGTCCTTTGCCAACTGCATTTGTTCAGGAACGAAATTTATCTCTAGAAGCAACGAAAGAATTGACGAGAGTAGATGTAGAATCCATTTTGGCAACATTGGTACAGGGCTGTGATAGCTTGCACCAACTCGATTTGCCCGACAATGCACCCCCCGCCTTCTTGCTAGATGCTAATCGTCAAGGTAATTCTTTAGCTTTTCGTATTGTTCCAGAAAATTTATTTGACAATCGTTCTGTAGTTTTTATTACAGATTTTCCTAGTGTAAATTTTTTCACTGAACAACGTATTAATAGTGTGATTGTTGTTCGCCAATCGGATCGCAAATTTGCTAGCGATTTGACTTATATATTAAACACTTGGCAAAAAGCCAACCTCTCACTCAGTTACAAGCCTCTATCTGACCCGCGTCCTATTCAACCTCTGAAGATTTGGGCATTTCCTTGGCTAGGAATTTGGGTAAGATTGATTGCCAATCTTACTCTCCATAAGCGTCATAATGGGGGTTTTGGCGGATTTATCCCTTCGTCCTCCAGTGGTTAAACCTAATTAGAAAATCGGGGCAGGGCTTGAACTTTGTTAGACCATTGATTGGCGATCGCAAAACCAGTTAAGGCTCCAGTCCCAATCAACACTTGTCGCCGTCTCAGGCGATTTGATAGCAAGCGGTCAAAGTTAAAGTTTGCATATACTTCCCTGATTATCGCGTTTAAATCACAGCAAAGTGTAACAGCGCAACTTTAATGCCTCTTTGCAGTCAGGTTAAGCATTGATTATTTCAACACAACCTTAATTGTTTAATCTGAACTAATGCTTTGGGTTTGATAAACTTGAGCTTCAAATCGCGTAGGCTATTTGAACCGCAGGCATCGCTGCTAGTACGCTTGTTCTCAAGAAGCTCAAGCTGGTTTGCGGTGATAAAATTAGAAGAATCAGCCGTTTTAGAATTATGAAAAGCTACAAACTTAACTAATAGGGATTAGCACAGAATGAATGACCAGTAATTATTTAATGAGCGTCTGGCTGTGTTGGCGACAATGCACCAAAAAGAAAAGGTAATTGCTCCACTATTAGAACAAGAGTTATGCATCAAAGTTATAGTACCACAGGATTTTAATACTGATATTTTTGGCACATTTACTAGAGATGTAAAACGTCCAGGAACACAAATTGCCACAGCTAAATTAAAAGCAGAGAAAGCTGATCCAGATTCAGCCTGGTCAAAGTTTAGCAGTGTTGGGATGGTAGAATCCGTCCGTTCATTAAATGGTGAAACAACGGTTGAAACTCATTATTTTATCAGTAGCCTCGAGTCAAATGCTAGACAGTTCGGTAATTCTATTCGCAGTCATTGGGGAATTGAGAATTCATTACATTGGGTATTAGATGTCGCCTTGAGGGAAGATGACTGTCGGATTAGAAAAGATAATGCTCCACAGAATTTTGCAATTCTCAGACTATATTGCAGTTAATCTTTTAACTCAAGAAAAGCGTGTTAAACGTGGAATTAAAAATAAACAGTTTCTCGCCGCGATGGATAACAATTATTTAGCAAGAGTTTTAGCATTAGCTTAAAATCATATATCAAATATATCAAAAGTGGAATTGGAATTTTAGGAGAAACATCTCTTTTTTCTTGATAAACATACTTTTATCTACTCGAATTTTGAGTTATTTTAGTAATAATAAATAGTAATTCAGCTTCAGATAAGCTAATTAATGATTTCCCGAAATGCTTCATTTATTTTATTTATCATTTCACCAAATTTTACAATTATCTATATCATTTTGAAATTTCTCTTAGTTTTTATTAGTAAATAAGGTGCGTTTTCCCTACATTCAGGATGATTCTTTTTCTAAAACCAATTACTGCTCAAGAGAAATATTAGCCGAGTAGATATGCCATCTACGTTGCTTTGGAGTTGAGCCAGGAACGTTATTGACTCGTCGCAGCTTATAGCTACCACGAAAACGCTGTGGAGTTCCATTGCTACTAACATCCGTAACAGTAACGGGAATTTCAATATATAGCGAACCTGCTACCCCTTCTAAAGAACCCGGTTTTCCGACTTCTTCAACAATGGATACGATGTTAGCAAAACCCTGCTGAAATTCCTCAAATGATTGCTTACTGGCAGTACCATCTCCATCCCAAGCCAAGTAAGCTTGTTTATAGTCTTGGCGAGCGATGGCATCGTAATAATCATGAATGAGTTGGACCGCTTGTTGTTCTTGGGACTGGTTTTTTACAGGATTTTGTGTGCCAGAGGCGGGTGGAGAAGATGGATTAGACGTGTCCGAAAGATTTGCCAGCGTTGGGCGATTGGCAGATGCTAGTTGTGATGTAGCAGAGTTATTGCAAGCTGTAATAGACATAGCAAGCAATAAAACTCCAATGACTGTATAACGTTGTTTTAACCAGATACAAAAAGAAAAGTTGATATTGAACAAAGCTATCTCCTGTGGAATCTGCACTAGTAGCCTGATAAATTCAGCATACTTGAATTTATTGATTACAGCCATTGACAAATTAAGATGAATATGAGGTTGAGTGAAACAAGAGAATAGATACTTGTTGATAGAATGCTTATATTGGTGTTGGGTTAGATGTAAATAAAGGGTGTACATTTACAATACCTTTGCCAAAAACAGAGGTAGTCTAACTGGGTGCATCCCAGTTTTTATTATTCCAAAACAAATAAATAACAAGGAAGGATTGTTACAGAAAACGGAAGTCAGGAAGTAAGGGGACATCAGGAAGGGATAATAAAGTCATCAAGACTAGGTGTATCAATGACTCCTAAAGAAGAACAACAGATAAAAGAATATTCTCGTGCAATAGCAAAGATACTGTACAAAAGTACTACGGGTGAGCAACTCACAAGTTTGGCAAAAATAGAAGAAGTAGTACGCTCTCAAATGCAGGAATATGTCATGCCAGAAGTAGGGGTTTTTTTATCGAAAATGCCACAGGAGAAAGCAGTGGATATAAACGAAAGATAAAAAGTATTATTAGAGAACTGCCAATTACAAAGTCTCAGGCACAAAAGCTAGAAATTATACCCCATAATCAGTTGAGTCCATATCTAGAAGCTTGTTGTTTACGAATCAGCGCGTCGGTATCGTATCAACGTGCAGCAGAAGATATTGAATATTTAACTGGTGTAGAAGTATCAAAAAGTGTGCAGCAACGACTAGTGCATCGTCAAAATTTTGAATTACCGCAAGTAGAATCAACCTTGGAGGAATTGAGTGTGGATGGGGGAAATATCCGCATTCGTACAATCAAGGGACAAGTGTGTGATTGGAAGGGTTATAAAGCTACCTGCTTACATGAAAAACAGGCGATTGCTGCCTCATTTCAAGAAAATAGTCTTGTAATTGATTGGGTCAAAAGCCAATCACTTGCTCCTATCTTGACCTGTCTTGGCGATGGCCATGATGGGATTTGGAATATTGTCCGCGATTTTGCTCCTGAACACCAGCGTCGGGAGGTACTTGATTGGTTTCATCTGATGGAAAACCTACACAAGATTGGCGGTTCTAATCAACGGCTCAATCAGGCTAAAACCCTTCTCTGGCAAGGAAAAGTTGATGATGCTATCGCTGTTTTTGCTGACTGTCAGCTCAAACAAGCTTTTAATTTCTGTGCTTACCTTGAGAAACATCGACACCGGATTGTCAATTACCAATATTATCAAGCAGAACAAATCTGTTCCATTGGTTCTGGTGCTATTGAGTCTACTGTTAAACAGATTGACCGTCGAACCAAAATTTCTGGCGCACAATGGAAATCTGATAACGTTCCTCAAGTCTTAGCTCATCGTTGTGCTTATCTCAATGGATTAATCTTTGCTCACTAAATAAAAACTGGGATGCTCCCGTCTAACTTTCGTCTCCTCACTGCGTTTGATTAAATAGGGTGGATTCAACCAAAGAAGCTTTTTATAAGTAATTTTATTTCTAATTAAGTCCCTAAAAGGGTGTCAAGAGAAATGATACAAAACATTTCCCTCTTCATTTACTTCAAAATCAGCATTAAGTTCCTTGGCTTTTTCATCTAAATATTGTTTAGCTAACTGGGTTGATATTTCAGCATTTTTCGCCAGTTGTAATACCGTTATTCTGCCAGTCTTTTGCTCAATTAATTCTAAGAAGACTAACTGAAGACGCTTTTGTTCTGATTCCAGAAGTAATGCTTTTTCCTTTCGATTATGCTGCACTAAAGACCAACTCAACCAGCCTCCTAGAATGGTTGATGGAATAGTAAGAATAGTTAAAGCCGCTACATCATTTTCTTTTTCTTGAGCAGGAGTTTTGGGATTCATAATTTCTAGAATCATCACAGCAGAAAAGGGAATGCCAAATAATAGAAAACAGATTGCTAAAACTTTTTTAATTAGTTTCATATAACTTTTTCCCTTACTAGAGTTGGCTGGAGGAAATTCAAAAATAATGACTTTATTATACTTTGTATAATAAAGTACCTGCCACCCGAATATTTTGTACAGTGTATGAGGCGATCGCTAGAAGGGCAGTATTAATACGCCATACACCCGTGGTCAATCATTTCTCTTGCGTGTTGCCTTCGCACCGCAAACTCCGGTACAAGGTGTAGCAGTTTCAGTAGTCATTTATCGCAACGTGTGAACGCGCGTTTTGTGAAATGAATGAGTATTTAGGCTATCGTCGAAGGTATAACATCGGTGAGTACACCTTTTTTTGGAAACCGCTTTGCATTAAATATAGGCTTTGCATGAAATCGACATTTAATTTCAATTTCAACACTCTTTAGACTGCCAGTTATTTTTATCGCTTCGGCATCATCTATTACTGTGAACAAACTTTTCTCTTCTAGCTTTGTGTTTTTCACTCTTAATTATCCTAGACAGAATGCTGAGATAGTAACATTCTCTAGCCAATAATCGCATATAAAGAATTATTTCTAATCAACTGTAACAAGATAGACTCAAGGCTTTGTAATGCAACGTTTGTGGTGCGCTGATGTTTCTTAAATGCCTGTAAATGGTATCCGCTCGGTGCTGACGCCTCCGGCGGGCGGTTACGCCATCGCAAAGCCATATTTAAATTTATTTTCGATAACTAATAGCTCATAGAGCCTGAAAAGTCTTTTAAATCATACTCGTGATACAATTAAATTTAAAACTATCTATAAAAACGAAAGCGTATTTTTACAAGTGCAATCACTTATGTTTAAGTTTCTTAAACTTCTGATTAGATTGAAGTTTCCTGATGTTGAGGAAATTACAAGCAAGGAATTCGCTCAATTGCTATTAGATTCTGGAAAGCCGCGGCCATTAGTGCTAGATGCACGAAGTCAGACAGAATATGCGGTGAGCCATATCGAAACAGCAACACAGATATATCCTTTTATACCTGACTTAGCAGTACTTTCTACAGTGCCAAAAGACAACCCAATTGTCGTGTATTGTTCCGTTGGCTACCGTAGCGCCAAATTAGCCCAGCAGCTTAATGAAGCTGGGATGAAGTGCATTTATAACTTGAGCGGTGGGATTTTTCAGTGGGCAAATGAAGGAAGGCTCATTTTTAGACACAATCAACCTACACAGGTTGTACATCCTTACAATGCAATCTGGGGAAAACTGCTAAAAGCTCGTTACCATGCTCTAGAGCATTAAACCAATTCGCAATTCGCTTTTTCGCCCATTCCCAATAATGAATTTAAAATCTGATTTAGATATAACAAATAATCACCAAGAAAGACACTATGACCTGGATTGGTTAAGAGTATTAGCGGTGCTATTGCTAATTTATTTTCATGCTGCCGCAGTTTTTTACCAAGGCGAATTAGGCGATTTTTATATTAAAAATGACTTACCAAGCCCTGTCCTTGGATGGTTTATTTTTTTTGTTCATCAGTGGCATATGCCATTGTTTTTTTTAATTTCCGGGGCTGCCTCTTGGTTTTCTCTCCAGTTGCGAACACCAATGGAATATGTGAATGAGCGTTTTAGACGACTATTGATCCCCTTCATATTTGGCACGCTGGTGTTAGTTCCTCCTCAAGTCTATTACAAAGTTCTTACTCATCACACAGATATCGGTTCGTATTTACAGTTTTACCCACAGTTTTTTAACGGGATTCGTCCTCAAGGTAATTTTGAATGGGCGCATCTATGGTTTGTGATTTACCTATTTGTAATATCTCTTGTTAGTCTCCCTCTATTGTTATTCTTCAAGCAAGAGATGGGGCGACTTTGGTATTCTACTATTGCAATTTTCATGAAACAGCCAGGAGTAATTTTATTACCTGCTCTACCATTGGCTATGATTGAAGGTGCATTCCGCCCCAAATGGTTTGGTTTTCAAAATCTTTATGATGACTGGGCAAATTTATTGCTGTACCTTTGTTATTTTGTTTACGGCTTTATTCTGTGTTCTGATACCAGATTTAGACAAGCAATTGCCCAATATCAAAAGCTCGTGTTGTTTATGGCAGTAGTTACCATGTCCATTATCTTTGGAATACAGGTAACTGAGGTACTTCCTGTACGCGGCTATTCTGTGGAATATATTCTTTACCAAATGTTGCGAGGTTTCAATTCTTGGTGTTGGGTAACTGCCATACTTGGGCTAAGTCAGCAATATCTATCATTTACTAATAATATCCTGCAATATACAACCCTTGCCGCTTATCCAGTTTTTTTGCTGCATCAAACAGTTTTGGTGGCGATATCTTTTTATGTAGTGCAATGGGATTTAGGCAGAACCGCAAAATTTTTAATTATTAGTACAGCAACTGTTTTAGTGACAAATGCTTTGTATGAAATGTTTATAAAACGTCTTAACATTCTCCGATTTCTCTTTGGGCTAAAGCCGAACGACATCAACAAGTAAAATAAAGATAACGATAAAACCACTAAATCGGTATGTCTCAAGTTTCTATTATCATTCCTACTTTAAATGAAGCAACTAACTTAGGGCAGACATTGCGCCAACTGACTTTACTTAATCCTCCTCCTGACGAAGTGATAGTGGTAGACGGTGGCAGCCAAGATCAGACGGTGACAGTTGCAAAGCGAATTTTTGAGTCATTTAATCAAACTTTGAATGTACAATTTCTTTTATCTCAACAACCAGGGCGTTCTCTTCAGATGAACTATGGAGCATCAGTAGCAACTGGAGATATTATTTGCTTTCTTCATGCAGATACTTGGGTTCCAGATGATCTAATTACCGTCATCAACAAGACTCTGGCAGAACCTACCATTGCCTGTGGCGGGTTCATTTCTCTGATGTCAGGATCTCAAACAACTCGTTGGGGTATCTCTCTACATAATTATTTAAAAACCTATTACGCACCACTGTTATTTAAGCCTCACCTCTTTTTTCGAGGATTGCGTCTGTTGTTTGGAGATCAAGTAATGTTCTGTCGTCGAATTGATTTTTGGGATTGTGGCGGATTTGATCAGGCATTGCCGATTATGGAGGATGGAGATTTATGTCTAAAATTAGTTAAAAAAGGACGTATTTATCTGGTAAATCGGATTGTTCATTCTTCAGATCGTCGCGTAGCCAAATGGGGTAGCTTCAAAGCAACTGCAATTTACCTTTATATTGGACTTTTGTGGGGCATTGGCGTTAATGCAAATTATCTTAAACAGTTTTATGAAGATATTCGCTGATTTAAACTCCAGTCATAGTCAAGATAAGATATTCGCGTTGAGGCATTAAGGGGATAGTCTGTTTTCAAGTAGGAGCGGATGTATTCGGGAATGGACGGTGCAACCTTTAAAAAATCCTGACGATACCACTTCAAGATTTTATTACAGTAAAGTGTTTTGCACGTCGTTTCATAACGGACTTTTTCAGGGTTATTTATGAAACGACGTGCATCTTCATCTAATTGCTGACTGACTTGCGACCCAAAGTAGGCTCCCGAACGTAGTAAAGGACAACCAACCGAAGCACAGACTATCGCAAAATGAATTCGTGGCTCCTGCAATTTGTCCCGTAGAATAGAGTTCTCTATTTTAGATAAACTATAACTTTCCCCAAACATATAATAAGCGCGACGTTGGAAGAACCACAAAAAAGCTAGCCAGTTGGAAATCCCTAAAATTCGCGGACGAATCGATTCTATTGGGTATCTCTCCAAAATTGTCGAAATGGTGAACGCATTGTAAAGGTTGATCCACAATGCCAATTGTTCGAGATTATTGCTATTAGATTTAAAAGCCAGATTTTTTTGGCTGGCTAACCAATCTGCAATTGCTTGGGGTTGCTCTTTTTTCCAAGCTACATAGTCTACACGACCCTGCTGATCAACATACTGACGCAACAAGCTGTCCCAAGGTTCAAAATCAATCATTATCGCCCTAGTTGATGTGTTAGCTGTTATTTGAACCTATTGGGCGACTACCGTCTATCTCTAGAGTATCTGAAGATAGAAAATTACTTTTAGCTATCGGACGTTGACCGTCTATGTCAATAACAGCTTCAACCTCTAAATCGCTAGGGTCAATTGGACGCTTACCGTCTACAGCTAGCATCTCATGTTCTTGAAAAGCGCTCTTCCCGATCGGGCGTTGACCATCTATATTAATTGTTTTATCATAATCGGTTTCATTTTTCCCAATTGGTCGCTCACCGTCTATATTAATTATTTCTTTAATTTCAATATTACTTGGCTCGACTGGACGCTGACCATCTATATTAATTGTTTTATTTGTCTGTGTCAGTTCGTTAGATGATGAATCTATATCAGTTTCAGCCTCTCTTTTCTGCTGACCCAATTTATTTTTAGTACTATCAACTTCGTTTGTGTTATTCATATTTCCTAATCGTGGTTCTCAAACTATTTATCTACTACCAATATGACCGGAAAAATTGTTTGTCTCTAAGCAAAATCCATTAATAATTAGGTAATTAAGGAGAAAAATTATAATCTTTATTACAATTGTTTTATCTCATCTAAATAGAATACCCAAGTATGAGCAAAAAATCCTCTATCACAGCACATAATGCATCTCTAACTTGAGAGGGATTTGTCATCTCTCAATAAACATACAGCAGGAGAGAAATACGGTTTTGTTGCAGACATTAATACAGGAGACTTATTTTAAAGATGGTGCATCAGCCTAAAAGAGCTACTAAACCAAATCTCCGCGCCAGATTTCCCACCAACACGCCGCTGAACACTCCAATAGCCTACATCAGCAGGGCTTTCGGCAGTAAGAGAGAAAATCGATTGGCTACGCTTTGCTTTAAGAGCGATGTCTACGACGGGCTGTCGGGTGTCGCTACTTTCTCCATCCCCAGATTTCCTTACTCAGCCCCCATCACCAGCAACCATATCCTGTGACCCACCAAGGAAGAAGCTCAAATTCGCGGATGCCGTCTGTAATACGCTGGCTTATGCTGACCTGTTTATGAATCCTGAATGTCCATTCGTCGGATTAAGCCATTCTCGATAGTGTAAATATGCTGAACCATTTGGTCGTAGATCAAGTTTCCATCTAAACCCTGCACTACTTGATGAACATAGACAATTACTCGCCCACTCTCATCGGGTTGAAAGCTTGTAGGTTCAACATGAGGATCAATCAAAGTCCACTGACGAGTCCAGTAATCACGCACCGCCTGATGACCGCGAACATACCCGCCTTCCATACCATTAGCCCACTCCACATCAGAGTGCATCAGTGCGAGAACGGAATCAATATCACGAGCGTTAAAGGCAGCATACGCTTTTGTGAGTAAATCCTGCTGTATTTGAATTAGGGTTTGCCCATTCACTGCTTTTTCTCCATCGCTTTGACAAATTCATCTTTGCCACTTTTAGCATTACGCTCATGACACCAGCAAATGTCCCAAATTAAAGCTGATAAAGTGGTTTGGAATATCTACTCAAAAATCAAGTTAACACTATCTGCGTCATGTTGCAGCCAAACAGAGGCCGTTCAATAGGCAATCGATGTTCTTGCAGCAGCTTCAATAGTTTGGGTGATGTCTACACCCCCGCTTTGAGAGCGATGTCTACGACGGGCTGCGCCTACGCGACTTCCTCCATCCCCAGATTTCCTTACCCAGCTAATCATGTCCTGCGTCCTACCAAGGAAGAAGCTCAAAATCACAGTTGCCGTTTGTGATGCGCTGACTGATGCTGACCTCTAAACTTTGTAATGCCAACTTCAAGATTATTCGTTTTTTGCGTAAAGTACGAAAATTGAGGTGAATAGTACTATATAACGGTACTTATTATGGATAAACCGGGGACAACAATAAGAGTCTCCTATATAATTTACTTCTATCAAAAACTGCTCTAGCTTGCGTCTAGGGCAGTTTTTGTGACACATATATTCTGCTACGCCTATGAACAAGCCAATTCGTATTACAATATCTTATTCTTCTTCAATTCTTGGTTTCGAGAAATCTAATAACAGCTGGGATCGTTACCTGACAATTGGAAACAAACGAGCTTATCATATTGGGAATGCCTGCGGAACTTGCGCCTTCTTTTTTGAGCGGCTTGAGAGTGCCAATCACAGTATTTGTGCCGCAACCATTGCAGAACTGCTCAATAGTGGGATTGACATTATCAATCCTACATTTACTTCTATTCTAAGCCAGATCCTCCCAACAGGAACTTACTATGTCAACTTTCCAACAGTACTTCCACGCCTAATTGCACCGGGACATGCTGATGATTATTTTGTTCAAGAGCAGGTTGCTTTGTGGGGCATCGATGCGTTACCACCGCATCATCCGCATGTTAGTTACTATCGTAGTCACTCACTGGCACTGGGCGAACATCGCCAACTTTTCGAGTTTGTCATTCCTCTGTTCCCTGCCACAAAGCTGGATCAACTCAGAGTGGTACATTATCAGGATGAAATAGCGCATGGTAAGCAACCAACGGCATTTGCTGTCTCTGTTTTGGACATTAAGCAGCCAGCTGTTTGGGAGGGTAATCCTGAGATTACTGAGCATTGGTGTTTAGCTCACTATTTACTGGATGGCCACCACAAAATATATGCCGCAGCGCAGACCAACAAGCCACTTAATTTAGTGTCATTCCTGGCAGTTGATCAAAGTCTGGCATCTGAAGAGGAAATCAAGTCGGCTCTGGCTTATCTTATTCGATAAGAGTACATCTGCTGGTAATCCTACTGTTCTTACTAATACTTGCAGGGCGAACGCTGTTGCTCCCCTTCGCTTTGCACCAAGCCATGATGTTCCAATTACTGAGGATTGCCGATAGCCCCCTCAACTGTTCCCTTGAGAGCCTGTCGTTGAAAATTGGTTGAGCTAGGGCACTTTCAGAAAATAAAATGCCCAGCCGTATCAATAATATTTTTGGCACAACCGAGATATCTAGGCGCTTTCGCCTTGAGGGCGAAAGCGACGGCTGGGCATTTTATTTGTTGGATCTCCCTAGAAGCAGAACGCTAATTGCAACAAAGCCAAATTTCGGGAGCATCTGTAGTAATAATCACTATATACTTATGATGCCCAGACTAGTAGTTAAAAGTAGCTAATAAAATAAGTGCAGCAATTATTCAATTACGTCCGCAATTGCGAATTGCGTTAGCGAGTCTTGCCTACGGCACGCTCCGCGAACGAGCGTCACTGCGAATTGCGAATTGTTCGGTCAAATCTGTCTCCCTAAAAGGGCGATTGGCTCAGACGTTGGGAAGATAGCAATCGCGCTCTTGGGGCGACCGAATCCTTTAAACATGGCTTTCTTGAGTAAACGCTATTTTAAAATCTCAAAAATGCAATAGCGATCGCACTTGTGTAACATCTGCAATTCAACACTCACGCTTAACCCCTCCATTGCCCCATGCTGTCTGAAGAACCTTCATAAATCACCTTTTAGACATGAGACTTGAAGTTATTGCAACAGGCAAATTTACCTTCTAGGTCGCGCAGTTACCCGATAAATTCTCCGATATTTGGAAAAAGCACTGATGATTTTCGATGCTTCCTTTTTTCTCACGTTGGTCTTGGCTGCTACAATATCCACTAATTCACATGAGTTCATAAATTCACTCCAGCATTGTAAAGTCAAGGTAGGAGCGCTCGCAACTTCTAAAAATGCTATCACTCACACATTGACAAATAAAACTAATAATAACGTCCTAGCATATACCTGGTTCAGGAAATTCGGGTTGTTCCAGATTTCAGGCATCTGAATATTCTCAACTGCGGGTAAGATTGTAGAACTTTTCGTTGTTAGTGAAATACTTACGTTTAATGTGAATTAAATGTTGAAACCCTTGTAATTTCGTTGATAACTTTAAAAGTATAATTTGTGGCAATTTTCAAAACCTTACAGGATAAGAAACGTTTTTAATTTAGATTAGGCATTACTTATAATTCCAGAGGCGTTACGCTTTATGTAAGAAAATAAACTTAGTTAAGATCCCAAAATGTCCTCACCACAAATCCAATCCTACGGTTGTAACAACTCTCTAGACCAGCCTTTATCCACTTTGCCGTCGTGGAAAATCAAATTGCTGTATGACGGAGAATGTCCCTTGTGTCTGCGTGAGGTTAACTTTTTGAAAAAGCGGGACGCGGGTCGAGGGCTGGTGGCGTTTGTAGATATTGCAGCTGATGACTACAATCCCCAAGCACATGGCGGTGTTGACTATGAAACTGCAATGGGGCGTATTCATGCTGTGTTGCCAGACGGAACGCTAGTTAAAAATGTTGAGGTTTTCCATCGCATTTACGAAATTCTGGGGATGGGTTGGGTCTATGCTGCAACTTCCTTACCAGTTATCGGTGCTATTGCCGACTTCCTATATGGAATTTGGGCATCTTGGCGACTTTTTCTAACAGGACGACCAGATTTAGCGACTATTGTACGAGAGCGTTCTTCTCAACTTGCTTGCAAAACCCAAAGCCGTTGTCGCTTAATGGATGGAGATGACTAAGCCCAGTTTCACAATAAATGATGTTCTACTAAAACTGAAGTCAAAGGTGAACAGGTGTAGCGCATCATTGAGGCGCTGCTGGAAGAAAAAATCAGCCTTTGAGCGAATCAAAACAATAGCTATCCCTGTCATTCAACCCTTGGATTACTTCTCTAACCTTTTAGGTTTTGATTGACATCAGATGTAGAATTTTAGTCGATTCAAGGGGAGTAGTAGTAAGCTGAAATTAGAGGCAGACTACTGAATTAGAGATTATCTCTAACCACAACTGATTCAGTACACTCAATTGAAATTGTGACTCGTGAAGGAGCAAGAACAGTGGAAGCTTTACTAAAAAAAACTTGTGTTCCCTGTGGTGGTGATTCGCTGCCAGTAACTGAGACTGAAATTGCTGAACTTCAGCCTCAGATACCTAATTGGAAGATGATTGAGGAGAATGGTGAGTCACATCTACAACGTGTCTACAACTTTCCTGATTTTCAGACAGCACTAGCCTTTACTCAACTAGTGGGTGAAGAGGCTGACAAACAAGGACATCACCCCGCTTTACTGACCGAATGGGGCAAGGTAACAGTTACTTGGTGGACACACGCGATTCAAGCACTGCATCGCAACGATTTCATTATGGCAGCTAAGACTGATGATATCGCTACTGGGTTTACTAACTAACTAGAGCGGTGGCGCTTCAATAAGATTGTGCTTTCTTAATATTGTGACAATAGAGTAGCAATATGAAGCCATTGTGGAGAACTGCCATAATCTTAACTGCGATCGCTGGAGCTATCATCACCGCTATCTTGATTTTCCAAAGAACTAACTAGCCATCCATCACGCTTACCGAAGAGTAAATTCTTTGGCCATCATGAAATGCGTTTTAGCCTTGCACGGCATTAAAACTGCCCAAAACAACTCATGCCAAACTCGAAAGACCACAAGCAAGCCTTATCTAATCTTACGCAACTTCCAGTTTTGTGATGGATTAACCAACATCAGCGATCGCTCTATTAGCCGTGGCGTGGCGTAGCCCAGCGTCGCAGCAAAAAGATTTGTAAAGAAAATGGATTGGATGCTTATCCAACTTGAAAAAACTTTTTCATTTTTAACAGGCTGACTCAAAAATATATCCTCTGCTAGATCCAAAGTAACTACTTAATTAATAAATTCAAGTATATTGCATACAAGAATAATAAGTAATAGATGAAAGTTGCCATCCCAACAAATACAGCAGAAACCCTGGAGCAAGTTCACCAATTAGAGTCTACGTTAGGTCTTAAAAACGAAGCCTGTCGTTCCAAATTTTTAATTCATCCTTACTTCACGTCAAAAGTTTTTTTGTTTTTGCATGGTTTTACAGCAGGCCCTTACCAATTCGGGCCACTCGGTCAAGCCTTCTTTAACAACGGATATAACGTTCTGATTCCTTTACAACCCGGACATGGACACTCAGGTAACTGGAATCGTCAAAATCCTCCACCACTACCAACAGATATTGAGATTTATCAACAATTTCTCCTCAAATGGTTGCAGATTGCAAAAACGCTAGGCCAACAAGTTGTAATTGGTGGATTGTCAACAGGTGGAACTTTAGCTGCTTGGTTAGCTTTAGAGCATCCCCAGGAAATTGACGCCACTTTATTATTCACGCCTTATTTGGGTAGCCGCTATTCACTAGCGCAACCATACCCGCAACACTTGCGGAATCTGCTCTTTTTCTTCCTTGCTCAGAGTGTTGTAAATAGCTAAGGCGCGCGCTCTTGCTACATCTAATTCCACTGTTGCTCCTTGATAGCACCCAGTTCCTCAATAAGTGAGGATAAATTACAAATGGCTATGGACACTCAACTTCGACAGCAAAAGAAAATATTGGTACAAATGTATTGTAGTGATGGTAGATTAAACTATGCACCTTCTATGGTTCCGTCGAGATTTACGATTAACTGATAACGAAATTGTCACAATAGCAACTGCTGACGGTGCAGGAGTTTTGCCATTCTTTATCATTGACCCTTGGTTTTATACCTGGGCTGATGTGGGAACTGCCAGAGTTCGGTTCTTATTTGAGTCTTTGGAAAACCTGAATTTTAATCTTCAAAAGTTAGGTAGTCGGCTGTACTTATTTGAAGGTAATTCTACAAACATTGTGCAAGAGTTGACTAAGCAGTTAACTGAGCAAGGGTATAAACCTAAACTTTTCTTTAACCGTGATGTGCAGGTAGAGTATGGTATCAGCCGGGATAAAACTATAGTTGATTTTTACAAGCAGCTGAATCTCGACTACCACATTGGACTAAACAACTTTCTGCAATCAGCAGAGCAACGTGACCAGTGGTTTAACGAATATTATACCTATCAAAGACAATCCCAATATCAAGCGCCAGCAACTATTAATACGCCTCAAATTACACTTAATCTACCAGAGTTAACATTTTTAGAACTCAAACAAAAATACCATCGCTTTTGGGCAGTAGAGAAAGTTTACTTTCCAGGGGGCGAAACACAAGCACAAGCTAAACTAGACTCATTTCTCAAAAAAAGATATTACGGATACCATTGGAAACTTTCTCGCCCAATGCTCTCACAGCTTGGTGCTACATCTCATTTATCACCACACCTGACTTTTGGGACTATTTCAACTCGCACTGTTTACCAAAGCACTAAAGCTAGAGCAGAAGAATTAAAAACTCAACCCAAGGCAGAATTCTCCCTCAAAGCATTTCGAGACCGTTTACGCTGGCATGATAGTTTCACTCAAAGACTCTATTTTCATCCAGAAATTGCTCATACTAACCGTTACCCGGAATTTGATAGTTTGTATACACCATCAGAATTATCACCTGCAAAACAAGAATTATTCCAGGCATGGCTTGAAGGAATGACAGGTTTCCCTTTAGTAGACGCAAGTATGCGGCAACTTCAAACGATGGGCTGGATGAACTTTCGGATGAGGGCAATGTGCGCCACATTTTTAACTATCAATTGTGGTATTTCCTGGCATCACGGTGCTAAACACTACATGAACTATTTAGTAGATGGAGATTTAGCAATTGATAATTGGCAGTGGCAGATGCAGGCTGGTGCAACTAATCCCCTCAGCGATACTTTCCGCATCTATAATCCGTCGAAGAATGTTACCGAAAAAGACCCTCAAGGAGACTTTATTTACCACTGGATACCGGAACTGCGGGGCTATAGTTTACCAGAAATTGAACAGGAGAAATACATTAACAATAGTTATTATCCACAACCAATTTTAGATTGGTCAAAGACGCGTAAAGTTAATGGCAAAGTTGTTTCTGACTTACGAAAGCTAACCAAACAGCGATTATTAAGCCAAGGTGGAGATGAATACGATAGTGCGATCGCTGCTAAAGTAACAGTTGAGAAATACTGGCACCATAAAGACAGAGAGTACAAAGAATATCAACAAAAGGTTACTGAGTCGCAGGAGTAAAGCTGACAAGCAAGAAGAAATTAATAGACCTCTTGCAAAAGTCCCTAACACCCCATCCCCAGCCCCTCCCCGCAGGCGGGGAGGGGAGAATTTGACGTAAGTCAAAGGCGGAGTGGGTTCTTTTTTTGATTTATGCAAGAAGTCTAATGTGTAATTTCTTCTTGCAGTTAAATAACCTATCGTTTTCAAAACGCTTTCTTAGATTGCTCTAATGTTTCCTAATTTTCTGCCATCACAAGTTAATCGACCCAAAGACCCAGAGACGATCGCTTTCGTCCAAAGTATTGAAAGAATTCCCCTTGCAACCTCCCTGAGTCAACATCCAATCCTCACAACCTATATAAAAAAAGGTAGTGGGGTAACACCAATTCTGCTGCTACACGGCTTCGACAGTTCCATCCTAGAGTTCCGTCTTCTGTTGCCATTACTTGCTACTCAAAATGAAACATGGGCAGTAGATTTGTTAGGTTTTGGCTTTACACAAAGGCAAAAAGAAATAAATTACAGCCCAACTACAATCCAAATTCACCTTTACGATTTTTGGAAAACTTTAATCAACAGGCCGATAATACTAGTAGGTGCATCAATGGGAGGCGCAACTGCTATTGATTTTACTCTCACTTACCCTCAAGTTGTAAAATCACTAATATTGATTAATAGTTTAGGTTACACTAATTCTCCCGTCTTTACCAAATACTTGTTTCCGCCTTTTGACTTTTTGGCTGTGGAATATCTACGTCAACGCCACATTTGGGCATTAAATTTATGTAGGAACTTACCTAATTTAGATCCCAAAATACTTTTGGCTATTCAGTGCGCTATGTTACATCAAGAAATGCCTGGTTGGCATGATGCCATGATTTCTTATGTAAAATCTGGTGGTTATAGTGAATTAGCAAATAAAATTGCCCAAGTTGACAACCCAACACTTATTTTATGGGGAGAAACTGATGATATGCTGCCATCTGAAGATGCAAAAAAATTTCAGCAATCTATTGTCAACTCTCAACTAATATTGCTCAAAAATTGCGGTCATACCCCTCAAATTGAACAGCCAAAAATCACATCTCAACATATTTTACACTTTCTGAATAGTGGGAAATTTTAATTTATTTTAAGAGGATATTTTAAAAGTTTTTTTAATTAATACTTGCCTTGCTTGGTGCTTCATTAACTTATAAATAGGTCTAATTTGGATCAGTAAGTTAACAAATTTTGAAAGCAATCCTGACCCCGCCCAATCCGGCTTAGTTTTTGTGTTCATTTTTGAGTTTAATAAGAAAGTATTCAATTTATATCAGTAGCAATATTCATCTACGAATTTGATTGTTTTTACAGGTAGACGCAGCTCTACCCCGGGATTTGTCACCATATCTCTCAAAACCTGCGCTTGTGCAGAGGGGAAAGGACTTGTACAAAAACTCTCCCCTGCACCTTATCAAGCTTGTGAGAAATGCGGGTTATCACTCCAATATGCAACCAAATAATTTTACTATTGCTGGGATGAAGCTTGATAACAATAAAAGTTAACTTTTTTCTTGGAGAATCGTAAATGTACAATTTTACTGTTATGCATCACCTAATTATATGGACACGATTAAATACGTTCTGACTGAAAACCAAATGCCAAAAGCTTGGTATAACATCCAAGCTGACTTGCCACAAGCCTTACCACCAGTTTTAAATCCTAGTACTGGTAAGCCAATTACACCAGATGAATTATTACCTTTGTTTCCATTGGCACTGATTGAGCAAGAAGTGAGTCAACAAAGATGGATTGAAATACCAGATGCAGTCCGCTCTATTTATTGCCAGTGGCGACCAACTCCTCTTTATCGTGCCCGTCGTTTAGAACAAGCTTTAGATACGCCTGCCAAAATTTACTATAAATATGAGGGTGTTAGCCCCTCTGGAAGCCACAAACCGAATACTGCGGTCGCCCAAGCATACTACAATAAACAAGCTGGAGTCAAAAAGCTAACTACTGAAATGGGAGCCGGACAGTGGGGATCATCTCTAGCTTTTGCCGGTGCGCTATTCGGTTTAGAAGTCTTAGTTTATATGGTAAAGGTTAGCTACCAGCAAAAGCCTTACCGCCGAGCTTTAATGGAAACCTACGGCGCGAAGGTCGTTTCTAGCCCAAGTACTCAAACCCAAGCCGGACGTAAAATTCTTGCACAACATCCCAATAGTAATGGCAGTTTGGGGATTGCCATTAGTGAAGCTGTAGAAGTAGCTGCTGCTGATGAACAAACTAAGTATGCTTTAGGTAGTGTTCTCAATCATGTACTGCTACATCAAACCGTCATTGGTCAAGAAGCACTGACTCAATTAGAAATGGCAGGAGATTATCCTGATATTGTTATTGGCTGCACAGGTGGCGGTAGCAACTTTGCCGGAATTGCCTTCCCATTTATCGGTGCTAAACTGCGAGGAGAACGAGATATACAAGTAATAGCTGTGGAACCTGCTGCTTGTCCATCATTGACTCGTGGAAAATATGCTTACGATTTTGGTGATACTGCCCACTTAACCCCACTTACCAAAATGCATACTTTAGGTAGTAGTTTTGTTCCCGAAGGAATTCATGCTGGAGGCTTACGCTATCACGGTATGGCTCCCCTTGTTAGCCATATTGTGAATTTGGGATTAGTTGAATCGCGTGCTGAATCCCAACTCGCTTGCTTTGCTGCTGGATTAACTTTTGCCCATGCAGAAGGGATTTTACCAGCACCAGAAGCTAATCATGCTGTCAAAGCAACAATTGATCAGGCTTTACTCTGTAAACAAGAAGGAAGAAGCAAAACTATCCTGTTCAACCTTTGCGGTCATGGACATTTTGATATGCAAGCTTATATCGATTATCAATCTGGACGGCTTGTTGATACTGAATATAGTGCAAATGAAGTGGCAATGGCACTGGCAGGATTACCTGTAGTTGATTAGTCACCCAACAATTCGCTATTCGCAGTGATGCTCGAAACAACCATACAGTTTAACCAACAAGCGATCGCTTGAAACAGGCAGTAAACTGATACTATGGCAAAACTTCTGATATGCGATCGCTGTCTCCTGTATGCCCATAACCCTTACCTCGTCTGTGCTGTCCATCTTGATGGGGTAGACGGCGACAGCTGCTTGGACTTTCGAGAAGACCCCAACGCCGAACCAGAAGGAGGCACTTATTACAACGGCGAGTTAATTGTGCAACCACAACAGAGGTGGACGCAACAGCAAAAGCTGGAGTTACTTGATTGGCATCCGATGTTTACTGGCAGATGTCCCCAGTGCAATGGTCTTTTTGACCGGGACTGGTCAGCGCGTGTGCATTGGGATTGTAAGTGTGGCTGGATGGATGATACCGTCTGAAGTGTTCATCCTCCTCTCATAAAGAAAATGGGAGACAATGCCTTTTGAAACTGTTAAGTTGAAAAAAATTTACTGGTAGTCGTTTCCTGTTCTAAACTTCAGGAATGATTTGCGTCCCTACAGCAAAAACAACGTTGACGGCTACCGCCGCTATGCCGAGCGGTTTTTTTCTCATGTCAGCAAGCACCTCTCTGATTTAAGCGCAGTCCATCTATTCCGTACTGTTCATTTACTTTAAGTAAATAAAAATAGAAACATCAAAGTGGTATCTCTCATGCACCAGATTAAGGGATTCCTGCGATGGTAAACTATGCCCCCCAGTTCCAGTTTCTTAGAGGAAAAAGGGGCGATCACAGTAGTTCATACCAAAACGCTACACAGCAACTTGAATCAAGCTAGTATTCTCCTCAAGAACATCTATTTCAACTTGAGATAGTATTTTTGGTTGCATTTGTTGTAAGTCGGGTAGCACACTTTTGATATCCTCAGCATTAAACTTATAATACTCAGTTAAACTGCCGATGGGATAATTAAAACCCTGATAGCGGTGTTTGAAATACAGTTCAACATTACCTCTATGCTCCCAAGTTCCTAATACTCTAATAGCAACACTCGAATAATGAGCAAGTAAATCAATTTTTACTTCTGCAACTCGCTTGATAACGGGTCTTTGGGTTACTCCTATTTTGTAGATAATCCCAATATTAGTTTCAATCTCTAAAAAATATAGAGTAGAGCATAGAATACGTTGAAGTTGAGCGCGGTAGAGTTTTAAATCAGTAAGTCGATATGCTAAATCTGGAGTATTTTTGTATTCGGCGTGTTTAAAAGCTAGCTCAAGTTTCAAAAGCTTTTTCAGTAATAATGGCTCTTGCACTTCGTTAAATAATTTCAACTCTAGCGCTCCAACAGGAATTTTACCCAAATCACTAAATTGATAGGCAGGTGGTTTAATGTAAACATTTTTTCTTAACATTCCTGCTTTGAGTAAACCAGGAGTAACTAAGTAGGAACTAATCGGGTAATTTTTGGCTCCGTACTCCTGCCAAAGCAGTTTTAACTGTGTCAAATCCTTGTTTAATAGCTGAACGTTGAAATTCTCATAAAGTGGCAGAGTAGGGAATTCTCGGTTAGCTATGGGGCGGCAAGTTTCTCCATGATGAGCAAAATGATGCTCTTTCACCTTGCCTTTTTTCGCAGTTAAATCACTATGACAGTAAGGACACTTAAGTAAAGTCTTACCTCTTGTGATATCTTCAACACATATCAAGATACCTTCTTCATTTACACCGTATTTTAGCCACATTGACACACTATTATTGAATAGTTAAAGTTGCTCTTACAAGTGTGCTTCAACTTTTCTAATATGTCTCTATCTTCTGGATTAGTGTAATGTTGGTTTGAAGAATGTAAATGCAATAGAGTCAAGCGACACCAAATAGCCTATATAAATAAAGCTTTATTGCTGGGATAAGAATTTAGCGATGGCAACGAGAACACCGCAGGCATTGCACTTTTTTACCGGATCTGACAAAACCGCATTGCTCCCTGCGTGAAGTTTTCATACTTATACTTTATATTCAGCAATGCCTTACAATTAAAAACTAAAGTCGCGGATCAACAGGTTCGCTCTCTAGCGCCAAAATCCCGAAAACACATTCATGCACGCGACGTAGTGGAGTATGAGAGACAAATCGCTCCAATGCTTCAACACCTAGAGCAAACTCCCGCATCGCTAGAGAACGCTTGAGAGATAACCCACGTTGCCTTAGACGTTGCAGATTCTCCGGCGCTGAGTATTCCACACCGCAGATATTCTTGTCCGCGACACTTCACCGCAGGCTGCACAATGCCGCGATTACCTTGGACTATGAATTGCATTGGCTTGACAACCATACCTTCACCACCCGCAGCAGTCAGTTCTTCCCACCAATGAATACCCTCCGCCTGGCTGCTGGGGTCAGTCAAATCTATCACTTTATAGGCAGTCGCTAAAAGTAAAGCGGGGTCTGATTGGCAGATTTTGGCGATTTGCTCCATGTGCCAGCAATGGCCTTTGTCGATGTGAGCGGCTCCTTCTGTTGCCAGGATGTGGAAGGGTGCGAGCTTTAGATCAGAAATATCGGTAACAGACCAGCAGTAGCGACGGTAGGCGGTGATGTACTGATGCGCCATTTCTGCACGTTGCTGGTAATGGCTGAGTTGGTTGCTGATTTCGACGTTACGATCACTTGCTTGTTGCAATAAGTTAACAGCATCATTAAGAGCAAGGCGTGATGCCACTCCCACAGGTGCATACTGTTCTCGCAGTAGTCCCTGTGCTTTGGCTGACCAAGGCATCAATTCACAGTCTAAACACACCCAATCGGTATTAAATTTTTCCCAAAAGCCGCTTTGGGAAAGGGCAGCATTTACCCGCGCCAATAGTTTTGCCTCCAATACTGGATTATCAAAGAAACGTCTTCCTGTGCGGGTATAGCAGATACCAATACTTTCATCCACCACACCAAACCGTTTCTCGGCAGTTACTAAATCCCGGCAAATAACCACCACCGCCCGTGAACCCATGTGTTTTTCTTCGCAAACTACTTCAGTAATTTCCTGCTGGTAGTAGGCAAAGGCTTGCGCTGGGTGTTCCAAATATCCCAATGTTGAAGATGTTTCCACAGGGGACATGGTGGGAGGTAAGTAAATCAACCATTTCGGATTAGCAGCAAAACGGCTCATCACTTCTAGAGCTGCGATCGCATTTTCTTCCCGAATGGTAATATTAGGCTTAAGTCGCGTGTTGATGAGGCGCTTACCCAATACGTCTTCAATGTGCAGGACATCATCGAGTTCCTGTTGAGATGTGCGTGTGACTGTATTTTGTACCAAAGGTTTCACAGGTTCGCAGTATACACGAGCAGCCGGAATACTCACTAATTCTTTTTCTGGATAGCGGAGGCCAGTGAGTTTGCCGCCAAAGACGCAGCCTGTATCAATATCAATAGTGTTATTCAACCATTCTGCTTCTGGTACAGGAGTATGTCCGTAAACTACTATCGCTTCACCTCGATATTCTCCCGCCCAGTTGTAGCGAACGGGTAGGCCAAACTCATCAATCTCGCCAGTGGATTCACCATACAGAGCAAACTCGCGCACCGCACCAGATCCCCGTCCCTGCATTTCTTGTTTCATCCCCGCGTGAGCCACCACTAACCGTCCGTCATCTAGCAGGTAGTGACTTATTAAGGAATCCAGAAACTTTTGCAGTTCTTTGGTGAAGGGTTCGCGCGCTTCATCGGGTAACGCCTCAATCTCATGTAGGGTTTGCTCTAACCCATGATTGACTCGGACATTTTTACCGCGTAGTTTCCGCAATAGCTTGTTTTCATGATTACCAGGAACGCAGATAGCTGTACCTGCCAGAACCATGTTTCGTACCAGCTTGACTGTATCTAAAATACGCGGTCCACGGTCTACTAAATCACCCAAAAAAATAACTTTCCGTCCTTGGGGGTGGTAGTAAGTAGGAGTGTCCCAGAGGGGAGCAGGGGGAACAGGGGGAGATGAAGAGATTTGGTAGCCTAATTGTTGGAGTAATGTTTCGAGTTCGTCGCAACAGCCATGAATGTCGCCAATGATGTCAAAGGGGCCGTGTTCGTGTTTTAGGTTGTTCCAGAGGGGTTGGCGTTCGATTTCAACAGATTCAACTTCTGCTAGAGAGTTGAGAGTATAGACATAACGGAAACCTTCTTTTTCCAAACCACGTAGAGAACGCTGTAACATTTGGCTATGACGCCGCACTACATGGGAGCCGAACTGGCGATTGCTCCTCTGTTGGTTGCGTTCATGGCATAATTCTTCTGGTAAGTCGAGGACGATCGCGATCGCAAAGCAATGGTATTGTCGTGCCATTTGCAGCAAAGGTTTGCGGTCTTCCATCTGCACGTTGGTAGCATCAATTACAGTCAGTTTAGCTGCTGCTAGCCGCTTGGCAGTAATGAAGTGCAACACCTCAAAGGCATCTTTGGTGGCGGACTGGCTATTTTCGCTATTAGAAACCAAGCCGCGACAAAAGTCTGAGGAAAGTACCTCGAAGGGTTGAAAGTGCTTATGGGCAAAAGTTGATTTCCCGGAACCGGAAGCTCCGATGATGACAATTAGGGATAGTTCAGGAATAGTTATTTTCATAATTTTTTTAACCAACCGCTAAGGACACCAAAGGCGCAAAGGAAGAAATAAGTGAAATGAAATTAGGAATTATGGCTAAACACTGCCATCTGTGTGGGTGAACCGACTTCTGCATCTTCTGTGCCTACAGGTTGAAATTCCACAGTATAGCTAAAGCGTTCTGCTACCCGATTTGCCCAGTTTTTAAACTCTGCACGCGTCCATTCAAAGCGATGGTCTTGGTGTCGTAGTTTCCCCGCAGGCAAGTTCTCAAATTTGACGTTGTACTCAATATTGGGCGTTGTCACCACCACGGTTTTGGGCTGGGTAAACTCAAACAAGACTCGCTCAAATGACCCCAGACGCGGTAAATCGAGATGCTCAATTACCTCAATCACCGTAGCAGCATCGTAGCCACTGAGACGTTTATCTTGATAGGTGAGTGCGCTCTGTAATAATTGTAGACGTTCCCATTGATTGTGGGGGAGATGCAGACGGTCTAATCGTTCTTGAGCGACTTCTAGCGCCCTGTAGGAAACATCGACACCCGTAATTTGCTCGAAAAAACCATCTTTAAGCAAAAGTTTCAGCAGACTTCCCTGACCGCAGCCTAAATCAATCACCCGCTTTGCAGCTCTTCGCTTCAAAGCAGCAATCACCGCATTCATCCTCTGTTGATTCAGACTAATGGGCTTTTCTACCGCTGCTTCTTCCTCAGCATGGCTTTCCTCAGCACTATCGGGATCGGGATTGTCTTCCTCTGCTAATTGGGCTAAAGCCAGACGAGTTAAGCGATGTTGTCGTTTTAGGTAACGCTTGGTAATTTGTTCTCGCGCTGGATGTGCAGTTAACCAACCTTCGCCATGACGCAGTAACTTTTCGATTTCCTCATCGCCTACCCAGTAATGTTTATCGTCATCCAATACTGGAATCAAAACGTAAAGGTGACTTAACAAATCGCTTAAGGGCAAAGTGTGCTGAAGTTCGACGCTAAAGTATTGACTCTGCCCCCATTCAGGGAATTCCTCATCTAAAATATGACCTTGGGCACTCACACTGTAACCCAACGGCTCAAACAGTTCCCGCAGAAAATTTTCACCCCCGCGACAGGGTAAGACAGAAAGTTTCGCTGTCAAAGGAATAGGAGTTTGTACTAGTTCTGGCAACTCTTTGCAGCGACCTGCTAAAGCTGTGCTAAATACTTGAGCGATCGCTACACTTAAAAATGAAGAAGCAACATAAGGGCGATCATTTACATATTGTTCCAGCCTAGCACTGCGTCCCCGCACCAATTTCACCGGGTCAACATCCAACAGCAACGCTACTGTGCATCGCTGGGTGTTTGCTTCCGGGTAGAAGACGTGCGCCTGTCCAAAGGAAAGAGAAAAAGACTGACAACGGTCAGGGTGTTTGTGCAACAGATAGCCTAACTCTGTTGCTGGAAAGTGTGTCGTTGCGATCGTTAGCAGCATGAAACCCGAAAATTACAAATTACGAACTTGTACTGACCGAAGCCGAAATATTATACCATTCATATCTAAACTACACAATCACAAAGACTGTTTCCAGATTCCTTTAACTACGGTAAAGGAATTGCCAATCAAAACTCTTTTACTTATCGCGGTCTTCATCAGGTGGATGCCAACCACCCTTGCATTTGAGCCAAATACAATACTAAATTTATCGCAGATTTGTTACCTAAGCAGGCGCAGAACCACCAAGCGCATTTCTGTAAGCCTCAGCAGTTTCCGCGCCAAAACCACCAGCTTGGACATGACGGAGTAGCGATTGTACTATCAGCATAGCAATGCTTATACCAAATAATGAATTGAACCCTGCCACAACCACTGGTGCTGACAACACAACTGTAAATTCTGGAAATAACGCTAATACAGCCACTAAGATCAGAAAAACAATTGGTGTCGCAATGCCTGCTGCCTTTGCGGCTTCTAAAACTAAGTTTTTATACTCTTCTACAGTAATGTCGCCCCGATAAAGATCCAAGGAATGGCCTGAGAGGTTGTTTGAAAAGTATTTCACTGTGATTTTAGGCACTTTTAGATCCCCCCTAACCCCCCTCCATTCGATTATCATTATCAATAGAATTGAGGCTAGATGGGGAATGATCAAGAAAAAAGGGGTGTCTGATTGAATACAGCCCCCATGAAGGCAGAAAGTGAGAAAGTGCGATTCGTTGATTAGTGAATCACGGTAATCAGCCCGTACATAACTAATCCAGCCCGTCAGCAGATTACTGACACTAAGGCTGAACTCTCG
>NZ_JBALCE010000100.1:0-11264 GCF_036919815.1 Nostoc sp.
AGCTGAGAACATCGGGAGCCGGATGCACAGAAATGGGCACGTCCGGATCTAACTGAGAGGTGCGGGGAATAATATCCCCCATCGACTCAACCCGAGTCGGTCATTTTCTTTGTGCTAAACTTCTATAATTTTACTTTCATACGCAATCTAAAACTGTAGTATTCAGACTTAGAGGTAAGAAGTGTAATTATGGTAGAAGTAAACGTGAATGTTCTGTTTACAGGAGAGGATTTTTCATCAGTAGCTGACAGATGGAAAGGCAATTTTCCAACTGTTCCCAGAGTGGGCGATTTCTTGGCTAAATACACTAGAGATGACGTTACAACGTACAAAGTAGTCGCTATTGCTATGGCTGATGGTGTTCCAGAGCCAATAGTGTTTTGCATTATCGATAGTTTACAGGCTTATAGTTAAGGGACAATCTTATTTGAATTTTCGTTGTGTAGATTATCTTGAAGTCAGTACGTTGCACACCTAAGATGATGAAATTACTGAACCATTAGCTAGATAAGAGAGGCTATATTCAGTATTCAAGGATATTGGTACATCTACCATTGATTATGAATCAGCCTACAACAAAATCTTGGCAAGAAGTTCGAGCAGCTTTTCAAAAAATCTGGGGTTATGAAGATTTTCGTCCACCACAAGGAGAAATTGTCAGCAGTTTATTATCACAAAAAGATGCGCTGATTATTATGCCCACAGGTGGAGGAAAGTCGATTTGTTTTCAACTTCCGGCACTGCTACAAACAGGATTAACTTTGGTAGTTTCGCCCTTGGTGGCGTTGATGGAAAATCAAGTACAGGAACTACTACAAAGCCATCAGAAAGCAGCACTTTTACATAGTGAATTGTCGCCATCTCAACGCCGTGCAACTCTGCAAGCTTTAGAACGTCAACAGCTAAGATTACTTTATTTATCGCCAGAAACTTTGCTAAGTGCGCCAGTCTGGGAGAGATTATGTCAGCCACAATTGCAAATTAATGGCTTAATTTTAGATGAAGCCCATTGTTTAGTACAGTGGGGTGATAGTTTTCGCCCAGCTTATCGCAGATTAGGGGCGGTGCGTCCTGCACTACTAAAATCAAAACCACCGGGAACAAAAATTAGTATTGCTGCTTTTACCGCTACTGCTGACCCTTTAGCCCAAAAGATTATTCAAACAGTTTTACAATTACAGCAACCAGAGATTTTCCGCTTGAATCCCTACCGTCCTAACTTGCATCCCAGCGTTCGCATTGCTTGGACACCACGAGGTAGGAAACAACAATTATTAAAGTTTATTCAAAATAGACCGCAACAATCGGGATTAGTTTATGTTCGCACTAGGAGAGATAGTGAAGATTTAGCTGAATGGTTAGCAGAGATGGGTTATGCTACAGCTAGTTATCATGCGGGATTGGGTGCAACAGAACGGCGTGCAGTAGAAGCAAGCTGGTTAGGTGGCAAAATACCTTTTGTGGTGTGTACCTGTGCATTTGGTATGGGGATAAATAAATCTGATGTTCGTTGGGTAATACATTTTCACGCGCCACATCTGCTGTCTGAATATGTGCAAGAAATTGGCCGGGCTGGAAGAGATGGGAAACCGGCCGAAGCGCTGACATTAGTGAGTGAACCTACGGGGTGGTTAGATCCAGAGGATAAGCAAAGACAGGAGTTTTTTCAAGAACAAATGCGATCGCAACAACAAATAGCGCAACAACTTGTGAAAAAATTACCAAAACAGGGAGAAGTGAATGCAGTGATGCGGCAATTTCCTGATGGTGCGATCGCCTTATCTTTACTCCATAGCAATGGTCAGCTAAACTGGCTTGATCCTTTCCATTACACTATTGGACAAAAAGCGGGAACTCAGCCACCCAAGCAATTACACGCCGCCAAACAAATGCATCAATATCTGACTACAAAGCAGTGTCGTTGGCAGTTTTTATTAAATGCCTTTGGTTTTGACAAAGAAGCAGCTAACTTGCGTTGCGGACATTGTGACAATTGCCGCTAAACTGCCCTGTTCCCTATCCTCCAATCTTGGGTTTCAGAATTGTTTGTAGTCTGCGTTTTAGCGAAGACAGCACAAACTACTCACGAGTATAAAAAACTCGTTAGCGATCGCAGAAGAGTTTCTCGCCAAATATTTAGGTGGTAGATTTTAACCTTTGGGAGATATCCCTGGTTATTCGGGCGTAATTAAATCAAATCAAGTCTCAAAAAGAAAAAGGTGGTTAGAGAAAGTCACTGACCACTTTGATATTTGTAAGTCCGAAGTCTAACGATGTATTCAAGAATTTTTGACTGAACCTCATTGAGGAATTTTTCTTGATTTTTTTCAACATCAAGTTTTCTAGCAAACTCAATTTCTGAAAGAATCTCCTGGCATTCGTCTATTGTTGCTCCATTTACTGCTCCATATAGTATCCCAGTTGGATATTCATGAATACAATACTGAAGCCATCGAATCTGAATACTTAGTAAGTCTTTATGTACTTCATTATTGTTGGGAGCGAGCAAGTAACATTCTTTGAGTAACCCATAGTCTGTTTTAAAGTCAATCTGCTTATGGAGATGCTTTACTTTATAAAAATTGTTGGCTGTACGAGCAAGCCATAAAACTGACCAATGATCGCGCTTTTGATAACCGCTAAGAAGAACAGGAAATACAACCTGTTCATAAAGCTCATAGCGAATTATATGCCACCCAAATTCGTATTCTTGAGTTTCTAGAAACTTGTAAGTCCACAATTCTTTCTCGGCAAATGAAGCAAATGAAGCAATAAACTGCTGAAGGTGTTGTCTGGCTTGGGTGCGAAAACCAAGTTTTTTATAATGCAAGTACTGTTTGTAATACTCAAGCTCCATACCTAACTCTGATAATCAGACTCTTCTTTTTGCAAGAGAAAATCGAGATAGTCTTGTAATTGTAACAGCCTCGCTCCAGATAGCTGGCGTAACTTGGCTAAAATCATTTCTTCTTGCTGCCACTGGGCAATGGGGATAATTTGAGATGCTGGTACTTCGATCGTTACATGGGGCAGATCAAACCCTTCCAGACTATACCCGTCCTCTTCCCCTTCAGGCATGGGGTAATGTTCTACAATTGTTGCAACACTCCCGCGTTTCAGGTTGTATTCTGGTAAGTCCTGTGCTAAGGCAACTTGGGAGAATAGAGGGTGCTGTACCTTCATGAGTTGGCTCCTTGAACTGGCACTAAGGTGACAAATTTAGTTGTATCCTTTGTAACCATCCAAATGGTTAAGATATTGAGTTTAACGCCATTAATCCCTCGCAGACACGCACGAATGGCATACTTGTGACCATAGCGAGTTGTTTCGATCGCCTCGGCAGGTTGCGTTAAAATTTGAGTACGTAGATCCTGTTCCAGTTGTTGCCAGTTGTCTAGTGTGTACCCGGCCAGCCCTAGCCAAAAATTTAGATTTATCGTCTTTGGGCAACGGCACAAGCAGATATTTGGTTAACTTTTCTTCTGCGATTATTGCATCCTGCGGTAAAAAGGCCATCGGCTCATGGCATGAATTTTGGGTAGAAATTATTGACTACATTTTACTCTGAGATGCTGGTCGTCTGAGTATTTGAGATATTGCTTTATCCGCGATCGCAGTCATTGAATTATTCAATCCTAAATCCAAAATTCGTTAGTAGAAAAATACTGGAACACCACCTACAACTCAGTAAACTTCATCATGAGTGCCGATATCAATTAGCAAAATTTCCTCTTAACCAGATTCTATATTTTGCACAAAGTTAAAGACAATGCGACAGTCATAGTCAACTGAACACGCCCAAGCTCCAGACAGTTTGCCTTTAAGTTTATGGGTCTGCAACAATGGATCAAATGGATCGGCGGTTAGTGATGCTAACCGCTCTTGTAATTCTGGCTGTCGTCGTACCAATCGTTTAAATGCTCGTTTAAACGATGATGCCAAAACTACAGTTCTCACTTGCGTAACTCATCCATTATTTGAGTAACAGTTCCACGGAACACTTTACCCGACTGGTATTCTGCTTGTGCTTGAGCTATATTAGCAGCAATTTCAGAACGCCGCCGTTCTGCCAACCGATGACTTATCAGATCAATTAATGTTTCTTGTTCAATCTACTGATAAGTTTTCGATACTTTCTAGAACTCGATCTAACCTGGAAACTGAGGTCATTATTTATTGTTACCTTACGTATGCCTAAAATTGCTGCAAAAATCGCAAATCGCTAGCATACAAACGACGAATATCATCGATTTGATGTAACACCATTGCAAAGCGTTCTACACCAAAACCGGCAGCAAACCCAGTATAAATTTCTGGGTCATAACCGACAGACTTAAGTACATTTGGATCGACCATACCGCAGCCCATCACCTCCAGCCAACGCCCATTCCACTGCAAATCCACCTCCGCCGAGGGTTCAGTAAACGGGAAATAACTGGCGCGGAAGCGAATTGGTAAATCGCCAAATATTGCTTGTAAAAATACCTTAATTGTGCCTTTGAGGTCTGTAAAAGTTAGTCCCTCATCAATGGCTAAAAGTTCTATTTGATGGAAAACAGCTGAGTGAGTCGCGTCTACATTATCTCGCCGATAAACTCGCCCTGGAGCCACAACCCGAATCGGTGGTTCTTCTCTTTCCATGTAACGAATTTGCACTGACGAGGTATGAGTGCGTAAAAGATTACCATCTGGGAGGTAGAAGGTATCCTGCATATCACGAGCGGGGTGGTCAGGCGGGGTATTGAGAGCCTCGAAATTATAGTAATCTGTTTCCATCTCTGGCCCTTGAGCCACGGTGTAGCCCATACCAACAAAGATATCCAGCGCCCGGTCGATAATACCATTGAGAGGATGAATGCGACCTTGGGGGCTGTAAATTCCTGGCATAGTTACATCCAGAGTTTCCGCCTCTAGCAAAGCTTGAATTTGCGCGGCTTCTAAGGCAGCACGTTGCTGGTCTAGACTAGTTTGCAGGGATTCTTTGACTGTATTAGCGATCGCACCAATTTTCGGTCGTTCCTCTGCACTCATTTGTCCCATACTTCGCAACAGTGCCCCCAGTTCCCCTTTCTTACCCAGATAGTTAACTCTGAGTTCTTCCAGACCTTCTAGGGTGTCGGCGGCTGCGATCGCTTTTTCTCCTGACTGCCGCAGTGCTAAAAGTTGAGCTTCTAAATTGCTAGTCATTAGTTATTAGTCATTGGTCATTAGTCATTAGTCTATAGTCAAAAGCTGTGAACTGCTCGATAAATAAACTTACAGCTATGCCATTAACATCAGCAAAGCTGAGGGTCGAAACCAAACCTCTGTTTATCAGTTAGAGACGATTGAGCTAATACAGCTTGGCATAAATCCAGCTAACATCTCAATTAACAAGACTTGGGACTTAAGCCCCTTGTTAATGGTCTTGTGATTCCCAACATCTTTATAAATCTTCTGCTTCGTTGCCTATTAGCCTCGGAATAAATTCCCAGGCTAATAGCTAAAGTCCTCTTAAGAGGACTAAATACAAAACTTGAAGCGATGTAGATGGCTAGACTCAGTGAAAGGGAAAATTTCAGTCCACTTAAGTAAACACTAGCTCTTAGCCTAGAACTTAAGTTCTAGGCGGGATGTCGGTCAGGGTGACACTTTGACTGGTACAAAAATATGGGGAAGTGTACTAGTGAGTATATATGTTTTTTTGCTGTTTGTGACCTGCGACATTGACAAATGGCTAATAACAAATAACTAATAACTAATGACCAACGATCAATGACTATGAAATTACTAATTAGCAACGATGACGGCATTTCTGCCCTGGGGATTCGTACTTTAGCCAACTACTTGGCAGAGGCAGGTCATGATGTGAGTGTAGTTTGCCCAGATCGAGAGCGATCGGCAACTGGACATGGGTTAACTTTACACCAACCAATTCGCGCCGAAATTGTTGAAGAGATTTTTCATCCTGCTGTCAAAGCTTGGGCTTGCGATGGTACGCCTTCAGATTGCGTGAAATTGGCGCTGTGGGCTTTGCTCTCGACTCCCCCCGATTTGGTTCTCTCTGGCATTAATCAAGGTGCGAACTTGGGAACTGAAATCTTGTATTCCGGCACTGTTTCTGCGGCAATGGAAGGTCTAATTGAAGGCATTCCCAGTGTAGCGCTAAGTCTTATTAGTCAGACATCTAAAGACTTTAAACCTGCTGCTAAGTTTGCCAAAATTCTCGTAGACCAGTTAGCCCAAAAACCTCTGCCAGGTTTAATGTTGCTCAACGTCAATATTCCTGCCATCAAGTGGGAAGAAATTGCCGGAGTTACTCTCACCCGTCAAGGAGTGCGGCGTTACATTGATGTGTTTGATAAACGAGTTGATCCTCGTGGAAAAACGTACTATTGGTTAACTGGAGAGGTAATTGAGGATGTGGAACCCCCAACCGGATTAAATCTGCCTCAAAATGTACCGACAGACGTGCAAGTTGTAAGTAAAAACTACATCAGTATAACGCCGTTACAATACAATCTTACCTACGCAGATGGATTAGAGAAATTGTCTGAGTGGGAATTCAACTTTCCGTGAATCATTTGAGTTATTCGGAAAAAACTGGGGTTATTCAAATGCATCACAGAAAAATGTAGGCTATAACGTAGGGACACTCTTGAAATAAACGATACACATCTACCCCAAAAACTGGAAATTCTCCCTGAGAGTATCTCATCTACATTTACACAATCAGCCAGAAACAGGATATGCTGTTTTACCAAGAAATCCTCCCTCTTACTAAATCGGTGAGACAGCATAAACTTAGACAGAATAAGTAACAATTTTTCCACTTATCGCCCGCTCAGTCCAGCAAACAACACCCATGTCTAGGATAGAGAACCAATTTACCGTACAATTTTGGGGCGTTCGCGGCAGCATCCCCAGTCCAGGGCCACACACCGTTCGTTACGGTGGTAATACCCCTTGCATATCAATGCAAGCGGGCGATAAACGCTTAATTTTCGATGCTGGCACGGGACTACACGTTTTGGGGCAATCTTTGTTGCGCCAAATGCCGTTAGAAGCTCATATATTTTTTACCCACTCTCACTGGGATCACATGCAGGGTTTTCCCTTCTTTACTCCAGGGTTTGTGAAGGGGAATGACTTTCATATTTACGGCGCGATCGCACCTGATGGTTCTACCATAGAACAGCGCCTGAATGACCAAATGTTGCACCCCAACTTTCCCGTACCCTTGCAGATTATGCAAGCCAATTTAAATTTCTACGACATTCGACCGGGGCAACCAATACACATCGATGACCTTACCCTGGAAACAGCACCTTTGAATCATCCAGGTGAAGCCGTAGGATACCGCGTCAACTGGCATGGTGGCGCTGCTGCCTATATTACTGATACCGAACATTTTCCCGACCGACTTGATGAGAATGTGCTGTGGCTAGCTCGTAATGCCGACATTCTGATTTACGATTCTACTTATACAGACGAAGAATACTATTGCCCAACATCCGCGAAAATTGGCTGGGGACATTCGACTTGGCAAGAAGCTGTAAAGGTGGCGCAAGCTGCTAATGTCAAAACTCTAGTGATTTATCACCACGACCCCGCACACGATGACGACTTTTTAGATAGTGTAGGGGTACAAGCAGCTGCAAAATTTCCTGGGGCGATTATGGCACGGGAAGGAATGGTACTTGAGGTTCCCACCTCAGTTTCCTTATCAGAATCTTTTCCTGTTAGAAAGTCTTCTGTCTAAAGATTGCGATCGCAGTAATTGGAGATTTTAGATTAGATTGGTGATCAGAAGCTTTCAGCACGAGAGCGTACCTGTTGGCTGCACGGTGAGACAGCCCTGCCTAGAGTTGTCACGCCGACCACAGGTTCAGGGCGATAATAGGAGGACATACTTTATAGATTCACCAACACAGCCCAGACACCCACAGATGCCCTCTCTTGCGGCTGATCGAAGGGTAAAACCTCCTTGCAGTCTTAACACTGAACTAGAGCTTTTTAGCTCTAGTATTTGCGGTTATCTGGACTTAGCAAAAAGCTTGTCAAGCTGATGCCCAAGATACCATCTTGGGCAACTTCCTGTGGGTTAGGCTTTTGGCTGATAGCTAAAAGGGTGTCATCAACACCCTGGCTGATTGCACAAGACCTGATGGGCAGTTGGTGAAAGTTCAGACCATCTATAAAAGCTGTCCTCCTGAAGACGGTTTACCATCAGGTAGCTTTCTGCTGATAGCTAAAATAAACCTAAACTCTCAGAATCCACGTGCGAAATTTGTCTCAAAATGGGTGTTCTGTGTGGGTTGCTTCTTCAAGCGAAAAGCTGCTAACGCCGACTGCTGTTGCCCTTGGCAAGTTTGATGGTGTTCATCTTGGTCATCAAAGGGTAATTCAACCAGTCTTGCACGCTGGTAGTCACTTGTCAGTAGCTAGTAGTCCCCAGTCAAACGAAAATCAACAACTAACAAATAGAGAATATATCTATTCAACAGTTGTCACCTTTGACCCCCATCCACACGAGTTTTTTACGGGGCAACCCCGGACTTTGTTAACGCCACTGGATGAAAAAGTCCAACAATTGCGATCGCTTGGGGTAGAACAACTGGTACTACTATCCTTTGACAAAGAACTATCTGCTTTGACCCCCGAAGAATTCGTCGAAAAAATTCTTGTGCAACAACTGCGATGCCAGCGAATTAGCATCGGGCAGGATTTTTGTTTTGGCGAAAAGCGCAGTGGTACTGCTAAAGATTTGCAATTAATCGCCGCCAAGTACAATATCCCCGTGGCGATCGTTCCCTTACAAACTTATACAGGTAACTCGCCCACCGAAACCAGTTGCGTCAATACTCCTCCGCCTCAGGATGCCCGGATTAGCACTTCATTAATCCGCCAAACCCTTGAGCACGGCGACATCGAAAACGCAAATCTCTTACTAGGACGCCCTTACACCCTCTTTGGTGAAGTCGTTCAAGGTCAACAATTGGGGAGAACGATTGGCTTTCCCACCGCCAACCTCCAACTACCAAAGGAAAAGTTTTTGCCCCGCCAAGGAGTTTACGCTGTCCGTATTTTAACTCTCAGTGAAACATCAGATGTCACTCCAAGTGAGAGCTTGGGCGTAATGAATATCGGTAATCGTCCAACTGTAAACGGTACTTATTCATCTGCCGAAGTACATCTGCTCGATTGGTCTGGTGATTTGTATGGCAAAAAACTAGTTGTGCAGCTAGTTAAATTTTTGCGCCCTGAACAAAAATTTCCTTCTCTAGAAGCTCTGAAAACACAAATTCAACTTGACTGCGTTGTTGCTAGAGAAGTTTTAAGTGCTGGAGCGCAAAGTTAGAAGAGACGCGATTAATCGCGTCTGTACAGGAGTTAGAAGTAGAGACGCGATTAATCGCGTCTCTACGGGAGTTAGGAGTTCTGAGTGGGAACAATGTATTTAGGGAAATTGAGCATTGGGAAGAATTTAGTTCCCATTCCCCAATCCCTACTCCCCAATCCCTACTCCCCAATCCCCGCACCGCATGAGAGAAAAAATTGACGCCTTAACACAAAATCTAGCTCTTACCATCGTTGGTAAAACTGAGGCAATACGCTTAGTGCTAGTCGCCCTGCTAGGTGGTGGTCATGCCCTCCTAGAAGATGTCCCTGGTGTTGGTAAAACCCTGCTGGCTAAATCCTTAGCTCGTTCAGTAGATGGCAAGTTTCAACGGCTACAATGTACCCCTGATTTATTGCCAACTGACATTACTGGCACCAACATTTGGAACCCAAAAAGCGGCGAATTTACTTTTCTTCCTGGGCCAGTCTTTGCCAATGTGCTGTTAACTGACGAAATCAACCGCGCTACACCCCGCACTCAGTCAGCTTTACTGGAAGTTATGGAAGAACATCAGGTGACAGTCGATGGTGTCTCTCGTCCAGTTCCCCAGCCCTTCTTTGTGATTGCCACTCAAAACCCAATCGAGTATCAAGGTACTTTTCCCCTGCCGGAAGCGCAAATGGATCGGTTTATGTTGTCATTGAGTTTGGGCTATCCTTCAGAGGCAGAAGAACTCCAAATGCTGCAAAATCTCCAAAATGGTGTGAAGGTTGCTGATTTACAGCCTTGTATTACCTTGGCAGAAGTACAAGAATTACGTTACCTCTGCTCTCAAGTAAAAGTGGCTACTTCTTTGCAACAGTACATCCTCGAATTGGTGCGGGCAACACGGCAAGATGAGGAAATCGCCCTTGGCGTCAGTCCGCGTGGCACATTAGCATTACAACGGGCTGCCAAAGCACTAGCTTTTCTCTTAGGGCGTGATTATGCTATTCCTGATGATGTGAAATTTCTTGTCCCTCACGTTCTTTGCCATCGCCTGATTGCTAGAGGAGGACGCAATGCTAGAACTGTTGTTGAGCGATTATTGCGATCGGTTTCTATTCCTTAAGGTAAAAAAGATAGACAACAGTTGATTTCAAGTTTTGACCTAATTGCTTTCTGTTAAAAATGCTATTAACAGAACCTGAAATTCAACAAGTTCTAAACCAAGCTAAAGCTGCTTTTCCCAACCTGACTGACTGGGAATACAACAATGAAAAAAATGGAGAGTATTTTGGTTTTTCTATGTGGGGAGAGTTTGTTCTTAATCCCCAAGAGCTAATGCCACGGCGTTTTTTTATCACACTCGATACTTATGAAAATAAGTGGCAAGGATGTTTAACAATCGGGCAACACAGCTATCTTTGGTCAAGTGCTGATGTAGGTGATGCCCACTTGCTAGATACCGAACCACACCCGTTGAGGAGATTAAAGCCAGCTTAAAAAGAGCCTTGCAGCAAGCAAAAATAGGACAAACTAGACCAATTAGTGAGCTATGGGACAGGATTGATGCAGAGTGATAGTGCGGTTTCAATTCGATTTTCCGATGAGTTTGAGCAAGAACTTTACAGACTATCAAAGAGATTTCGCAATATTCGCTCTGATGTTCAACCGATTATTGAGCAATTACAACAAGGAAATGTTGTCGGCGATGCCTACGGCGGGCTACGCCTATGCATTGCGGGCATTGGTGAGCAGTATATTATTTACAAAGTGAGAGTTCGCAACAGTAGTATCCAAAAAGGTAAGAGTGCTAGATACCGATTGATTTTTGAACCTCGCATGACTAAAAGTCACGCGATTCTTGCTTCAACGATCTCCGCCTGAAGTAATCCAGGACTTACGAGTTCTCCACAGGCGTTTAGAGCATCCGGCGCACCGACGGCGGCTGTCTTGAAAA
>NZ_JBALCE010000101.1:0-24110 GCF_036919815.1 Nostoc sp.
CAAGCACCAAATTACTGAGGAGCCGTGTGAAGGGAAACTTTCATGCACGGTTTTGAAGACCAACGGGGTTGGTGACAACCTCGTTGAGTTTAATGCCTCTACTCATGAAGAGAGAAATCCTGCATGAGCAAGTTGTCTCGTAGATCAAAGAATCCCCGTGCCTTTAGGTCGGGGAGTGTCAAGCATGGTCTAGCAACAGGAAATTGGGAACCATTCTTAGATATGCTCACAGAAGATTTTACCCTTTGGTTTCCAATGGGAAAATTCCACGGTTTAAATGTGGGAAAAGAGCGAACTAGAGAATTTTTCGATTACGTTTTTGAATCTTTTAATCCTGGTTTGAACCTGACTAGTTTAGGCCGTGTTACCAGTAATGAAACAACGGCTGTTTTTGAGTTTCGAGATGAGGGAGTTTTGTTATCACAGCTTTACAAAAATCGGGTAGCAGTTTCTTTTGATGTGCGTGGAGACAAAATTTGTGCCTATAGGGAATATTTTGGCAGCGATGGGAAATCGTATTAAATAATTCCTAATTCGGATTACGAATTATTTAATACTGTTTAGTTAGTTTCTCTCAGGGTTAAGTTCGTTGATTTCTCTGCACTTAGCCTCTGCGGCTTGATATGCTGCTAAATATTCTTGACCACCTAACATGACATCACCGTAATATTCATAAGGTGGATCATCATAGATTGGCAATGGGTCATCTTCTGGATAATCTTCTTTCGACTCTTCAATGATGGCTTTCAGTTTTTTGACGGTCAGCCTTTGTGCTGCAAAATACCAGAGTTCTTGGGGATTTTTGTTCAGGTGCGGTAATGTGGGATCGATAATGCGTACAAGAGAGCCATTGTCTGAGGTATCGTCTAGCTCGATCCAACTGTGTTCAACCGGTCTGTATGGCTTTCCAGGAAAAGCTAAAAATCCCTGAATATATCTTGCTCCCTCAGTAGACAATGCTGCTTTGTAAGCATTATCAAACGGAGTGCTAGCTCTGCTGTTTATCGTTTCAGCAATTTTGATTGACAGCGTTTCATCCAATAGTTTGTTCATCAATAGCAAGGATTAGAGCAGCCATGAAAACATATTACCACTGCTACTCACCGTCTTGCTTGGGGATTCACAGGGTAGAGGGGGATGAGGGAGGCTTGAAACCTCGTATATCAAGCTGAAAAAGATATACCCGTTTTGTCAACTGTAATATAAGTGCGATATAAAATCATGGGTTTGTGGGGGGATCAAGTTTTATCCGAACTGTCTTGGGACGACAGGGGCTTCCCCAACAAACTTTCCCAGAGGGCATATTAGTAAAAACACTACTACGAGCACCAATCACAGCATTAGCCCCGATTTGCACTCCCGGCCCAATAAAACAATCTGCCGCTACCCATGCACCATTGTCAATGGTGATACTCGCTGTTTTCAACCCAAAGGCAGGGTCTTGGAGATCATGAGTACCAGTACAGAGGTAACTTTTTTGGGAAATTACGCAGTGTTCACCGATGCTGATCTGATCGAGGCTGTATAAAACTACGTTATCTCCAATCCAACTGTAGTTACCAATGGTGACTTTCCAAGGGTAAGTGAAGCGGGCGGTGGGTCGAATTAATACGCCTTTGCCGATACGAGCACCAAATAATCGTAGCAAAGCACAACGCAGAATATTTAACGGTTGAGGAGTGAGGGGAAAGGCGATCGCTTGTACAAACCACCATAATAAAATATACCAACTTGCACGCCCCCGGTCAAACCAAGATTGGTCATATTTGCGTAAATCGATGAAAGGTTGGTCATTTGTCATTTAGTTAGGAGTTAGAAGTTAGCAGTTAGGATTTAGGAGTCAATAGTCAATAGCTTTTCCTCTGTTCCTCTGCTCCCCTGCTCCTCATCTCCTTCCTTTGGGGTAGTTGCAGTATTTAAGTGACCACCACAGTTGCGTAATTCGTAAAGTTTAACGCCAATCTGATATTCATATTGACTCAGCAAGCGTGCATAAATATATCCTGCTTTGCCATCCAAAAAACCGCGTTGAATAATATAAAACAAAACAAACCGCAAAATCGGTTTAAATGGCAGGTGTACCCACACTTTTTTCAAAAAGCGCTTGCGTTGCACGGCATCACCAAATAGATTAGCATCGATGGTACCGCTATCATCTTTACCGGCGAGAATATTAAAATAAACACTAGCTTCCCAGTTTGAATAGCGGTTGTGTCGTTCTAACCAGTGGTAAAGATCGCGGAAGTCTTCGTGGAGCATATCATTTTTGAGATATCCAACTTTTCCCTGCAAAATCACATGTTCGTGAACTTCGTTATCACCAGTATTGGGAATATCTTCTGTATGTAGATTTTCGTAGCGACCATTTTTATGTTGAAATAAACGTAAATTCCAATCGGGATATTTCCCACCATAACGAATCCATTTTCCTAAGAAAAATACACGGCGGTTGAGATAATAACCTGTATATTCCTTGTTTTGAATTACTTGGTCAATTTCTTCCCAAAGCTCGGGGGGAATGCGTTCATCGCAATCTACAATTAGCACCCATTCGTTGCGAAAAGGTAGATTATCTAAAGACCAATTTTTCTTTTTAGGCCAGCGTCCATTGAAGTCGAATTGTACGAGATTTACACCGTGACTTTTAGCAATTTCAATGCTGTTATCGCTACTTTGAGAATCTACTACAAATATTTCATCTGCTCTGCTGAGGCTAGCTAGGCACGCAGGCAAGTTTAATTGTTCATTTTTTGCCGGAATTAGTACTGAAACTGGTATTTTAGATGACATATGAGTATAAATTATCTTATTGGTTATTTCTTATTTGATGTGGATAGAAGACCTTGAATAGCAGCATTTAAGTAACCAATCTGACCGTAAGCATAAACAAGTTTGTCAAACCGTTCTGCTGGATCAGAAAAATATTGCAATGACTTATATAAGCCGCGTACAAACCGTTCGCTACCTCGCTGCAATTGAGCGATGCCGGCTTTACCAGCGAGTTGTTCTCGATAACACTCACTAATACCCTGCCACCAGCCTCTATTTAAAAACCAGGAGCGTTGAAGGCGCTCTGGAGCAACGTTGTGAGCAACTAGCGCTTCGGGAAGATAAGCGACTTGCCAACCACGCTGTAGGGCAAATTCGGTCATTTGCAGTTCTTCATTTGATAATAGATTTTTCCCGACTCGACCGAGATGAGGATCAAAACCGCCAATTTCTTCTAGGAAACTGCGGCGGATGGAGTAATTTAAGCCTCTGGGGGTTGAGCCAGGTTCCTGAATGTAGATGGTAGTGTCACCCAAGTCGTATGCACCCAGATTTGCAGCTAGCCCCGGAGATAGCCACCGTGGTTGTTGGATTCCTGGAGGCCATAGGAGAGTGACTTTGCCACCTGCGATCGCTAGTTTAGAGTTATTGTAAGCAAAATATAAAACTTCTAGCCAGCGATCGGAGGCTACGGCATCGTCATCCAAATAAGCAAGAATATCACTACTAGCTACTTTTGCCCCTGTGTTACGGGCGACAGATAAACCAATGGTGGGTTCAAAGACATACTTCAGGCGCTGATTGTGGATTCTTTGTTCTACAACCTCACGAGTGCGATCGCTAGACCCATTATCAACTACTACAATTTCAAAGTCAGCAGCAAAATCCTGCCCTAAAAGACTATCAATTGCAGCCCCTAAATAGGTATCTCGATTGTGGGTACAGATAATGGCAGAGATTTGGGTGTCTGGCATAGATTTAATTTAGGATTTGAGATTTGGGACTTTCCTGCGGAACGCTACGCGTAGCTTGCTTCCCCGCAGGGGTACGGCTACGGTTCCATCGAGCGAAGTCGAGATGCTCACTCGAACGATTTGAGATTAAATTATTAAATCCAATGCACAACTACCGAGAGTTAATGTAACCCAAAAATTACTGACCCACCAACCGAGTTTCTTCGGAAATAATCTTTAAAACTTTACGTTTGTTGAATATGACTGTGTAAAACTACAAGAGTTTGGGCTAGTTGACTCAGGCGGGTTTCCAAAGATTGCTTGCGCCCTAACAGTTGACGTAACTTTTGGTAACGAGCGATCGCCATACTAACATTGGGAACCTGATCTGATGGACATGGGCGCGACCAGACTTTACCAGCATCGTCTACACCACAGAGGCGATAGCCAGTAATAGAGGATTCATAAGATACTTTTCCACCAGTCGCGCAAATTTCTTCTACGTAGTTCATCAGGCGGTCAACTTCTGCATGGCGTAGTGTTGCGGTTCCTCCCGCTTCTGATTCCTGGGAATTGGATTCTAACCAGCCATTAACAATTGGACCTTCTAAGTAAATATCCTGAATTTGCTTCAAAATATTTTGTAATTCTGTTTGCCATCCGGCGACAGTTTCCTGAATTTCTTGCAATAGATTCATCGCCAATGCTGGATTGGCACCGTGGCGATGGCTACTAAAACTCGGAGTTTTCAACTTGGGTAGGCTGGGTATTTTGCTACCATTGTCTTCTGCTTGAAAGATCTGCACAGAGTCATGGTGAGGAAAGAAATTTTGTTCAGGAGGATAATCACTCTCAGTATCTACGCCCAAGTCAACTGTTTGTCCTTGTGTATTCAGTTCCCCATCCTGGGAAGATGCAGTTTGTGTACTTTCCGTGGGTTCGTTGGCTCCGACGCTGATTCTAAAAGAGAAAGGCCGTTTTGTGGTCGAATCACCTGTTTCGGCGGCAGAGGTAGTGCCGCGATTCCCTAAATCGTGTAGAGTTGCTTCTATGCGTTTTAAAGCTGCGTTCATAAAGACATCCTAAAGTTTGCTGTCCCCAGTAGTATTAAATAATTAAGAATGGGGTTGTTGGGGCATCAATGGTGCTGGTGCTAATTTTATACCTTAAAAGTTATTTAAAACCAAAAATCTCACCGATGAAGTAAAAAAGTGCGGTGAGAAATTGCAAGCGTAGGCAGATTGTTAAAATAGTCAGGAAAGAACTTTGGGTAAAATCATCTTAGTAACAGGACCAGCACGATCTGGTAAAAGTGAATGGGCGGAAACTCTGGCCATGCAGTCAGGAAAAGCAGTTGTTTACGTAGCAACAGCCACCGATAACCCAGATGATCAAGAATGGCATCAACGCATTTTAGAACACCAACAACGTCGTCCTCAAGACTGGGTAACTCTATCTGTACCTGTGGAACTCTCTGCTACCCTCGCCGATGCAAAACCCTATACCTGCCTTTTAGTTGATTCTTTAGGAACTTGGGTTGCTAATTTTCTGGAACACGATGAATCTAGCTGGGAAAACATCCTTGCAGAGTTGTTAGAGACGGTGGATCTGGTTGCGGCTGATATGCTCTTTGTAGCAGAAGAGGTGGGCTGGGGTGTAGTACCAGCTTATCCCCTTGGCAGGACGTTCCGCGATCGCCTGGGTTCTTTAGTGCGCCAGCTAGGTGTACTCAGCGATACTGTTTATTTAGTTACTGGTGGTCATGTTCTCAATCTCAGCATCCTTGGTTATCCATTGCCAAATAGAGGGGATGGTCAATCTAATTCATAATTATTAATTCATAATTCATAATTAAAATTTTGCTTGCTAAATCTACCAAAATGAATGCGCGATATACCATCTAGTTATTCGTTACGAAAAAGTCCCAGATCTTGCGATGCTTGGGAAAAACAAATGCAAATCGTAACGCAGTGGCTTTTCTGTGTCTCTGTGGTAGCCTGCGGCAAGCCTCTGCGCGTCTACGTTTATGGATAATTTATTTCTTGGAAATCTCTTAGTTCACTTTGGGGCTTGGGAACTTGGCCTGAGACAAGTTTTATTAACAAAATCACACTTATAAATATAGGGTTCTTGCCAACTCAGGGGAATTTCTAATAAGTCTCGCGTTCCTGTCATCCCTTGTCCAATAAATAGCAACAAAGCAATGCAGTTTAAAATCGTATGGATCATCCGCCAGCGATTGGACTTATCTTGATAAATATCTTGAACAATTGCTAATGAAAAAATCATTAATAGTGCGGCGGTAATACCAATATAATAATGTGACCAATACCACTCATTGGTGAGGCGATATACTCCATCTTGACAACCTAGAATTACTAAACCTGCACCAGTTAAAGTTGCGAAAACTCCTCTCCACAATCGCTGCTTTGCCCGATAAAGAAATACTAAAGAGGCGATGGTAGCAGCAAATAGTAACACTATAAAAACAACTTGAAAAGGTGTTTTATTCCACAGTTGATTTTTGATCATATTTTTGCCGATAGGGTAGCTTAATCCGATTAAAGTTAATCCGACAACTGCACCTGTTAGCCTTTCACCTAACTGCTTATGTTCTCCACCCACCACTGGAGGAATTTTGCTCTTACTCCCCGCTAAAATTTGCAATCTGCGTTGGCGTGTTTGCCAAGCAAAATTAACTACTGTACCGATTAGGGGAAACACGAATATAACTGCGATCGCTGGATGTAAAAGACCAAGAAAATCCGTTAATTGCATACAACACCTTTGAATAAATCATTAAATTCATCTCAAAGGACAATCTAAAGCATCGTACTATCACTTAAATTAATTTCAGATGAGAATCTGTTGAATATTTATTTTTGTTATTCTTAGCTTATTTTAATATTAGGTGGAATATGACGTTAGCGCAGCTTAGAAGATTTAGCCAATTTCCAGACCGAATAATAGTTGTCACTGTAAACAATATCTGTTTTTAATTTATACTTTGTTTCGATTTTTTCGCGCCAAATATCTGAAGGATTGAATAAAAAAACATCAGTAAACCCATCAGGAATTTTGGGAATTTTTTGACTGTTTGCCAACAGAAATCGTACTTTTGGTTCCAAAAGATAACTCAGAGAAAAGACATTACCATAATTTTTACCCATAGCATCACTAATCAAAAGTGGGCGAGTACTTTGATTGATGATTTCGGCAACTTGGGGATTGTCATAACTCATACCCTTATTCCACCAAGTTTCTGCCTGGGAACTCACCTTACAAGAAATCAGACCACAAATAATCACTAATGCCATGATTATTTGCCAAATGCTCCGGCGTAATCCCCTCCCATTATATAGTTGCATAGCTAGTAGGTAAGCAACAGTCACTTGGATTCCTAAATAAGATGGTATTAAATATGGTTCGGTTGATGCTTGTACACCCCCAGCAATTAAACTTGGCAGTATTAGTGGTAGTGCTGGCACTACAATCAATGTGATCAAAAAAAACCAGACTTTATAGTTAGTTCTTCGACAAAGAAAATAAATTGAATATCCTACCAAAGTCAAAAAAATTGCTGTTATTAAATAATTTAGAGGATTGTCTGATCTAAGGTCTATATCAAAAAAAATCCGGCTTAACTGCATCATTAAAAATGGAAATATAGGCATCAAAGATAACTGTGTTGTTGTCTTATCTGCTGAAATTAAAAATTTAAAAAACTCACCGGACACAATTGTTAGCCAAGGCATGAAGGCTAAAAAAGCTACTAGCGATGCTAACAGATAAGTTCTGACAGTTTCAGTCAACTGACATTTGGCAGTGATTATCACATAAATTCCGTGAGCAACTGCTACAAATGCACTCCAAAGAAATGTATAAAGACTAATGGCTAAAGTTACTGCATAAATGCTCCAGATAGTAAATAAATCTGGTCGTTGTCGTTTTTTTACTAGCTCATCTTTATCTTGTGATTCCAGCCGCATTGCTCGCAGTAAAGACGCACTGGATAGTAATATAGTGACTAACCAGAGGATATATTCTTGTGCTTCTTGGGCGTATACTAGATGAATTGGAGAAATTGCCATGAGTGCGATCGCTACACCAGGAACCGATAATGGCACATTAAATAATTCTCGACATAGCCAATAAACACAAGGGAAAACCAGCAAACTGATGCAGGCAGATAAACTTCTAATCGCCGTCACCGAGTTACCAAAGATTTGCATCCAAAATCTGGCTATTACGTAATACAAGGGTGGATGCTGAGAATCTTCTTTTGCCAAAGTCATTATTGTGTCATTTAAGCTTTTTTCTGGATTTACACCTTGAAACTGGGCAAAACTTTCTTCACCAATGACACGATTATTAAAAAGTTGCTGTTTTGCTTGATTAATTGTGTAACCAGAAATCCGCAATGAGGTATAAGTTTCATCATGCCAGAAAATTTTGCCATCAAGGTTAAAAGAGCGAAACAATATACCCATCACTAATAAGAAAATCATTAAAAATCGCAACCAACTCGGAGCAAATTTGAGATGGTGCATAAGTAGTTTTCCCAATAATTTGTCTAAAATAATCCAGTCAGGCATTGGGCTGGATGAGGTGCCGCATCTGCGCCCATCGTAGACATCCCTAGTAATTATATCTGAGCCTGTTCATCAGACATCGCCAACGTACTTTAAGTGAGAGTTAATCTGATTTTAAATATTCACAATAAATTAGGACTTACGCACTGTACACATTAACCATAATCATAATGTGGATTATGAGATTTGCTCGTTTCAAGCGTTTCGCATAACCCTGATTTATTCGCTCCCTTTGCTCCGGCGTAGCCCGTCGTAGACATCGCTGAATGCTAAACATAGCTGAAATACCCAAATTGCATGTAGTACTTATGTATAATGCTTAAGTTTTATAAATACCTCTCTTCTATTAACGCAGTCCCCATAAAATTTGGGCTAAACTCAAATTGTATGGGAACCCTGAATTCCCTACAAGACAATGAGGACAATTCAAGTTAGAGGATGTTTACCAAATTTGGTAACGCCATCTAGGAAAATCTTTGCTATTAGATATAATTAAAAAATCAATAGTCTGAAACTGTCTATCAATAGCTGGAATACTGCATATTTTAGCTCCAATATTCAAATATGCCTGCAAAACTTTAGGAATTTCAACATTAGATGAATCTGGACAAGTTTGAGGCAGTTCTAGACAATATTGTGAATTTGGATAAACCAAAATACTTGGATGCATCAAGCCATTCTCCTGAAAATAATCATAAGCACAAGTAGCTTGCCAAGGGGATTGTGTTAGTAATGATGCACAGCCAAAAAAATATTGGTTTTTACTCCAGATAAGATAATTTGCCAGCCCTTCCCAGAGTAGTAAAAGTGCCTGACTATTGCGATATTCTTTAGCTATACATGCACGCCCAACTTCAACTGATGCGTGAAGCACAGAATTAGGAATTGCATTAAGATTAAATATATCGGCAGCATCAAAGCCTAGTCTTTGAGAAGCCATTGTATAGGTTTGCATCCGATAAGTTCCAATGGTTTTACCCGTTTCTTTCGAGAGCAGGATTAAATGATGGCAAACCGTATCAAACTTATCTATATCCATCTGGGTAAAGTTAGAAGCAGAAAATCCCAAGCCTAGTTCAAGATTAAAAACTTCAAAGCGCAACCGAAAAATTGATTCTAATTCTTCTTCGGTTGATGCCAGTCGTAGGATATATTTTTCAGTTTGAAGGACGGGAAAATCTTCAATAGGGGGAAGATTCAGTGAGTAATTTATGTTGCGTCCAGAAACTTCCATCTATCTTCCTACTTAGATTTGCGAAAATATTCTACTAGGATTTAGGCACTATACAAATAGCTCACATTATGAGTTAATGTGTCGAACGAGAAAAGAACCTCTAGAGAGCTTTTTTACTCTCTTGGATTCGGGGTAGAGTGCTTTTATTATGGACATTAATTCCCAAAAAATCTGGCAATAAGATACAAAATTTTTCTTTGATATAGGCTATAAATGCAAGTCAGCAAAGAAAATGAAGAGTGCTGAGTTCCTCGGCTTAGAGTGCTGAGTTAAAAGACCACCCGCTTTCTTGTGGGGTATCAACCAACCTCTTGAGTCAAGAAGATTCCGCCCACAAGGGGCGGGGCTTGTACCAAATACATAAGTATTGAGTAGTTTTTTTACTTGACTCAACTCAGCACTCAGGACTGAGTGTTGTCAAAATCAGGGCAGAAAGCCCCCGGATGAATCCAGGGGCTTGGATAATTTTGGTTGCGATCGCCTATGATGGGCGGGTATGCGATGCCTACGGCGGTAAATGCACTCTAAAATACTTAATTACGGTGATTATTGCTGTAGTGAACCCTTGTACCTGCCCAAAGCAACTTCTCCCGCAGCGTTTGATAGTAAGAATTGTTCTCGCGCAAAATAATAAATTTAGCCCGACAATCTGCCATCCGCACATCAACCCGGTGTCCCGGCCAAATTGAAGTCCCCAAAACCCCATCTGTCCACAGCTTGGTACTTAAATCGTAATCCCCTAAAGGCCAAATACTGACCACAGAACCAGGGGGTAAAACCAGGGGGCGACTAGAAAGGCTCATTGCACAAATTGGAGTGATGGTAATCGCCTCCATACCATCATGCATAATAGGCCCATTGGCAGAAACGGTGTAACCAGTAGAACCTGTGGGAGTAGCAATGATTAAGCCATCGCCAACGTATTGATCGACCACCTCACCGTCGATTTCCATTTCCAGAATTGAAGTAATCATTCGGTCAGCAGAGGCGGGTTTGACACAAAATTCATTCAAAGCCAGGTATCGCTCACTCACTGGCTCCAAATTAGATCCATGACCCTCATACACCGCAGCTTGTAACATCATCCGCCGTTGGATAGCATAACGATCCTCAAACAGCCGATCCCAAACTTTCTCGGTATCCTGAAACTCCTCCACTGACTCAGTTAAAAACCCCAGATGACCTCCCACATTCACTCCCAGAATTGGGATGCCAGCTGGGGCTAAATGTCTGGCACCAGTTAAAACAGTACCATCACCACCGAGTACCAAAGCGAGATCGATTGGTTGAGCCGCCGAAGCCAAAAAGACTGGATAGGGGTTGTCTTTCGGTCCGCTAGGCCCCATCAACACTTGGCAGTGGCGACTTTCTAATTGTTTCGCACAGATTTCTGCCCATTCTTTACTCCGGGCATCCCGCGCTTTATAAGCAATGATTACCTGCTTGAGTTGCACGCACAATTACCACTTCAGGAGATTAAACTGCTCCATATCGACGGTATCGCGGTTGCGATAAATGGCAAGCACGATCGCTAAACCCACCGCCGCCTCGGCCGCGGCCACAGTGATCACAAATACTGTGAAAACCTGACCCTTGATTAATGTTGAGTCGAGGAAGTTGGAAAATGCCATTAAATTGAGATTAACAGCATTGAGCAATAACTCAATTGACATTAGCACCCGCACAGCGTTGCGGCTGGTAATTAAACCGTAAATGCCGATGCAAAATAAAGCTGCTGCTAGTAATAAAAAGTACTGGATTTGCATGAATCTGGGTATTCCTCGTCAAAAAATCTGGCTTTTATCTGCAAATGAAGTCGCAAATCTTACTCTTTTGTTTCGCTGGTTGTTGATACCAGTTCTCTGGGGCGTTCTTGCAAAGTCAAAACAGTTTGCCGCAGATCGGATGGCGTCAGCTGGTCTGGTAAATACTCACGACGTGCCAAAATAATTGCTCCTACCATCGCTATCAGCAGCAAAATTGAAGCCAGTTCAAAAGGCAGTAAAAAGTCAGTGAAGAAATGTTCTCCAATCAAAACTATAGAACTTTCACCACCCACTACAGGAGCAGTTGAGTAAGCCCAAGGAGTAGCCAGCACCATCGTACTTAAAAGACCAAACAATCCTACACTGACTATACCCGTTAGTACTTTCCGCACCCAAGAATTGGGAAATGGTACAAAATCCTGCCGTTTGTTCACCAACATAATGGCAAACAAAATCAGCACGTTAATCGCCCCAACATAAATTAGTATTTGTGCAGCTGCAACAAAATCAGCATTTAGCAATAGGTAGATTCCCGCTATGCTGATGAACACACCCCCCAGCATAAAAGCAGAATAAACGATGCTAGAGAACAGCACCACGCCAATGGCCGCCCCAATCATCATCACGCCCAGTATGCCAAGTGATACTAACTGTACTCCTTCCGCTAGATTCACTGTTTTTTGTCCTTAGTCATTGGTCATTGGTCATTGGTCATTGGTTATTAGTCAAATAACAAAGGACAAATGACATTTATTTTTCTGTTTGTTCTACTAGGTCTTCTGGACGCGCACCTGCACGCGGCGCATCTGCGGGCAGTCCATGTGGTTCGAGAACGCCCTTGGGTAGATAAACTAGTTCGCGCAGTGGCGTAACCATTGGGTCATCTGTTACCTTATAGGGCAGGCGACCGAGGGCTACACTGTCATAGTTCAATTCATGGCGATCGTAAGTGGCAAGCTCATATTCTTCTGTCATCGATAGACAGTTAGTAGGGCAAAATTCCACACAGTTACCGCAAAAGATACAAACTCCAAAGTCAATGCTGTAGTGGTTGAGTTTTTTCTTTTTGCTGGCTTTGTCGTATTCCCAATCTACTACAGGCAGGTTAATCGGACAAACGCGAACACAAACTTCGCAGGCGATACACTTATCAAATTCAAAATGAATTCTACCGCGAAACCGTTCGCCAAGAATCAGTTTCTCGTAAGGGTACTGTACGGTAATCGGACGCCGCCGCATGTGATCGAAGGTAACAGAAAGCCCCTGACCAATGTAACGCGCAGCTTGTACCGTTTCTTTGGCGTAATCACCAACTTGTTTCAGGAACTTTAGCATTTTGTGTCTCTCTCTTTTCAATTTTAAATTTTAAATTTTGGATTTTAGATTTCAGACTTAATCCAAAATCTAAAATCTAAAATCTAAAATTGCTTTACCCGCCAAAGGCGAAGGGAAAGGCTAGTTTCAGGGCGGCGGTTAATAGGAGATTAACCAAACCAACTGGCAACAAAAACTTCCATCCTAAATCTAAGAGTTGGTCAATCCGTACCCGTGGCACTGTCCAGCGCAACAGGATGGCGACAAATACTAGTAAATAGGCTTTGAACACGGTCATAATGATACCCAAAGCCGCAGTTACTATCTGAAAGACAGGATTCGCTTCACTGACTCCCAGCCAACCCGCGATCAGGTTGAGGGGAAGGGGAAAGTCCCAACCGCCCAGGTAGAGGATTGCTACTAGTAAGGAAGAAAGGATCAAGTTAACGTAGGAACCCAGGTAGAAAAGACCGAATTTCATCCCTGAGTATTCAGTTTGATAGCCTGCTACCAGTTCTTCTTCCGCTTCGGGTAAGTCAAAGGGTAATCGTTCGCATTCAGCTAGGGCGGCTATCCAAAAGATCAGGAAACCGATTGGTTGTCGCCAAATGTTCCAGCCCAGGATGCCGTAGCCAGACTGTTGATTGACAATATCAATGGTGCTGAGGCTATTAGACATCATAGCGATCGCTAACACCGCCAGCGCCAAAGGAATTTCATAGCTAATAGATTGTGCTGCTGCCCGCAACCCTCCTAAGAGGGAGTATTTGTTATTAGATGCGTAGCCAGCCATCAGCAAGCCAATGGGCTGAATGCTTGACAAGGCAATCCACAAAAATACGCCCATGCCCACATTGCTAATTACGATATTCTGCCCAAAGGGAACGATCAGGAACGACAGAAATACCGGAATTACAACAATAATTGGGCCGAGGGTAAACAGCCAGGGGTCAGACTTGGCTGGTACTATATCTTCTTTAAACACCAGCTTCAAACCATCCGCTACAGGTACCAGCAAGCCAAAAGGCCCCTGGTATTCTGGCCCGATTCGTTGCTGTGCGGCGGCGGAAATTTTCCGTTCTAGCCAAGTAGCAACTAATACCCCCACTGTTGCCCCAATCAGCATCAAGATCATTGGCAGGGGCATCCAAATCGCTTTGGCTGTTCCTGCTGGTATACCTAAATCCTTGACGGATTCAATAAAAGTTCCTTGGAGGTCAATTCCTGAATTCATGTTTCCGCTCTTTAAGACATCGAGTCATGGTGAGTTAGAACTATTAGTTGAATTAATACCTGCAAACTCACCCAGTTATAATTTTTGCCCAGATGACGCCTAATTGAAGATTTGTTGCCAGTTCCCATGCCTAGTATATCCTTGGATGGTTTTAGCACCCTGAAGCGAGATGAGAACTTCTACTTATGGTTGGCATTGAGATTGGCTATTGAGGAGATGCGGGGACAATGGAAACAAAGGCACAAGGAAAAACAAGGGGAGACCAGGGAGAAAAGGGAGACAAGGGGAATAACCATGCCCAATGCTCAATGCCCCATGCCCCATGCCCCATGCCCCATGCCCATGCCCAATTACCGTTGGTCAATGGGGGTATAAGTAACTTCGTGCAGACCGTTATAAACCTGGGTAGGACGGAAAATGCGGTTTTCTGCTAGTTGTTCTTTCCAGTGGGCTAACCAACCGGCAACGCGGGCGATCGCAAATATTGGCGTAAATAAGTCTGTAGGAATTCCCATTTTCCTATACACTAAACCAGAGTAAAAGTCAATATTGGGATAAATTCCTTTGCTACCCAGTTTTTCCTCTACCACGCGTTCCATCTCTTGGGCAATATCATAGAACTTGTCATGCCCAAACTTCTCAAACAGTTGCTCTGCTAGACGTTGTAAAATTGTAGCTCGTGGGTCTTTCACTTTGTAAACACGATGCCCAAAGCCCATAATCTTGGCTTTGCGTTCCAGACAATCCTCTATGTAGGGACGTACATTTTCCACAGAGCCAATTTTTTCTAACATCTGAATTACTTCTTCATTGGCTCCACCATGCAGGGGACCTCCCAAAGTTCCCACGGCACTAGCAACCACAGCGTAAGGATCAGTCAAGGTGGAAGCTGTCACCCTGGCACTGAAGGTGGAAGCATTCATTGTATGCTCAACCTGAAGTATCAAGCAGATATCAAAAACTCGCGCCATCAGAGGATCGGGTTCTTGCTCATCGAGCATGTATAGAAAGTTGGCGGAATAGTCTAAGTCATCACGGGGACGTACCGGGTCATTGCCTTTTCGCATCAGTTGGAACGCCGCTACCATCGTGGGAATGGTTGCTATCAGGCGCACCACCGAATCTCGAATGTAGACAGGATTATGTAAATCGCGGAGCGAATAAAACAAGCCTAAAGCAGCAGCAGAGGCTTGCAAGGCATCCATTGGGTGACCGCTTTCTGGAAAGCATTTCATCATGTCCCGAATGCGGTATTTTATTCGCCTGTGGTAACGAACTTCATGCTCAAATGCTTTCAGTTCTTCCGTGGTTGGCAGTTCGCCCCAGATTAAGAGATAAGCAGTTTCCAAGAATGTGCTTTTTTCTGCTAGTTCTTCAATCCGAATGCCACGATATTCTAGTATTCCCTTTTGCCCATCAACATAGCTGATACTTGATTGGGCGGCGGGAATGCCTTCTAAACCAGGCTTGTATTCGCACACCATCATGGCAACACCATTCGCTTTTTGAAATATCTGATCAAGCTAACTTACCAGAAATTATTGTCACCATAACAGTAGCCATTCTAACAACAATTGGAAATGTTGAAAAACTGTTATAGCAGGTACTTGGGAGGTGTCAACCAAAACATCTGACTACAACCCAGAGGAGAACCAGTTTCTGGTAGTTTTATCCCAATCATACCTGCTTTTTTCAAGACTAAGCTTGCTTTGACTTCCTCCCAAAGGAGATTTTCTGCCCAATTGGTTAAACCGGGTTCATGTCCAACCAGCGCCAGTTGGGTATTTTGGGAATAATTTCTTGGCTCTAACCAGTCTTTGAGCCAACTAGAAATTTCACCATCGGGTGCGAGGTGGGTAGATTCCTCTAACTGGGAGCTTAGTTTTTCTGCTATAAGGATTTCAGCCGTTTGGCGGGCCCGCACTAAGGGGCTGGTGAGAATCAAATCAAAGCTTAAACCCAATTTAACAAGTTTCTGGGCAACTTTCTCAGTTTTTTGCCTTCCTTCTTTGGTAAGGCTGCGCTCCTCATCTTTGATGCCTAATCCCTTGTCTTCGGCGATGCCATGACGAATTAAGTATAGTTCCATACTTTTAGTTTTGTTAATGTAACGGGGCGTAGGCCGTACTTAGTTAGGATTTACGTCTGATATTAATGAATCTATCCTAACTTTAATCATGATTACGTATTCGTTGATCTGCCATCTGTTCGATTCAACGCTTTTCTCGAACACCACGTATCCAAGCAGTGCTATCAGCTAAATCTTGGCGATGTCTACGACGGGCTACGCCTACGCTCCACATCCCAATAAAGCTATCATTTATCAAGTCAATATCAGATGATTAAGAGGCTGGTTTAACTACTGCATATCTTTGTCGCAAAAAAGCAATAAAGTCGATTACTTGACGCTGTGCTTCTGCAGGAAGGGATAAAAACTCATTAAACAATTCTTGCTGTGTCATTTTTATACCTACCAGCAAAATAAACTCACTCAAATTAGCGTTGTCAAAAACTCATCTGGCAGCATTGCCGGAACTAAAGAAACTACAAAATCAGGTGTGTTTCGCGTCACAATTATTTCTAAACCTGCCGTAAGCGCCGCAGCACTCGTTACTGCATCCTCAAAATCTGCAATTGGGCTATTCATAAGCTTGCCGAATAACTTCATCTGTTACGCTGGCAATTTGAAGGTGCTGCAATAACTTTGCTAATAGTTCACGCGCTACTTCATTACCAACTTGACGACGCAAGATATAGAAAATATTGGTTACTGCATGACCTGAAACATAACCTTGTACTTGGTTCTGCATGACTGTATTCAATGCTCTCGCGGAAGTTACGACAAATGGTTGACGCTGTGCCAAAATATCGAGCAACACATCGCTGTCGAACAACACCCGCTTCAACCGTATTTCTCCTCTAAATAATCCACATAATTTTCTGTCGTATTTTCTTCTCCTAGCTGGATTACACCTATTAAACTCTGAGTCCACGGGTCAAGGTCGGTTAAAGGTTCTAAGGTTGGACTAGGAGGAATAGACGATAGGGTTTCTTGTTGAGCCACATCTTTTTCAATCTGTTTATCCCAGGCTGCTGCATCGAATTCCGCAAACCAGGCACAAAAAGCAGCTAGATCCTCTGGTGAAAGTTGACTAATAGCGAGTTCTACTTCCTTTAGGGTACTCATAATTTAGGTAAATCAAGCTTGTCATTCTCTAACTTAAATATACAAGTACTTCCGAACAAAATAACTGAATTTATTTAGGCTAAATATTTTGACACCATTTACACTGCTCAAACCTCTGTTTCAAAAATTCTTGGTTGGGACGGCACATTTCATCTTTTGGAACTCGTATCTCTTTACCATCGATTGTTTTATATTCAGTTTTTTTGAGAACAGGGGAAATATGTACCTTCATTGTTTTTGGATCGATAACAATGAGGTTTAAATCAAATAAAGTATGTAAGTCAGCACGTAACAACAAACCATTTGACGGATGATTATTCTCTGTTTCAATGTAAGGAATTATGTGAGCAGCTTCGAGCGCAACCTCAGCATCAAAATTGGTAATAGCACACTTACTATAGTAAGCATCTAGTAAAGATTTACGAAATTGTGATTGTCCCTGTCTCCTAGCTATTGATACAGTAATTTTTTGACGAGCGTCGGTGTCACTTTTAAAATTGAAAAATTTTTCTTTATCAAGTTCTTCTCTAGCAAGTAATAGTTCGTTAAGTTCCGGTATTATCGTTAGTTCTGGAGGCTTCGGCGTTTCGCTAATCTTCTTTAAAATTGATTCGCAATAACTTATTCTATTAATTGCTTTGACATATTTAGGATCAACTTCCAAGGCTAATTTGTAAGCATCTATTGCAGCTTGATACTCCTTTTTTTGCTTAAAACCTTCTCCCTGTTCAAAGAAGATGTCAACAAGTCTAACTCCTCGTCTTTGCCTTTGTTGTATTAGGGAATGGTTCTCCCATTCTGAATCTAAAAAGGGAGCAGCTTTACTATTAAATCTACAACCACCACCTCCAAAATTGAAATTTATTCCCTGAAATTGAGGTAGTTTTTTTAAATTTTTTTGTTCCAGAGGGAAATCAAAGTCAACAACTGAATCTATTTTAATGCAAACGAAAAAACATCCAGCATAATCAAATATATATGCTGCACTTAAATCTGAATATTTTTTATCTGAATGCTTGAGTTGTTGAGCCTTTGGTGCTGCAATCACATAACCAGCAGCAATAAAGCCAATAGCTTCATTGCCAATATTTCCACTTCTCTTAAAATAGGCTCTATCCCCAACTTCTATAAATTTGGAATTTCCACAACTCCAGGGTGTTTCATAGTCTTCTCCTGACGAAATCTCTGATTTTATTAAACCAGGAAGTTCCATATTTTTAATGACTCCTTTTTCAGGGTGGTCATATTCTGCTTCACCGTTGCAAAGAAAAATTATAGTTTCCATCAAGTATAAAAATGACTAATCATGATTATCATGATGTTAGCCATTTAGTATACTAAATATAAACAGTATATTTACTTGTTTTAGGTATGGCATCGTGATTGTCGTAGCATAAATAATCTTACGATTATTCCTCAGCATTAGGATAAAAGTCTAAGTCTAAAATCTCATCGACAGAAAAGGGACAGACGATCGCAAAGTTATCCTCTGATAAACCCGTTTCCACCATTGCCTCTCGCCGCGATCGCTGATAAGTAATATTAATCCACTCGGCATCATTTAAAAAACGCCGCAAGCTAGGACTTTCTTCTAGTAATTCATCTATATTCAGTCGCTGACGGGTAATGGTCACTTGCCAACTACGCCTACGCTGTTCGGGTTGACACTTCCACTTCAACAAATGCGATAACACTAACCGTAATACGCTCTGCAAGGCACGCTGTTGACTTTTACCCAAGTCCACCACTTCCTCAATTAAGTGTTCTAAATCCAGCGTGTCCCAGTGGTGCGTAGGCGTTGGCGTAGCCTCTCCTAGAGAAGCCCGTCGTAGACATCGCAAAAGCTCTGCTGTCTGCTCTACCCAAGCATGAAAATCTTGCTCATACAGAGTTTTTAACATTTGGAGTTCTATAGACTTCATGGCGCTCTTTCTTCGCAAATAAAATAGGTAGGTGGAAGTTAATTTTATTTGTGCCTACCTACTTAAGATTAGGCACGAACTACATCCTCTACCAGTTCAGCCTCTGTCATAAGATCAAGATTCCCGACTTTTTAGAAAAGTCGGGAAATATGTTTATCACGAATAACTTACGGATGCTATCTGACCAAACGCTTTGACTGCTGCATGAGTTAGGAGTTATCCTCATCTCCTTGATCTCCCTCTATTCTGACTGAATCGGATGATCTCTAGGATTAACCAACCTCAGCAGTTTTTGCTTAATTTGAGCATCGAATACTTCCCATTTCATTTTTGCATAGGCGGAATTTTCGTTGCTGCCAGATAAGAAACCCATCGGAATTTCAAAGCCGCCTGCACTTGTCCTTCCACCGCCGAAAAAGCGCCCTGTGCTATCTTGCCCAAATGCTTCTTTGATGAATTCATCAGGGTCAAGGGTAAGTTTGGTGGTTCTCAGGGAGCCAATGACTATTTCTAGTTCTTCGTCTTCATCGTGAACAATGCCATAAACTACGGCGGTGTGAACGTTTTCTTCGGTGACGAGAAAATCAGCCGCTTGGGGGATGGCATCGCGGTCATCGTAGCGTAAGTAACCAACACCAGCAATGGAAAAGTTATTTTGGACGATGCGGTTTTTGAGCGATCGCTCGATCACATCCATTACCCGCTTGGAACGATTCGCCTGTAAAATGGCGTTCAGCAATTGGGCATCATAAAATCGGCTTAAATACGCAGCTGCCATAAAGTCTTCTTCTTGCGCTTGCATTAGTCGATTTGTATCCGATCGCAAGCCGTGCATCAAGGCAGTAGCGCATTTAACGTGTTGATTTATACTGGTATCTAATGCCAGTAATCCCGTTTGCAGGTATTGAGTAAAAATTGTTGCCGTCGCTCTTACATAAGGGCGGACATCCTCAAACTCTGATTGGAGATCACCTTGTATACTGTGATGGTCGATTAGGACTACTAGGGGAATTTTAGCCTGCTGCACCACCGATAGTAGCTGGGAAGTGGTTCCCTGGTTATCAATTAATACAAAACCTTGATAAGATGACAAATCTTTGCTTTTTAAGGTTTGCTGCGTGCAGCGTTGGATAGGTAAATTAGTCAGCCTGACCAAGGCAATATTTTCTTGATGGCTCAATGCGCCGGCATAAATGATTTCACATTTGATATCATATTGCTGGGCAATTAACTGATAAGCCCAGGCACAGGAAAGGGCATCAGGATCAGGAAAATCTTGCAGAATTACCAGTTGGCGATCGTGTCGGTGTGCCAGAAGGGTTTTTTGCAGTTCTTCTGACTTTTGTTGTGCCAGAGAATTACCACGGTGACTGAGATATATAGCTCCTTCACCTACCGATGGCGGTAATGACGGACTCTTAAATGCAATTTCCACTGGCGCTTTCTGGATTTCAGGTTCCTCTGGGTTTGGCTCTGTGGTCAATGACAAACTCTCAAAGTGAGTAACGGGAGAATTCAAGTACATAGGGAACTTTTTTAAAGTGTAAGGCTCCTTTAATTCAGAAATACTACGTTCAGCAATTCACTGAATTTAGCCACATTATTATGATCTTCGCAAAAATATCAGGATATTGCACTATACATCTGAGTATATTTTCTATCAGTAACACCCGCTCAATCTTCAACTAAATTCGACTAGAGGGCGTAGAAGCGCTGGAAACAAGGAAGTTTAGTATATTGGCTGTATCTGACAGCATAAAACTCTTTTAAGAGCTTTTTTTTCCTGTGTAAATCGAATCAGCAGGATTTTTATCTTACTTAGGGTATACTTTCTATCTTATACTTTAGGCTTAGTCCTTGATATTTGAAATATCTTTATTACTCTCATTATTGTGGATTATTGAGCAATTAACAATTATTTTTGATGAACAACGTGTGTTTCCTATCCCCTGGGAAAATTCTGATAATTCTGAGTAGTGTTGGCTGCTGTCTTTCTTGCCTGGATTCATGCAGACTACTATGTTGCTTTCTGCGCCAAATTGTGCATCAGAGTGCCTAGACAAATCCGATCTAACAGACAATTTGTGAAAGCAAATATATCCAACACAGCTTTAGCCATACTCTGAAAGTAAGCACGAACGCCAACCTGTGACTATTCCTTTATGCTTTTAGGATTAGGTTAGATCATGTCAAAGACCTATAACATACTTTTGCCACTCTGTATGCAGTCCACTCTTCAGATGTTTGCTGACCTCGAAATAGAGACTGCTATAAGGTTGGCGAGGGGGATGACGCAAAGGCATATGAGCTTCGTGGGGAGTTCGACTGCCTTTTTTGACATTGCAACGGACACAAGCTGTCACAATATTCTCCCAGGTATCGCCGCCGCCGCGCGATCGCGGTATTACATGGTCTAGGGTCAACTCATCTCCTGTGTAACCACAGTATTGACAGGCATGACTGTCACGATGCAATATATTTCGGCGAGTCAGAGGAATTTCTTTATAAGGAACGCGTACATAATGACGCAACCGGATCACGGTCGGCAACGGGAAATCCGCATAAAGGAATTTACCGTTGTGTTCCACGCGTTCTGCTTTGCCCTTGATTAACAGAACCGCAGCGCGACGCCAGCTCGTTATATTGAGAGGTTCGTAAGAGGCGTTTAAGACTAAAACCTTCCCCATTTATCTGCGCTCAGGGTATTAGCTTTACATAAATGTTAACACAAATACACCCTGCTAGGGAGATGAGAATAAATTATACTTTCGGGATAATTCGGAAATTAAGTTATGAGTTGAGAGTTAGAAGTGAGGAGTTAGGAGTTAGGAATTAGGAGATGAAAAGGATTTGCGCTCATCCCCGAACCCCGAATCCCAGATTTGGGATTCGGGGAGCCAGAATTTCAAAGTCCCTCTCCCAGATATGGGAGAGGGATTTAGGGTGAGGGCGAAAACTACGGTTCTCAACTTAGATGAGGTTTAACTCTTAACTTTTAATACCGCAACATCTTGTATCAATTCCAATATGAAGGCTAAACTTCCTATTTAATCTGATATCGCTTAAATGAGCGTGTATAGATAGATAATTTGGAAGTTTACCCGTGATGGAATAGGAGTCAGTACAAATGTTGAGTCATAAACAAACCCCAAGTTTTGCTGATAGTCAGGAGTGTGATACCTATGCTTGGTTTTCCCAACGCGCCTGGGTAGAAATTGATTTAGGGGCGTTGTCGTACAATGTACAGCAATTGGTGCAGTTTTTATCGCCGCGTACCCAGTTGATGGCAGTAGTAAAAGCTGATGCTTATGGACATGGAGCGGTAACAGTCGCCCAAACTGTAATCCAATCGGGAGCTACTTGGCTGGGAGTCGCTACAGTTCCAGAAGCGATTCAATTGCGAGAAGGCGGGATTCAAGCGCCGATTGTGATTTTAGGGGCTACTCATACAGCAGAGCAGATTCATGCGATCGCACATTGGAAACTTCAGCCCACACTCTGTAGTCCTAAACAAGCTTTGGTATTTTCTGACACTTTAGAATCGATGAATTATGGTTCTCCAGTGCCCGTACACATCAAATTAGATACGGGAATGTCTAGATTGGGGACTAATTGGCAGCAAGCTGGGGAATTTGTGCAATTAGTACAACGATTACCACATCTTGCTATTGCCAGTATTTATTCTCATTTGGCAACAGCAGATAGTTATGATACCACGACAATGGAAGAACAGCATAAAAGATTTGAGGAGGCGATCGCCCAAATCAAAGCAATGGGAATTCAACCGCCCTGCTTGCACTTGGCAAACTCAGCAGCTGCACTCACAGATCCGGCATTGCATTACGACATTGTGCGAGTAGGTTTAGCAGTTTACGGACTCTACCCTGCGCCACATTTACAAAATGCGATCGATCTCAAGCCCGTTTTGCAACTTAAAGCACGAGTCACCCAAGTTAAAACAATTGCCGCAGGAACTGCTGTCAGCTATGGACATCAATTTATTGCCCCGCGTGAACTTCGCCTCGCCGTGGTGGGAATTGGTTATGCTGACGGTGTTCCTCGCAGTCTTTCCAACAAAATGCAGGCGTTAATTCGCGGTCAGAGGGTGTCGCAAATTGGGACAATTACAATGGATCAGTTGATGCTGGATGTGAGTGCCATACCCAATATCCAAGAAGGAGAAGTAGTCACTTTACTAGGGGAACAGGGAAAAGAACAAATTTCAGCAGACGATTGGGCAGAACAACTAAACACTATTTCCTGGGAAATTCTCTGCGGTTTCAAGCATCGTCTGCCTCGTGTTGCAGTCATGTAATTGGGCATGGGGCATGGGGCATTGGGCACTTGTACTGAGCGTTCGCGTAGCGTCTCGTAGAGAAGTCGTTGGCGCAGCCTCTCGTAGAGAAGTATTGGGCATTGTGAAAACACTTTCTTCATCCCCTTGTCTCCCTCATCCCCCAGTCCCCCTTCCCATAAATAATTACTTATGGTATGATAGTAAACTGATGCGGATATGGCGAAATTGGCAGACGCGCTAGATTTAGGTTCTAGTTCCGAAAGGAGTGAAGGTTCAAGTCCTTTTATCCGCACTTTTAATAAATTGAATCGCCTTATCTACGTTGATACTGATACTTGAGTTCAAACTTTAGGTATATACTGCTTTTCATTTGGATGCAATACACTTTGACCTCTCTCCTTTTAGGAGAGAGGCTTTGAATCTTACTCCCCAACGCTAGTAGGGAAGGGGCTGGGGGTTAGGTCTGTATTTCAAGCTATGTTAAGAAATTTAAATGTAGGTGCGTTACGTTCCTAACGTACCATTCCGAGTGCTTTCGATGCCGTACTCTCGGCGTCAAAACATCCTATAAAAGATAAGTTTTGCATTCTGTTTAATCTACTTTTTTAAATGTGAATGTTAAAAAATAAACTTATTAATGTGAATAAATCAGTATTATTGCTGTGGTCAGATTGGGGTTACTCAATGGAAAGTGGCTTCATATAGTCCTTATCTGATTAAAAACTAGATTTTACTTAAGTAGAAATACAGTCGTTTAAATATATTACCGTCAATAAAATCAGTATTATTGCTGTGGTCAGATTGGGGTTACTCAATGGAAAGTGGCTTCATCTACTCTTAGC
>NZ_JBALCE010000102.1:0-88707 GCF_036919815.1 Nostoc sp.
ATTTCTCTGGACTTTTCAGGACAGTCACAGTTATCCGAGCGCGACTTGAAATCGCATCGGTTGTAGAAAGGCTGTTGTCAAACTGAAAAATTTTTTTCCTGTTCAACCGTTGATGGTTAAACTAGGGATATCAATACTGTTAATCGTCAGGGTTTTGTTGAGAGTGATCGGACGATTAGTGCATAGATACTTCGCCTCCGGGCTTGTCGTCAGATATCGTCTGATTAACAAGGCTGGATGGAGTCGAATTGAATCGTATCTTCATCTGTAGCAACCGCGTAGGAGTAGCCCGTCGTAGACATCGCTGCTCTTTGCGAGCTAGGTTTCCTATCTGCTATATTCGATACGATGATCATATTTGGCATAGGAATTCCTCTGAACTTTATCCGTTGTCTTAGGTCAGGAGGTTGCAAAATCGGTATGGTAAAATGCACCCTTGGCTAATAACTGGGGACTTAAAGTTACAGTGGTAAAAGTTAAATTGGTTGAAACTTGAGTAGGTTGACCCCTTAAGTTAAGGGAACTAATGTAAGAACTTAGTCGAACCTGTTGTAAGCGGTGTGACTCAGCCTTGTGGACTTATGTATTAAAACTAGCCTTTACAAATGGTACTTGATATCAGCAAATACGCTGAATCTAGTTATTATTTTTACAAAAAAAGAGATAATTTTACGCAAGTAACGTGGTGAGTGCTGTTAATTTCCAGAGTGATATGGGGATGGAGGGCGCTTTGTGCGAGGATTTGATAAAGTTTCTCTAAATATTTTTAAAGAAGCAATGCCTTCTCTACCAAACGCCATCAGCCGAACTTCTCCCTTGGCGTAGCGTCTGGTAGACAAGGGAAGCCACGGGGGGTTCTAAGAGTTGTAGCAAGTAGCGTGAGACGCTAAAGGCGAACGGTGACTGGGCACTTTTAAGTCAGGTTGCCGTAAATGTTTGTCGTTATGATCAGGCAGGAGGTAGGACGGAAGAGGGTTTTAGCCTAGTTGATCAATCTTTGAGATAGTTTGGTTTGATTGCCCCGACTTACTTAATCTTTATAATATGAACACTGAAATAAACTTCAGAATACCTGTTGCTTTAACCATTGCTGGTTCAGATAGCGGTGGCGGTGCAGGAATTCAAGCTGATTTACGCACCTTTGCTTTTCACTGTGTCCACGGTACTAGCGCTATAACCTGTGTCACGGCACAAAACACTCTCGGAGTGAAGAGGGTTGATGCCATGCCAACAGAGGCTGTTGTAGCGCAAATTCAGGCAGTAGTTGAGGATATTGGTGTACAAGCTGCCAAAACGGGAATGTTGCTTAATCAGGAAATTATCTTTGCTGTTGCCCAGCAGGTGGAAGCTTTACAAATCGATAATCTAGTAGTTGATCCAGTAATGGTGTCACGTACAGGAGCACAATTGATTGATGATGATGCTGTGAAGACTCTGTGCCATGCCCTGATTCCCAAGGCGGTTATTATCACGCCGAATCGCTACGAAGCCGAGATTTTGAGCGGTTTACAAATTAATTCCTTGGAGGATATGCAAGCTGCTGCTGAAATTATTCACAAAAGTTTAAGGACAAAGGCTGTTTTAGTCAAGGGCGGAGGTATGCAGGGAGATTTGCGTGGCGTTGATATCTGGTTTAATGGGGACAAGTTAGAAGTTTTGACTACAAAACAAGTAGAGACAAAAAATACCCACGGTACTGGTTGTACACTATCGGCTGCGATCGCTGCTAATCTGGCTAAGGGGAAAGACTTGTGGCAGGCGGTGCAACAGGCAAAAGAATATGTGACTACTGCACTCACTTACGCCCTAGATATTGGCCAAGGGCAAGGTCCCGTGGGGCACTTCTTCCCATTGTTACAAAATTAACCTTTTGTGATCAAGGGGATTGGGAACTGGGGCATGGTATGGGGGCAGAGGGAGCAAGGGAGGTAGAGGAGAAATCATTAAATGTCCAATACCCAATGCCCAATCCTTGATAATAAATCTTTGCCGTTTTGGCATTTTTCTATTATTCTTGGGCATAGTTTCAGGGCTAACCGAAAAATAAAAGGATACAAGCCTCTAAATTTATTTATGGGGATTATTAATTTTGAATTTGGAGCATACCCTTTTGAGGAAACAAGCTACGCGCAGCCTCTCCTTAGAGAAGCGACGTGACTATCTCTGTTAGCATCTCTGTACGATCTAATTACCTTGATTTTTAATACCAAGCCCCCGATGCGAACAACCATAGGTTCTGTTCACAGGAATTCACCAACACCGACTACTCAAGCCTACCCTCCCTCTGTACCACTATCTGTATACAGGGAATTGTCAACAGAGTTGCAAGCAGCACAGGCGAGGCTAAATGCACTCACCACCCAAAATCAGCAATTAGCACAAGAAAATCAACTATTACGCCAAGAAATTACCAAAGTCGTTGAGTCTTTTTCTCACTTGCAAAATTTTGTTAATTCCCATACTATACCTAGTTATCACCAAGTCCCCCAAGCTTCTGGCGACTTTAAAAGTGCTGCCAAACAGCCAGTAAGACAAGCGCCTCCACGTCAGCAGGTTTCTCGTTCGCATCCACCTGTTGTCCCCAAAGCCCCACCCGAAAAAAGCCGCCGCCAAGACTTTTCTAGACCTGTAATGGAAATAAATTTCCCGATACCAGAACCAGTTTTTATAGAAGAGCAACAAGTAAGTTATTATTCCACTACTCAACCAGATGCCAAGGGACTCAATGGCTGGTGGTTAATTATTACTATCTTGTTAATCATGCTGACTGCCTTTAGTGCTGGATATTTCGTTGTGCGTCCCTTGTTTGAACATCAGAAACGTTAGTTGACACTCCCACAGTCAGCAACAGCAGGCTTTCAGGCTACTGTGAAATTTGTCTGTAATCACTCTCTAAATATCCGAACAAATCTGCTAAATGGCGGAGTTGATCTATTTTTAGGTTATAAAAGCTACATAAAATGCTAAATTGATAGCAACTTCTTTATGTTAAAACCTTAAAGATTATCCAATTAATAAATCCTGGCTGGTTCTCATGTCCTAAACCCTCAAGCAAAGCATTTAGACTTTAAAAAAAGTGGTAATTATTACATATCTTTTAGGAAAAGCACTGCTAGTTACAGCTTCAGACAACGGATCTGGTTAGATATATAAACGAAGCTAGTAGAAGTCAGGAGTCAAGAAGATGAAAAAAGTAGAAGCTATTATCCGACCATTTAAGCTAGATGAGGTGAAAATTGCCTTAGTTAACGCTGGTATTGTTGGCATGACTGTTTCTGAAGTTCGAGGGTTCGGACGGCAGAAAGGACAAACTGAACGGTATCGCGGTTCTGAATACACGGTTGAGTTTCTGCAAAAACTCAAAGTGGAAATCGTAGTTGATGATGAGCAGGTTGATATGGTGGTGGATAAAGTTATTGCAGCTGCCCGCACTGGTGAAATCGGCGATGGTAAAATTTTCATCTCGCCTGTTGAGCAAGTGATTCGGATTCGCACCGGGGAAAAGAACACAGAAGCAGTTTAAAAAAGTTATGAGTTAAGAGTTAAAAGTTGTGAGTCAGGAATAATGAATGAGGATTTAGCAGAATTCCTAACTCCTAACTTCTGTAGAGACGCGATTAATCGCGTCTCAACTCCTAACTCCTAACTCTCTCCAGTTGTGCAAGTAAAGCTGTAAAAGCCTTGCCTCGATGACTAATTGACCCCTTCAACTCCCGTGTCATCTGAGCAAAGGTCAATTGCAACTCTTGCACATAAAAAATTGGGTCGTAGCCGAAACCACTATCACCACGAGGTGTATGGAGAATTTCACCGCGACAAATACCTTCAGATTCTAATACGATCGCACCATCAGGACGAGCGATCGCTACTGCACAAACAAATTGAGCTTGCCGATTGACTTCGTTATCTAATTCTCTCAATACCCTAGCAATGCGTTCTGAGTCCGTTTTGGCGTAACGTGCAGAATACACCCCTGGTGCGCCATTTAGGGCATCTACTTGCAAACCCGAATCATCAGCAATCGCCCAGTTTCCTGTGGCTTTAGCAATTTGTGACGCTTTCAGACAAGCGTTGGCGGCAAAAGTTTCGCCCGTCTCTTCAATTTCCAATTCTTCAGGTTTGAGGGTTAATTCCCAACCAGAATTTTCCAGGTAAGCTTGCATTTCTCGCAACTTACCTGGATTTCCTGTGGCTACTACAAGTAATTTGGTCATTGGTCATTGGTCATTGGTCATTAGTCATTAGTCATTAGTCATTTACTAAGGACAAAGGACTAATGACTAATAATTAATTTTACTCCGCCCAGTGTTTCGCCCAAGCAAGAGTTTGATGTACTTGCTCAATTGTCGGGGCTTCGCAGTAGAGGCGTAAAACTGGCTCAGTACCGCTAAACCGAATCATTAACCAGCTTTTATCAGCGAGGCGGTATTTGTAGCCGTCAATTGTCTGGCAATCAATTACAGCTTTCCCAGCAATTTCTGTTAAAGGTTGGCTTTGCAGTTGTTGCAAAAGACGCGATCGCACTTCCATACTTGCTAAGGGTAAATCAATGCGATCATAAGCTGAGGTAAACCCTGTCTGCTTCTGCAACTGGCGATAATATTCACCTAAATCCAAACCAGATTCTACAATTGCCTCTAACACATACAATGCTGACAGCAGGGCATCACGTTCGGGAATATGGCTGCCGTAACCAATTCCTCCCGACTCCTCCCCACCCAGCAACACTTTTGCTACTAACATTCTGTCAGCGATGTATTTATAACCAACTGCTGTCTCAAAGACTGAGAGGTTATGTAATGCTGCTACAAGGGGCATTAAGTCGGAACCACTAACGGTTTTGACTATTTCACCAGTAAAGCCGCGCCGTAGGGTTAAATGGTCGATTAATATCGGGATTAATACTTGGGAACTTAGGAAATTTGCTTCTCCATCCACAGCTGCAATGCGATCGCAGTCTCCATCAAATACTAACCCCACCGTTAAACCTGATTTATCGGTTTCTCGGTGAGCTTTGATGACTTCAAATAGCTTTGAAAGGTATTTAGGCAAGGGTTCCGGCGCACCGCCACCAAATAGGGGATCGCGTTCTGAGTTGATTTCTTTGACCTGATTGCCTAGTAGTCTCGCCAATCCGCCAGCAGCAGCGCCATGCATGACATCGGCAAATAAAGTCAATTTACCAGATGCGATCGCTTCTCGAATTTTGACGATATCAACTTTACCCTCTAGTGCTTGGGTATAACTAGGCCAAGGATCGAATTTCTCTTGCTTACCTGGGGTAGCTGCTAGTGGTACTCCAACCGACAACTGCGCTTCTATCTCTTTTGTGACTTCTGGCGGCACTGAGCCACCAAAACAACCCTTGACTTTTAATCCTAAATATGCTCCCGGATTATGGCTGGCCGTAATTACCAGCGCCCCTAAAGCATTCAGTTCTTTTGCTGCCCAACTATAAGCTGGGGTTGGGGCATAATCCTCGCTCAGAAGTACATCAAATCCAATAGCGGTGACAGTATCGGCAACAGCACGAGCAAAGTCTTCGGCCATGAATCGGCGATCGTAACCGACTATAATTGTGCGGCTACCCACCGTAGAATAATATGTATCATATAATACTTTTGCGGCAACTGGCGCGACCAGGGCTAGGCGTTCAAAGGTGAACTCGTCACCAATAACGCCCCGCCAGCCGTCTGTACCAAACTTGATTGAGTTAGCTACAACTGGCATCTAGGTATCCTAACTGTCTACTTGAGGATTTTAGCATTCCTACAGTGTATAAAGTAAAAAAAGAATCTAGTAATAATATTCGGCTGTTTCAACACAAAAGTGAGCAGACTTGTTTATGTAGGGGTGAATTCTAATCGCTAGGTATTCCAGTATTATCCAGATTTGAATGCATTAGCTGCTCTACCTCAGCAGCTTTTTCGCTTAAATCAAGCTCTCTGTAGATTTGTAGACTTTCAGTGAAAAATTGGGTAGCAGTTACCTTATTACGTGATTGATGATGTTGGGAGCGGTTCAAGTATATTTCGCCCAAGAGTTTACGAGATAAAGCTTCTAGTTCTCGGCGATTGTACTCCTGAAAAACTTGGAGGAATTCTTGGGCTAGTTCTTCGGCTCTGTCAAGATTTTTTAAGATGCTGACTTCCAGATAAGCACGAGCGATATCAAGAGCTTCATCTGCTCGATTTACTATCTGCCCCAGTTCGGCAAGATATGTCAAGCCAGTATTAGAATATTCTTCAAATTGGGCAATTTGTTCTTGCGTTAACGAGTCGTCAATAGACAACAGGCGTAAGCGTTCTGACCAGATTAAGCTAAAGATAATGTAGTCGTAAGCAAGATTTTTTTTATAGTCTCCTGTAGTATTTATTTGGATAGCTTGACGCATATTTTGTTCAGCTTGCGCCAGTAATTCAAAAGCTACTACTGTATCTGGAGTATTTTTTGCTAACAAACGTTGACTGTTACCAAGTTGCCTACAGCGTCTAGCTGCACTCTCATCATGGCCTAACTGCTGATGGAGATTTCGACTTTGCTGTAATACTCAATCGCCTTCATGTAATCCTTTAAATTGCGGTAGCAACTAGCGATCCAAGATAGTTGATTAGCTACATTCTCCTCTAGACCTAATTGCTCATAGAGGTCACGGCTTTGTTGGAAATAGGCGATCGCTTGTTCATATTTGCCCCATGCTTGATATATTCTTCCTAGTTGATTGTAGCCATCTGCTACATTTGTTTGGTCGTCCAGTTGTTGACGGATTGCTAAATCCTTGAGTTCATATTCGAGTGCCTGCTCATATTTGCCCCAATCTCGATAGCAACTAGCCAGCCAGTACCACATAGTTGCTACATTCTTCTCTTGACCCAATTGCTCATAAAGTTCACGGCTTTGTTGGTAGTGGGCGATCGCTTGTTCGTATTTGCCCCATGCTTGATAGATGTGACCTAACTGCCAGTAGGCAAGAGCTAGTCGGGGTTGCTCATCCAACTGCTGGCGGATTGCCAATTCTTTTTGCTCATACTCTAATGCCTGTTCATATTTACCCCATTTCCGATAGCAATTAGCCAACCAATAACACTGGCTTGCGACATCCTTCTCTTTACCTAATTGCTCATAGAGTTCACGGCTTTGTTGAAAATAGGCGATCGCTTCTTCATATTTGCCCCAAGCTTGATAAATTCGACCTAGTTGATTGTAGCCATCCGCTACATTTATTTGGTCATCTAACTGCTGCCGAATTGCCAAATCCTTTTGCTCACAGTCTACAGCTTTCTGATATTTACCCCAATCACGATAGCAACTAGCTAGCCGATACCACAAGTTAGCCACATTCTTCTCTAAACCCAATTGCTCATAGAGATCACGGCTTTGTTGGTAGTGGGTGATCGCTTGTTCATATTTACCCCAAACTTGATAGATTCGACCTAGTTGAAAGTAGGCACTAGCTATATCTGGTTCGTCTTCTAAGCGTTGACGTTGTACCAAGCACTTTTGCTGACACTTAAATGCTTGTTCATACTTACCCCATTCTCGATAGCAATCACCCAACCACTCCCACATAGTTGCTACAATCTCCTCTTGACCCAATTGCTCATAGAGATCACAGCTTTGTTGGTAGTAGGCGATCGCTTGTTCATATTTGCCCCATGCTTGATATATACGTCCTAGCTGATAATGAGCAAGAGCTATTCTGGTTTGGTCATCTAACTGCTGGCGAATTGCCAAATCCTTTTGCTCACACTCTACGGCTTCCTGATATTTACCCCAATCACGATAACAACCTGCTAAGTTGTACCACTGGTTAGCTATATCTTTCTCTTTACCTAATTGCTCATAGAGATCACAGCTTTGTTGGTAGTAGGCGATCGCTTGTTCGTACTTGCCCCAACTTTGATAAATGCGACCTAGCTGATAGTATCCTAAAGCTACATCTGATTGGTTTTCTAACTTCTGCCGTTTTGCTAGACACTGTTGCTGAAATTCAACCGCCTGTTCATATTTTCCCCATTCTCGATAGCAATTACCTAACCAATACAATTGGTTTGCTACATTCTTATCTAAACTCAATTGTTGATAGAGATCACGGCTTTGTTGGTGGTGGGCGATCGCTTGTTCATACTTACCCCACTCTTGATAAGTTTTACCTATATTCCACAGATCATTTGCTTCATCTTCAGACTTCTGACGTTCTCTGTCTATATTCAACGCTTGCTGGAAGCATTCTAGTGACTGCTCGTATTTGGTGTGTAAGCGGTAACAAACACCCCAATTTTTCCAGAACAGCCGAAAAGGTGATGGATGAAGATATAAAGCTAGTTTTCCGTAGCATTCTTGATAATAATCAATTGCTTGATCAAATTTATCTTGTTCCTGATAACAAGTTGCAATTGACCAAGCTATATAAGCACTGTGCCTGACATTTGGCTGAACATTGATTTCTTCTAGAAGCTCAATAGCTTTTGTATATTTATCTGTACGAATATAAGATATTCCCGTGAGTAAGTTTAATGAAATTTGAGAGTCTTGATCGCTACCATAATTTTCCCGACTATTTTCTAAAGCAGGTGTCATTTCTTCACCTACTTCTTTAACCAACTCTCTAAGACTACAAAATATATTAGGCTCTAGCTGATTAACAATATCAATGACACAACTAACTAATCCTGCCCCTGATTCACCACAAGCAACATAAAGAATAGCTATCTGTGCTTTTACCCGTATCTCTTCAGTAAGTATCGAGTCATTAGCAAATTCTTTCAGTAGTGCGAAAACTTCACCTTTCTGATTAAACAGTTCAATTTGGCGTAACAGCCTTAATAGTTGTTTAGTTGTATCATCCTCAAAGTCTGTATCTAAACTCAGATAGGTAATAACCAATTTTTGAATTAGCTTTTTCCGAGGACTGCTATTAATCTCAACTTGAGTTAAAACCTCACCAGCAAATAATAAATCTTTCAACTGTAATTCCGACTGCTTACAGTTAGTAGTTGATTCCTCTTGCAAACCTGACCAGATGATAATCGCATCCTGCGAAGATGCATTTTTTATTTTTAACTTACCACCTTGAATTACAGGTTTATAAGTCTCAATATTACTGAAAAACTGCTCAACTAGCTTATTAACCTGTTTAGGAGAATAAATTCCGTAATAGCCTAAAGCCAGTAGAATCGGCTCATTCCAACGCGGCTCATGCAAATGTTTACGGATGATTTCTAAAATATCGCTTACTTCATTGTCAGCGATATAACGTGCAGCAAAATACTCCTCAAATGTCAGGTGCATAAAGCCGTAGACTCCTGGCGCACGTTCCACAAATAGACCTGTGGTTTCCCGCACTTTTCGTAAAAACTCCTGCACGGCTAGCTGTACTAAGTCTGATTCCAGGTCAGTATCATTTAGTTCTGCTAGCTTTGCTGCTAACTGTTGTTCAACTTCTGCCTCAGTCACTAAACCAGAGGGCTTCTCCTCATGCATCCAGTAAGCCAGTGGTGCTAAAAATGCCACTACTTCATTTTGGTTCAGCAGCACTTTCGGAGCATCTGGCAACTTCTTACCTAGCTGCCAATCTTCGGTCAAGGTTTGCACAGCCAATTCATAAAGTTTCACCCGGCGGTTAGGTAGGCGCTCACCATTGCGGTGAATCAGTGCCAAAATTGTCAACAGTAGAGGGTTCGCAGTCAAGCGTTTTACACCCTCATTGTCTTTAATTGCCTCTAAAATTTTCCTTGCTTGGTCATCTCCGGCTTTTTGCCATTGCGCCTCATTAGCCTCTGGCTGCTGCGCTCGTTCTATCACCAAACACCAGCGTTCTAGGAATTTTTCTACCTGTTCGCCACCCATATCTTCAATAGTGAACTCAGCAAAACGGCTGCTCAGTTTCACATCGCGGTAGCCAGCTATCCGGCTGGTAATGACAAACTTATTAGTAGAGAAAGCATTGACAAACTGATCAATTCTTTCCACAATCAGCCTGCGGCTTTCTTGTTCAAATACCTCATCTAGCCCATCCAGCAGCATTAAGCACTGCCCTTGGTGCATTTTTTCTAATAGTAGGGTCGCCATCTCAGTTCCCGCTTCAGCTTCATCTTGAAAGTCAGCCTCCCACTGGCGGTAAAATTGGCGCAAATAGTCCAGCAGACTTAACTCAGGTTCTTGTTGAAGTCGTTCTGCATAGTCGGCAATGCGAAAGAAAATTGGCAACAGAGCTTTACCCAATTCTTCTTGGGGTTCGCCACCTATTACTGTTTCATTGCCATCACGTTTTGCTGTGGCAAAATGTAGCGCTAGATAACGCAGTAGCGTTGTCTTTCCCGCACCTGGAGCGCCGAGAATCACGCAGTGTTGGTTCTCCCGTACTGCATGGGATAAATCAATTCTTTGTGTTACTGTTTTGGTGCTAGTGGCAGGTATTGAACTTAGTAAAACTGGTTCATAATAGGAAGGTTCATCTAAATCGTAAGGGCTAGAGATGCTCATGCTCAACCTATGTTCAGCTTTGCGAAATGTAGTCATCTCTTGGTCTAGTTTCGATGTTTCAGTAATCTGCTGTCGCCTGACTGCTTGTAGTGAAACATAAATTTGATCCAGAAAAATATCCACTTGGCGCTGGACTTGCATCACGCCACTGATTTTGAGATAGGAATTCTCAGCTATCAACCACTCCAGATAAGGATAAAATAGGGGATTTACGGGTGGACGTGCTTCAAATTTCACCAACTTACCCCGCCAATCCCAGAAATCAGGCGCACGGTTACGAAACTCTTCTAAAAATTCCTCTTTATTCAGCCAAAAAATTATGCTCAATTCCCGACCAAATAGCGAATCTCTCCCTAAATTCAACTGCTTCATCTCTTGTTTCAGGCGTGATGTAGGCAGTTGATCAATTCCAAAGGCCATTATCAATTTGCGTTTATTTTGAGAATTATCCTGCCCAGTTTCATCTAAAGTGTAGAGAAAATTATATAGGGAATTATCACTGTAAAAAAAGTTTTTAGGTTCATTAAAAGTATAATCACGATCTGATAAAAGTAACTTGATTTCCTCGACTACCGGATGTTGTGGACTACTCTCCGGTGCAATAGCAAAAATTGTCGTTGTCCCACTAGATAATTCTAAGAAACTAACTAATTTCTTTAGCTATTTTGCGTCATTTGCACTTATAGAATCGTTAGAAGCCATTGTTCTTGATGAATAATTGCTGATTGCAAGAGAAAATAATTATTGAAGTTTGGGAGAGTTAGCAGCTTGCCAACGTTGTAAATCTTCTAATAGAATAGGGTTCACATCAAACCAGGATTTTTTGCTGCGATCGCAATAACCTAATACAAATTTGTTTTGCAAAAGCTCGTCACAAATCACAAACTGACCTTTATTAGGCAAACTATGGGTATTAGTAGTTAAGCAACCTATGCGGTGAACCTTATCTAGTTCGGGGAAATGGTAATCACTCAAGTTGTATTCTCTGCGTATTTCTTGCACAGCCTCTTTAGCAACATCTAAGTCTACATATATCAAATCTAGTCTTAAAGAAACTTCACAAGCTGTACGAGCTAGTCGTATCAAATCACGCATCACACCGCCACTTTTCTGAGAAATTAGTTCTAGCGCATCTGGATTAAATAAACCCTTATAAGCAACACCCAAACTTGCTAAACGCTTATGAATTACACTATTAAGAATGTCTCTCCCAAATTTATTAGGAATTGTAGTAGGACATAAATTTTCATCGCACTCAAATACTGGTGCATTAGTTAAATCTAAGCATTTTTGAAAGCTTTCCATTGGTTGACGAAAGCTTGGAGAATACCTGAGTGAAATGGGAATCGCATATATAATATGGCAACTTATACCAATTCTGTATGAAGATGCGTCAAATTATATGAGTAACGAACCACAAAGGGCGCAAAGGACACAAAGAAAGAAAGAATAAGCCAAGAAAATTTGGCGCAGCCTCACAAAGAAATGGTATTAGCTCAGTCAGCAGTGGACTAGCGAACATTTCCAACGCTGTAACTTGATCGTGTCGGTCAAGACCATCTACAATCACCAGTAACTTCTGCTTGTTTCTTTTCTCGGCAGCTTCTATAATGGCATTAACTCGCTCAATGATTTTACTAAGCTGCGGACGAATATTGAGAGTTGTAGTAACTTTTTTAGTTAGACCTTGTTTAAGAATCAAACCTAGTTTTTTGATAATTTCTGGAAGTTCAAGACCACTATTTTCAGCGTCTTCATCTTGATAAACTACAGTTTTTAGACTTTCGAGTAAATCATTTAATAAATCGTCTTTTAAACGCCACTATCGTTGAATAACTTTTTCAAAAATTTGAATTCCAATTAGGACTACAACCTCAGCATAGCCAATGTTGTACTGGTCGAGAGCAGTTACAGTATCAATCCAAATTACTGTATACTTGCTGTTAAAATGTTGTTCTAATCGCCGCAATTCTGTAGTTTTGCCACCGCCCCTGTGACCTGCTAGTAAAAATTTAGCTGGGTCGTCTTCCATATCTAAGAAAGTGATTAAATTCTCTACAGGACTGTTAGCTCGCTTGACATAAAAATTTCTCAGTTCTTCAGGTGTAGTAAGTGGTTCCTCTGGCTTAAAAAGCTGATAAGCAGGCTTCCAAAAACTAATATTACTCATAGTGAAAAATGTAAACTGACCTCAAAGGGTGTTTTGAATTACACTGATTTATCTCAGTATAACTGGGTGATTTGCTGCTGTAGATTCCTAGAAGTGAAAAACTTTATACTATAGTCTTAAATAATACTTTATCCCCCTTTGATCTCACACTAAAAATTGATGTGCGATCGCTCGTTTTAGATAACTTGATTAGCTGCATCTATGCATCTACGTAAAACGGGTTCCCGAACCTGAGTGCGTCTCCTTGGCGCAGCCTCTCGTAGAGAAGGGTAGTGGCTCGTTGCCAAATATTATATCTATACAAAATATATATAAACATTAATAATCCTTAATAGTATTAACTATTAAGGATTGTTGAGAGGAGCAAAATCTGCTCACAAACCTGATTGTTTCTTAAAAATCATCCAGAAACTGACTAAGGCGACTGATTAAGGGGTCAACCTCTTGAGGAGGGGTAGCAACAGTATAAGAAGTATTATTTACTACTTCTAATCGAGATGGAGACTGAATAATTGATCGATCATTGATTATGAGCGCCAGTTGTGCAACTTGTTGAGAAAGTTGCAGTAGATGGTTTTCCATCGCCTCCAAACGATTAGATCCCTTAGCAAAAGAACGTTCCTCAAGTCCAGCCACTTGACGTTGCAGTTCACCAATTTGTTGTTCAATCGGTGTTATTGCTGCTGTTTGTGGAGCAGGTCGTACAGATTCCGGTACACATAAAGATTGCCACAAGGCTTCTTTACAGAGGTCACTGAAAGTCTTGTCTGGTTGTTTTTCCAAATAACTTTCTACTTGCGCTAACAAGCTTTCATCAGCAAGCTCTGGGTTGAACGTGACGGATTTAACTACCTTTTTTGACCATTGGAACATCAGCTTTATGCCCTAGCAGCGCGATTTGAGGATAATTGTGCCTCTCCATAAATATACTGCCCCAAAGCATTCGCTTGTCGGGAAGGTGCTGCTAAATGAGCATTAATCTTTGCTTCTTTGAGCAGACGTTGAACGTCGTCCCAGAAGAACTCACCACCCCCTCCAGTCAGAATCACATCAGTGACGCGTTCTGGCAACCAGGCTAGCACACGGCTACAGATTTCACGAGAAAACATCTCCGTGAGGTTAGGAAGAAAATCATCTAGGTTGGTGGGCTTGCTAGCACCTTTAGGACGGTAATAGCGTTCACCTCTGGGTTTGTTCACCGCAGAAATCAGCGCTAGAGATTGACTATCTGCTCCCTCGATTTCGGCGGACACCAATTCATAAAACTTATTCATCCCGAAGTCTTCGCTCTTAGAAGCACCTCTGGCAAAACGGAAGTTATCTACCATCAAAAGATCGACGGTTTGATGTCCAATATCGACGATCGCTACCGATATTTTTGTAAAATCGGGACTGCCAGGGCTTTTCTTTGGTTGAGCTTCAGACCATAGTAGGCTGCCGTAACCCTCTGGCATTACCCATACTTTGCTGACGTTCAGCGAGATAGATTCGCCTCGGAAGTTCAACACATGAGGGCCACCTACTTGGCTAATCAACTGTGCTTTTTCCTTTTCAAATTGCTCTAAGGAAAGAAAAGGCAGACCCAGTACGACTGAAATATCATTTTTGAGTTTGAAGTAGCCAGCACTTGCTAACACTTTTACCAGTGCCGCCTCTACCTTAGATTGGCCGACTCCTAAATTTGCCCCAAAATCTGCTGCTAGTTGACCAACAGCATATCCATTTCCTTGATACTCCAGCCACAAATCCATTAAGGGGTCAGTAGCCCTGGCTTCAAAAACACCGCCGCGTACTTGTTCTATTGACATCTGCTTCACGTTGGCAGGTACGAACACCACATTGTTGGGTTCCCGACTCACACAAGTTTTTGTGGAAGTTCTGCCTAAATCAACACTGAGAATAGTTTTTCCACCTGCGACTGGGATGGTAGGAGTCACAGCATTGATGGGAGTCGATGCTGAGACTCTATTCATCGGTATAGCGGCGGCATTCATTGGGGTAGCGGCGGAAGGTTGGTCTGTCATGAAAGCTCCTAATTCAAACTTAACTGTAAAAAGTTGTCATGCTGATCTTACAAAAATACGAGCAACCAGAAATTCTAGGTTGGGTCAAGTGTAGCTAGAAATACGCCAAAAATTAATTCCGGCGATACATCTGGTGGATGCGAACATACATCTAGTATTATTTGGCATAGTGTAGGCGAATTTTGGCCAGATGTAACCCCTGCTTTCACTACTTTCAAACCAAAAGCGGCCGTGTTTCATCTTCTAGTACTTCTTAACTGGCGCTTGAATATCCAGAAAACAAATGCCAAAATCAAACCCCCAAGTACGATTTTGGATACAGGAGCAAGGTACTTGTCCACAAGTTCATACTGACTACCCAACGCGTATCCTGAGTATGTTAGCAAACCCACCCAAGCAGCGCTACCTAATGTTGTGTAAAACAAAAATGGTAGCAAGTGCATATTGCTGATACCTGCGGGAACAGAAATCAAGGTACGGATTCCGGGTACAAGACGACCAATTAATACTGCTTTTCTACCTTGTCGGTCAAACCACTCTTTGGCCTTGGTGATATCTTTACTAGATATAGCCAGCCATTTGCCATACTTATCAGCCCAAGCTTTCAAACGGGTTTCGCCTAAAAACTTACCCGGATAATACCAAATAAGTGCGCCCAATACAGAACCCAAAAGTCCTGCGAAAAACACACCAATGATATTCAGCTTTGCCCCTCCTGGTTGATATGGACTTGCTGTAAATCCAGCCAGTGGCATGATCAATTCTGAAGGAATGGGGGGAAAGAGGTTCTCTAGGAACATTAGTAGGGCGATTCCCCAATAGCCAAAATAGTTGATAGTATTAGTTATCCATTCAAGCATTGAGTTCATTTCTGAAATTGCTGGACTAGTCTTGTTACTAAATTCAGCCTTAGCTTTTTTAAAAGGTAATTATCCCCGCTTGCTAGAGTCAAGGTAACTTGGCTGCACTAAAAGTTGGCATCGCAACTCAGAATAGGTTTTGTTCTCTAATTTTTTAGATCCCCCTTAGCCGATTTTTTAAAAGAACTAGGGAGGATCTAAAAATTTGATGGCAAATTTTAAAATACACTTCAACGGGGAATCAGTGCAAGTGAATTAATACAGGGCTTACGTATTGAAAATCTGAAACCTCGATCCCCCCTAAAAATGGGGGGATCTATAAAAGCCCCCTTTTTAAGAGGGTTGGGGGATCTATTGTGCGTAAGTCCTAAATAGAGGAATAGGGACGGCGAATAAATTCGCTTTCCTGCTAGCCCCCATAAATGAATTTAGTTGCTCTGCCCACCGTTGCTATTTTGGTCAAGAAGGCGATCGCTATTTGTCCTGATGCTCAAAATAAATCTTTTGACTCAGATATTCAACAGAAGCGATGCCTAGGGCGGTAAACTACGCTCTCAACTAGAGATTTAAGCAGCACAAAAAATCGGGGCAGGTTTAAAACCCGCCCTGATCGCTTCTGATATATTGCGCCCAAGGGCTGTTGCTATAGGCTTTAAACTATCAACTAAATGCACCATATCTTTTAAAGAAAGTGCTTGACGAACATCACAAACAGATTTTTCTGTCGATTCACTCCCGGTGAACCACCTTAAACCAAAAATAAAACTAGGAATTTGTGTTAAGCATTTGTGGGGCTTTTGCTGGAAAACTTAAGAATTATACCTATGTCTGGTAAGATTACCAGGAAGAGTAGGCGGTGTCAACACCCCCACAAACCATAAAAAAGCGATAGACTCAGTAGAACTGTGGAAGTCAAGACTAGTACAGTTTGGCGTAAATAAACCACCGATTCCAAATCAATACTTCTCTACCAGACGCTGCGCCAACGGCAAGCTCAGAAACCAGGAAACCCTTACGCTGTATACCTATTTGAATTTGAAATTTGGAATTACGCCTGGCGTTAGTAGTTACTTGTTTGCCTAAAGGAAGAAAGTGGCTTGTGATTAGATATCACCATAGTTATATAAGTTTACAAATATTGTTGTGTCATGACTAATGAGTAGTGTAATTGATTAAAAATCAATAGTGAAAAATCTAAAAATTCCGAATATGGCCATTCTTTAATGAATAGAATACAGTCAACTCAAGGTAATCAGAGAGAACTCTAAATGGTGGCTTCCGTCCCTCAGAAGTTCAAAGAGCCAGGATTAAGAAATTAAAATTATAATTCTCCTGACTTGTCAGATCACCTTACGAAAATTGATTGCAGACAATTGAGAATCGCCATAGATTATTCTTACCCAAGTCCTCATGACCAGATAAACTTTTTAGGATCATCGGTTTCATTATGCTCAGTTCCAAAATCTTAGCCCAATCTTTCGACTATTATGGAGTTTACCCCTGCCCAGTCTGTCGGATAGGTAAGATTTCTCATATGCCATTGATGGAAGCTATGGCTTGTGACTTTTGCCAGGAAATTTTTACAGTCAACTTAGAACGACAGCAAATCAAGATGCCTTCTAGGCAACCACCCTTAAGTTGGCGTTGGAATGGGTTTAGTTGGACAGAAGGCCAGTTGGAAGGTGTGGAATTATGTTGGGGTTATGGACTAGCAGCAGCAATTTTTGTAATTCTTCCTACTACTCTAATTGGCATAGTAGCTTACTATTTTCCTGCTAATCTCAAGGAACCGATTACTTGGATGCCATATATTTGGACGATATTAACTTTCTTATCACATTTAGCAATTATTGTTTGGATTTTTATTGAAGTCTATCAGATTCCACTTGGAGCATATTTGAGAGCGATCGCTCGATGGAGAAATGGGGAAATAGGGAGATGAGGGAGAAATCAATTCAAAATTCACGCATTCAAAATTCACGCATTGTTCGCGTAGTCACTGAGCAGTTCGACAGGTCTTACCCTGAGCTTGCCGTTGGCGTAGCCTCTCGTAGAGAAGGGATCACTGTGCCACCTTGCCGTACCACTTCTCTACGAGACGCTCCGCGTAGCTTGTCCTCCGCAGGAGTACGTGGAAGCAAGCTACGTGCAGCGTCTGGTAGAGAAGAATAAAGACTGGGAGAGATGTAGCTTTCGTTTCCCGTCGGGTGGGAGATGAGCGAGTCAGAGAAATCAATGCCCAATGACTAATAACAAATGATGCAGCGAATAGATGGCTCCATCACTGATAATTAAGTTGATTGTCCATTAAAATATCGTATGAGCGATCTGGAGCGGTACTATAGAGTTTTGGAATTAGAGCCTGGGGCAACACTTGAGGAAGTGAACCAGGCTTACAAAGATTTAGTTTTTGTTTGGCATCCCGATCGCATTCCCAAAGACAATCTCCGTTTACAGCAGAAAGCACAAGACAAGCTCAAAGCCATAAATGAAGCTCGTGAAAAGTTGCGCTCTTTAAAAATCAAACATCAAACTATACTTAGTTCACCGCCACCTCAAGAAGAAAAACCATCTCAAACAACCCAGAAACCACCAAAGCAAAACTCAGACTTGAGTGGCAAAGACTACAGTCGGGCAAATTTGAGCAATAAAGACTTATCTGGCAGAAATCTGAGTTATGCCAATTTGAGTGGTGCTAATCTCAGTGATACTTTTATGCACAAAGTCAACCTCAGAGGTGCGAATTTATCGGAAGCAAATTTATTTCGGGCAAACTTACTTTTAGCGGATCTCAGGGAGGCGAATTTACGTGGTGCTAATTTGATTGGAGCTGATCTCAGTGGCACTGACTTGCGCGGAGCTGACTTGACGGGAGCGCGGATTCGCTCTGGCGAACGCCTTCTAGTTAAACTAATTGGTGCTAACTTAGCTGGGGCAATTATGCCTGATGGTGCAATTTATCAATAACTGAGGTTGCGCCATCACAATTCTTTAATTATGAATTATGAATTAATAATTATTTGGTCAACTTCAGCCCAAACCCCCTTTAAATTTTCGTTCGGGCTAGAAATTCTCCTGATTACGGTTCTGCCATAAGTGAATACTGATGATTATTGGTGGCAGCCCAATATAGGCATTCATATATTTGGTAATCTTTGTATGGTAATCTTTGTATATTAGAAAATGAAGTCAGGAAAGTAGGCTTATACTTCTATAGTGAGATTGAAAACCTCAAATCAAAAATTGATTCATGCTAATTCAAAAACTTCAAGACTGTCCAGAATTTATCGCAGGAGATAACACCATTCTGCGAGAACTTCTACATCCAGATAAGCAACCTCTGTCATTGCGCTATAGTTTGGCTCATGCAACACTGCCAATAGGAAAAACCTCTCAACCCCACTCGCTCTCTACCTCAGAAGTCTATTATATTCTCAGTGGCACGGGAGAAATGCACATTGATGATGAAACCCAGATAGTTCAGCCGGGAGACGCTGTGTATATTCCTCCTAATACACGGCAATTTATTTCTAACTCTGGTATCGAACCTCTGATATTTATTTGTATTGTTGATCCAGCGTGGCGGAAAGAAGATGAAACAGTTTATTAAAAACCAGTTACAGTCATAGTCTCAAAGTAACCGAAAAAAATCTCAACATTTTTGAACAATTACTCACTTTCAGTCGTCAATTTTACTTAACCAAGTAACCAAGTCATCTGAATCAAGTGATATCTCACTTCCTAAGGTTTTGATATACAGAAGTCCGTTACTAATAATTAAATCTCGGATTGGATACCATGAATCTCGTGTTCTAATCAAAAGTTCCAACGGAATTCCTGGTATTAAATTATACTTGCGATATTTCCACCAAGCTCGCCATAGAAGTACAGATTTAGTACAGTGCATCTGATAGCCTTTGGGAACTTTGCAGTATTGACACTGATAGAAACCGCGACTATCTACTTCTCCTTTGAGGAGATAACCATATTCTGCTAATGCCTCATTTATCAATTCCCACTGGGATGATTTTCGATAAATCAAGAATTCAGATAGCGTGTTAGATAGTTGAACGGTGGCAATTACGCCTTCAGATTTCGCTGTTAGTTGGTTGGTATTATACACTGTTTGCGCTGTCAAAGAATGATTTGACAACAAAACTTCTTTTTTCTGGATAGAGTTTTGCACAAACTCTCTAATTAAATCTAGATTAGATAACATAAAATTCTTCATACTAACTTAACCAGTGTAACCTAAGCTATATTAATACTTAAACTATTAACTACACTAGTCTTGCACTTATACCAGGGTTATTACTAGCTTTATTTATACTCAATTCTTTGTTTGACTAGAGTTTTGTTAAGTTTAATATCGATATGCCGCCTCCACTAGGCTGGTGAGAAAATTACTGTTTCCAGGCAGCAGAGCGGCAAATTAAATTTTTACGTCTTCAAGAAAAGGTTGAAATACCGGAACTAATTCCGGACGACTGACAACAAGGGTGGGAAAAGAGCGATCGCTATAATCTTCTCCTGGTGACAATGGAAACGGTTCTGACTTGGGCGATAACCAAACACCACCAGCCGCTTGGACGATTACCCAAGCCCCCGCTAAGTCCCAAACTTTTGGTGTCGCCTCAATCCCACCGAGAGTAGCCCCAGTAGCAACCATCAAAAAGTTATAGCTAGCCACACCCAACATCCGAATTTTGCAGGGAAAGCCGTTTTGGATGACTGCGGTGCTACGGGAACAGAGGTTAAAAAAGTGATTATTGCTGGGACTATCAGTACTGGTGTGGATGGGGTGGTGATTGAGAAATGCTCCTGTTGGTGTTGTTAAACCAGATGAACCTGCCCAGAAACCATGAAAAGCTTGATTTAAGGTTGGTGCATAAACATAACCAAAAATCGGTGTGCCTCGATACAGTAAACCCAGAGATATTGTCCAGATGGGAATGCCGCGTGTGAAGTTGGTTGTACCATCCAGAGGGTCAATTACCCAGCACCACTCAGTACCGGGAAATGACTGTTCGCTCTCTTCGCTCAAAATGCCGTAACCAAAAAAATTAGAAGCGATCGCATCCCGAATTTCCTGATCTGCCCATTTATCTGCTTGCGTCACCAAACTACCATCAGCTTTTTGCGAAGCCTGTACTTGCCCAAAATCTTGCATTAGCTGCTTGCCGACTCTGGTAGTCGTAGTTTGGGCAAAATCAAGAATTGTTGTCCAAAAATCATTCATTGGTTAATTGTCATTTGTCATTGGTCATTGGTCATTTGCCCCATGTTTAGTCTAAATCGCTTTCTAAAACTGAAGCAATCGCTTGCTTTGTACTTGTTTGAAATTCTGCCACATTCACCCGATTCAGAAACCATATCGACACCACCATTCCTACAGCTTCTAGAGCAAATACCAGTCCATAGGCTAACTCTAGGCTAGGTAGCAGCTTGCGTCCAATATCCAAAATGCCACCGCCTGCCACTACCGCCACTCCCCTAGCCATAGCTTGCGCTAGTCCCCATGCGCCAATAAACGTACCTGCGCTTTCGGCAACTGTGAGATCCAACATCAAGCTAATTGCTGCCGTAGTTAAGAAACCAGTGGCTAAACCGAACAATACCAAACCTAACTTCAGGAAGGATGGATTAGCAGTGAATCCTGATATTCCTAGCAATACAGAACAGAATGCTACCAATATACAGCCCAAGCGTGCAGTTTTGCGCTTACCCAAACGCGGCACAATGTAAAAGCCAGTAACGCCGTAGGCAATCAGTATACCAATTCCGTAAAAAACATTCAGTTTGGTACTTTCTGCTAAGGGCATTTTAAACACTTGACCCGCATAAGGTTCTAAAATTGGGTCTTGCATAAACAAGCTGATAGTCATTACCACTAAAAAGGTGAAAAATATACCTGTTTGTGGACTCGCTGTCAAGATTTTCCAAGCATTGCCCAGAGTAATGCTATCTTCCCGGTTTACGACTGTGGAACGGCTTAAGTATTGGGAGTATTTTTTTTCTACGCCTAATGTTGCTGCGATCGCTAAACCAAATACAATTGCTGGGACGATAGTAAACAGCCTATTGATCGCCGCCTGCAAGGTTGCGGTTGTTGCTTCTGGCGTTAATTGCTTCAACAAGCTAGCACTAATAATTGCCCCAACAATAATCCCCACCATTAGCATCGACCAAACCACACCTACCACTTTGGAACGGTTATCTTCTTCAGATATATCCACCAACAAAGCAGCAAAGGCAGTACCGCTAGCACAAATTCCTAGACCGTATATAGCAAAAACTAAAGCCAAAAGTGCTGTCCAGCCGATTGTTTGGGTTGTCCATGTCCAACCACCTGCACTACTTGCGGCATTATTGAGTTGCCACATTACTTGTACAGCTAAAAAAGCTGCGATCGCAAATATTGCTGCGCCTACCCAAACATAAGCCGTGCGATGGTATCCCCATAACGGCTTGGCATCGGAAATCTGGCCGAACCAGACACGCGAAGGAGCAACAAATAAGGGCAGTGCTAGAACTACTGATACCAGTGTCGCCGGAATTGCTATTTCTTGAATCATGACTCTGTTGAGTACCCCCAGAGTCAAAATGGACATCATGCTCAACCCCATCTGAAATAAACCCAGCCGGAACATCGTCAGCAGGTTTACCTTTGGCAGAGATAGGGATTTTGTTTTGGTATCAAATACTTCACCGCTTGCCATAGCTACTTTTTCGTATAGTTTATCGGATTTAATCTCTCTCTTTAAATAAAGATAAACCCTACCCGCTCCAAATCAGCGAACGAAAAGTGGAACTTGCGATGGCTTCTCTTCTCTACGAGAGGCTGCGCCAACGAGACGCTACGCGAACACCCGCCACAGGCATCGCAGTTATTTAGCAAGCAGTTATACACCTCGATTAGCGTATGCTTCAGCCAAGTTAGGATTAATCTTTATGGTTTGGTTGTAATCCGCGATGTCTACGACGGGCTACGCCTACAGATAACGAGACAATTTTAGGATGAAGTAGTGAAACGAGACTCCATTTACTATCAAATTTTTAAGCGCTTTCCTGGGTTACTCTTTGAACTAGTTGATAATCCTCCTCTGCAAGGGCAAAACTATCGATTTGAATCACTTGAAGTCAAAGAAACCGCTTTTCGCATCGATGGTGTGTTTTTACCGCCAGAGGATGCAACATCCAGGGTGATCTTTTTTGCTGAAGTTCAATTCCAAAAAGATGAAGCTCTTTACCATCGGTTCTTTACCGAGTCGATGATGTACCTGAACAGGAATCGTTCTCAGTACGATGACTGGTACTGTGTGGTAATTTTTTCATCACGCTCTTTGGAACCAAGCGATAAAAAAACTCATCGAATATTTCTCAACAGCGACCAAGTGCAGCGAATCTATTTAGATGAGTTAGGCGCGACTAATCAGCAGCCAATAGGTATCAACTTGATGCAGTTGACTCTAGCATCGGATGAAGTGATGGCACAGCAAGCTCGTCTATTGATTGAGCGGGTAAAATTAGAGTCAACGGACACACTGCCGAAAAACGAAATATTAGACATCATAACCACAATTGCCGTTTATAAGTTTTCTTCGTTGAGTAGAGAGGAAGTTGAAGCTATGCTGGGATTGACTTTGGAGCAAACAAGGGTTTATCAGGAAGCGAAAGCCGAGGGTCGAGAAGAACGGGAAGTTGAAATGTTGAAACTTACCGTGCCTCTGTTACTAAAAACAGGGATGAGTGTGGAGCAGATTGCTCAACACCTCAATGTTGATATAGAAGCTGTCCAGCTTGCAGCACAGTCAAGTACATAGAATGGACATTTAATTAATTACTAATTCGTAATTCGTAATTTTTGGGTTTAATTCCGCAACTCTATTCAGATGCACTCGCCTTTGTGTATACGTGGCTTTGTTTCAGTCGGGGTCTAAATCGCCGTCTGAAACAGTCTCTTGCCTGAAGTCCAACTATATATATAGTCCCGTGTATCGCTGTGCCGTCCTGAGCAATGTACCACCAATTGCATAAACGGCATCAAAACCAATTCTTTCTCCCCAAAGTGCTGCATCAGTTTGCTTGGATCGTAATCGAAGACTCGTTTCGACTAAATCATCACCGATTTCGTAATCTCCTGTTTCAACATTAATCGAGATAATTTTGCCAATGTTCTCTTTTGTCTCAACTTTGGCACGGATACTTCTTTCATAGAGTTCCTTTCCACGTCGGGCGACTTCTTGGCTACTGAGCGTCGGGTGGGACATAAATAAATCCCCTGTTTCAGCTGCTAGATTCTTCGCTTCATTGTAAAGCATCGCGCCAAAATGTTACATGGCCATTAATAGCAGCTAACTGAAATAGTTGCTTACTTCTGCTTTTACTGCTAATACTGGTGTCATAGTTGGCGATCGCCATATAGATGTAAGATATATCATTGACATCCAACCATCTCAAATTTTACTAAGGTTATCAGGGATATGGAACAAATATTAAACGAATACTGTAAACAAATTAATCCTGGACTGCTGCTCCTGAGTAGGCCAACTGGTTCTGGTAAAACATACACTGTTCTCAATTTTATCTATTCTAATTACGAGGAATTTGCTGCTCAAAAAAGGAAAATACTGTTTATTACCAACCTTAAGAAAAATCTGCCACATTACGAACTTAAAGAACGTTTTATTGCTGACGGAAAGGAAGATGAATTTGACAAGTATGTTCTTTTTATTAATTCTAATATTGACACAGTTATTAAACAGTTACTCGCAATTGATGATAAAATTCCCGATCAATTCAAGACAGAAAGTTATAAGAAATTAAAGTCTCATATCAAAGTACTCCAAGAACGTCAACTTCCCAAAGAAGTTAAAGATAGCTGGGAAACAGAAATTCGCAAAAATATTGAGCCAAAATTCCGAAAAACTATTATAGAAGCATTAAAGAATAATTTTAAAACAAAAAAAGACCGCCTTTCAGCTATAAAGAATGATCAAAAATATCAATGGATTGGAAAATTATATCCCGCAGTATTTACAGATGAGAAAACTGTTTTTTTCCTTAGTATAGATAAGTTCATTGCTAAAAATACGACACTTGTTGAGAATTCATATTATTTTAATGAACGCTTTATTGATAAAGCACTTATTTTTATTGATGAGTTTGATACTACCAAAGAAGCTGTACTCAACAATATCATCAAATCCGGCTTACAGCATCGAGTGGATCTTCTTGATTGATTCTTGAATATTCATAGCCATCTTATGCAAAATGAATGTCCTGAATTGCTTATAAAAGAATCTGAATGGTTCCATAAAATCTCTAATGGTAAAAATTGGTTATCCCCGCGACAACGGATTGAAACCTTTCGAGAGAAAGCTAATCACATATTCACCACATATAAATTACAGCATACCTGTAAATCTCATGAAGACTTTTCTACAAAGAAAAGGAACTTTCTGTTTTATGACTATCAATTCCATAATGTAATGGATCGTCATCAGCGTATCGAGATTATTGAAGATTCACAAAACCTTACAAATTGGATTAAGGCTTCTGATACTAAAACAGAACCAACTGGTGTTGATATTCACAAGCTACTGAGTAAGATAACCGGATTTTTAACCTACTTTCAGACAGGAATTAAGTATTTAGCGGATAACTATCGCCATTTGAAAGACGAAAATAAGAGCATTAACGAAGCCTTTTCCCTTGAATTTGCTGTTAAGAGCGTTCTTAATCATTTTCGCCTTGATGATACAGATGTCGAATTTTTAACTAGTAAAATTCTGGAAGATGACTTTTCCTATGGCTTGCAAACTGACAAAGGAACAATCCAGCGTCAGGGATTCTATGATACAGGCTTTCGTTACCACGATATCGTCGATAGTGATGAACATGATACCTTATCGAAAATATATATGTTCAACTTCAGCCGTACACCCGAATCCTTTTTGGCTGGAGTTTGCTCAAAGGCTATGGTAGTAGGCATTTCTGCGACTGCTGGACTTTATACCAACATTGGAAATTACGATCTGGAATATCTGAAATCCCGTTTGGGAAATTCGTTTATACGTCTTAAAGAAGATGCTATTATCAGGCTCAAAAACGCCTATTATGAAGCAACTAAAGGATACGATCAAGTTGTCATAAAAACTGAATTTATTGGAACAGATTCGCAGAAGGAAGCAATCAAACAGCTTGAGGAGCTTTTGCGTGACCGAGAAGCAGCACAGGATTTATGGAACTATCTTCGTCATAAAAATACTGATGATGATGAGAAGAGTATTGAATTTTCATTTTGCCGTTATGTGAGAGCGTTAACTGCATGGAAATATTTTCTGGATCACCCTGATTGCTATGCGTTTCTTTGCCTCTTCAATAAATTACCACAGCCTTCTGATCCACAGTTCGACCTAAATATATTGTATGATTACGCGAAATTACTATTGGATGACAAGAAAGATGTCATAGATGGTAGTGTATATGATACGATTTTCCTGCTTAAGGGAGATAACTTTGACGAAAATAAAAAGAAACTGCTAAATGATCTGAAAGATAACAAAGGCCGATTCATTATCTCTACCTACCAAACAATTGGAGTTGGACAAAATCTACAGTTTCGCATTCCTTCTAAGCTAGAGCCAATACACATTAACAGCTTTCCCAATCATTCAGATATGGATATTAATGGGATTTATCTAGATAGACCAACTAATTTACTTGTAAATATTTTTGAGAATAATCTCGAAGATGATAAATTTATAAAATACATTTTTCAATTGGAATTTCTTCGTGAAAATGGAGCCTTTTCCCTAAACACATTTAAGAGCAAGTTGGATGAAGCCTTTCATAGATATATAGGAAGATATAAGCCTAAGCTCAAGGCTGAGGACTTCATCAGCTTATATAAGACAAATGCTTATTCACGCTTCTTGAATAAAATAATTATTCAGGCAATAGGTCGGATATGTCGAACCAATATGAAGGCTTCAACAATCCATATTCTTGCTGATGCTTCAATCCGAAAACATCTAACCCAATTTTCTCTGCCAGACGATATTATTCCTGTTCGTGAATATACTGCTCTCCTGGAATTAGCTGGTGAATCGACTAAGCAATCTGAAGATTTAATCGAAGCGCAAAACCGTGCATCCCACATAAGTAATCAGACTTATGCTTACATCCGCCGCAAACTGAATACGCCGTGGAGACCTAAGACTATTAAAGAATGGCAGGATCTTAGAGAGCAAACTCTCCATCAACCCGCTATTACCAAAAAGTCAGAATGCAATCCAAACTGGAATAGTATTTACCTTCATTTGCTAAAACCTGCCGATTCATATTATTTTTCACATGAAAATGACTATGATGAAATTGAAGTTTTCTTTTCTGATGGATACGGTAAAAAAGAAGTTAAACAAGTGAGTGAAGGAACTGCCCGTCTTTTAGATTTAATGAGAATCGATATTCTACATAAATTGTTCCTTGATTCTGGCTGGGCAACAGAATTTCCTGAATCTGAACTTATGCTGACACCTCCAATGTTCAACAATATTTATAAAGGGGCGTTAGGCGAAGTATGCGGGAAACATATTTTTCAAAGCCTTTTAAATATTCACTTGCTAGAACTGGATGTGGATGAATTTGAATGCTTTGACTTCAAAACGGAGCAGAACATTTATATAGACTTCAAGTTATGGAACGATCGGGTTGCAGTACCAGCTGATGACTTAATTGATAAAATCCGTGAGAAAATGGCGATCGTTAAGGCAGAAAAGGTTTTTGTCATCAACATTCTTGGTACTTCAAATACACCCTTTCGTCCAATTCCGTCATTTGGCGGAAAAATTGTCGAAGTTCCTTATCTCTGTAAAAACGATAAAGTTGACAATAAAGCAATTGAATTTATTCTGAAGGAATTTCATAAATGAGTATTTTTACGAATCGAATTAAGATAGATTTTAATATTAATGCTATTAAACAAGACTTTGTTTTTACTCGATTCAAACGAGAACGAAACGGCAACTGGTGGGGAGCAGAAGAACTGGATCGTCTTATTGGCGACGATTATAAAGCTATGTCCGTTGGGTATGCTAAATATGCTTATGCTATGTTTGAAAAAAAATCAAATAATACTTATGCATTACTTCAAAAACTGAGAACAGATCCTAAATTTGCTAGTCTATGTGCAATTGAGGTAGAGCCACAGGCTTTTTATACTGGAAATGAAGAATGTATATGTGAAGCAACACTTGCCCGCTTATTAATAAACTCTTTGGGGTCATCTCGATCAAGATTTAAGCATTTACATTTTTCAAATCTTACCGGAACATTACTTCAAGTTCCACCATTTATAGATAAACTCTATGATGCCATCGGTGTTGCTGAAATAACTCTTAGTTATGACGATAGTCAAAAAAACGAATTCTTATTGAATGTTAATGTAGCCTCTTATCGAAAAAAGGTTTCCATCTTAAAAGAATATAGAGGTGTGGAATTAAAAAAAATTCTTAAAAGACCTGAATATGTTTTCCATAGTGGCACAGCAACTCTGAGAAGGTGGCTTCCTTCTGATGGTAAAGATACAGATCCTACAAAGTCTTATATAAAATGCGGTAAAAAAGGCAAAAAGCTTCATACTAATTTCCTTGAATTTGGAAGTATCAAAGACTTTGAGAACAGCCGAGCAGGTATTTTGTATCAAGTTTTCAAAAGTATCCAAGACCATTTATCTGAATACATGAGCGTTGATTTTTCCACCATTGAAATCAACCACAGCATTGAACTCACGAACACCTTACTTAAAAGTCCAAAACAATTGCACTCGAAACTTGATGCTCAGGCAATACATATAGTTGATAAGGTGGATGATGAAGAATCTGCTGATTTAGTAATGACACTCAAACAATTACTTATTCCTTATATCACTGATGAAAAGCTAATTACTGTTGGTAAAAGTGATAAAAAAGACCCTCTAAATTTTAGAATTATTCATGATGCTGACTTTTATAACAAGATGGGGCAGGAAGACGAATATCTCCCTTCAACAGATAAATTTCGCAGACAGCACCTCACAATTGAATCGACCAAAAATGTCTCTGATGCTATTGTTAAAACAATTATAAAAGAACAGCTTATAAAGCGTGATATTAGCTCTCGAACATTGAACCTGTTTGATTGGGCTAAACTTGAATTAAAAGGAGTTTGGACTTTTGCTGCTTGGGATGAAGATAGAAATCACGTTATTTTTATGGAAATCCAGCCCAATGGTAGTTTTGAATTCTATGAAAGAGAAGATATAGACCTATTTAACTGGGAAAAATTTGACAAATATAAAGATGCTATGATAGATAGTAGCTCTGGAGCTAAAACCAGGACATTGGAAGGTCTTGTTATTTCTGATACAGGTGATATAAATCAGATATTCCGTAGCGATGAAATCACCATTCCTGAGCTTTCTAAAATTGAAGCTATTATCAACGAAGTCGAAACTGAGTTTCCCCAAAATAATCGAAGTGGAAACGCTTTGGCAGGATTGATACAAGAATTTATGACTGAAAGTTCTAGGAAAGATAATGAAGAACTTGTGAGATTTTCCGATGAATTGGAAATTTTGGGTAGCAATGAACTAGACAAAAATAGCTTTAAAAAGCTTATGAATAAAAGTCTAGGAAAGAGTTCAAATATTTCGTCTGAATTACGGAACTATGTTCTAAATAAACATCACATAAGGTTGATTTTTTCAAAACAGAAGGAAAATATTGAAGATTTATTTGACGCTTCTCTCAATATAAAATATTTCGGTGAAACTGAAAAAGAAGCATATTATTTCGTGGGTGATCGAAATGTAAAAGATTATTCTTTCAAAGATGCCTGTCATCTCCGTCAAATCGTTGCGGTAAAAGAATCGAAACTGATATTCAGACAACTTCTTCAAACTATGGATGTTGATTTTGTCCGCACAGGGCAAAGTACCGTAATCCCCTTTCCATTTAAGTATATTAGGGAGTATCAAAATTTTGGCGTTGCTAAATGACTGTATGAATCAGTATTAATCAACTGCAATAACTCTTTGTTTGACACATTAAAATAGCGATCGCACTCCAGCAACTACAATGAGGGTACAACACTATTTGTACCTCCAGAGATTGATAAAATGAAACGGATATTCTATATTCTTGATGAGTTAAAGATTTTAAAGTAAACCCAATAGTAATGCTGACTAGAATTATCGTATTGTTCTGTAACTTTATTTGACGCAATCAAGACATATAAAAATATTAATATTAAAATGTGGTTTTAACTACGCTATTCCATTGAATTAGTAAGATAAACTTGCCGGATGTATGTCATCAAACTACTTACCTTCATCTAGTAACCAAAAAGGCATAAGCAATGAGTAAAGAACCAGTCAAAGTAATATTATGGGAAGAAAACCAAAAAGATTTTCTAAAAAAGTTCTATGATCTCCAATTTACTCCCAGAGTAGGAGAGGAAGTTTACCTAAAAAAGGAGAAATGGAAAGTAACCAGAGTTGAGCATGATATAGAAATTAGTGAGATTAATGTCTACATGGAATTAGTCAAAAAAGCCAAGCAGGATAAATCATCTAATTCTTAAATACAAGTAAATACACTCAACTATCATATAGCGTTTCTCAGTTGAGTCCAATAGAGACCTAACAAGAACAGCCCCTTCCCTTGTAGGGAAGGGGAGTAAGACTCTCACCTCTCTCCTTTTAGGAGAGAGGTGAGAGTCTATGGCCAAGTAGTAGCGATCGCACTGTGAAGATATTGCATCAACCATTTCGATAGACTATAAAAGTAAAGAAATATAAATTAAATTTTGCAACCGTGGAAACCATCACATTGGGGCAAAATGGCCCAGCAGTTACACCTTTGTGTATCGGTACTTGGGCTTGGGGTGATAAACTATTTTGGAATTATGGCGATCGCTATGGCCCAGAACAGTTACAAGAAGCCTTCACAGCAGCCTTAGAAGCTGGTGTTACCTTCTTTGATACTGCGGAAATCTACGGAACGGGAAAGAGCGAGAAATTTTTGGGGCAATTTCTGCAACAGACACAACAACCTGTGCAAATCGCTACAAAATTTGGCCCCCTACCGTGGCGATTTACAGCCCAATCCGTCTCTGATGCTTTAACAAACAGTCTCAAACGCTTACAATTAGAGCGAATTGCCCTGTACCAAGTCCATTGGCCTTTTGCCTTCTTTTTAAGTCAAAAAACCTTAATGAATGCCCTAGCAGATGAAGTGAAGCGGGGCAGAATTGCCGCAGTCGGTGTGAGTAATTACTCAGCAGAGCAAATGCGAGACGTGCATCAAATATTGGCAGCCCGTGGAGTGCCTTTGGCTGTGAATCAAGTACGCTATTCTTTACTCAGTCGCCAAGTTGAAAGTCAAGATATTATCACAACTGCCCGTGATTTGGGTGTGACTATCTTGGCCTATAGTCCTTTAGCACAAGGATTACTCACTGGCAAGTACAGTATTGATGGTGCCCAAACCCCCAGTGGTGCGAGGAAAATAGACTCACGATTTAAGAAAGAAGGTCTGCAAAAAATTGCCCCAGTCATATCTTTACTACGCAACTTCGGGGAAAAATACGATCGCACTCCTGCCCAAGTTGCTCTCAACTGGTTAATTGCTCAGGGTAACGTTATTCCCATTGCTGGGGTGAAGACAGCCGAACAGGTGCGTCAGAATGCTGGTGCTTTGGGCTGGAGATTGAGCGATGATGAAATTGGAGAATTAGAACAAGTTAGTCGTCCTTGGCTGTAGTATTTCTAAACTACTCAAACACAGGCGGCCAAATTTCTGACACTACTAGCTCCCAACCTGGTAATAAATCTGGTAGTGTTAGTTTGTCGTTTTCCTGCAAAAGTATTGGTTTTTGATTGAGTCGATAAACTGTGAGCGTCAATTTGTCAGGATCAATCAGGATACCAACTGTACATCCGAGTTCTAAGAATAGCTGAATCTTTTCTACTAATGGTTTGATCCGGTCTGACTTAGATTTTATCTCTACCATCAAATCAGGCACCAGTTCCACAAAGTCGCGCGTGCTTGTTTTAAGTCTATCAGCACGAACAAAAGATACATCAGGAGCGCGAAGATTTCGTTTTTCGTGATCAGCTTCTTTCCCGTTTTCAGTTTCTAATGTAGGCAAAATAAAACCAGCGCTAGAACCAGTTACCCGTCCTAGTCTCTGTGGGCGCACCCAGTTGCCGAGTAATCTAATTAACTCAGCACCTATTTCCTCTGACTGATAATCTGATGGCCCCATAACAAGTATATTTCCGTCTACTAGCTCCATCTGCCATTCTGGATGCTCTGCTTGTAGTTGCTCTAAGTCTGGGATAGTGAACATAAGACCACGAAGAATGCATCTTTAACGTGAGTTCGATGAACCTCTCCCAGACTTCAACTAAAGTTCAAGTCCGTCCCTCTCCGAGTCGGAGAGGGACGGTTTTGCGTAGTAAAACCAGGGAGAGGTTTCTTTATTTACGGTAATTAGGCAGTTACTACATGAGCCGTCAAACTCACGTATTTTTAATTTATCTTCCTACAAACTGGTAGAAAAAGCTACCCAAAAAGCCAAAAAGTCAAGAGCCAAAGTCAAAATCTTGACTCTTAACTCTCAACTCTCCCATTTTAGATTTGGATTTTGGATTGAAGAAAAAATCTAAAATCCAAAATTGATTAACTTCTAACTGTTAACTAAGAAGCTGATTCCCTAGCTGTAGGTGAACCTATCTTTTTACTAGGGGATGCAGAAGACTCGTGTCCACTTGTCCGCAGTTTTGGCTTGGGAGAAGAATGTCTTTCTTCACCATTGTTGCTATCTGATTTCCAGGCAGAACGAGGGCGATCGCTGGAAGATTCACGACGTTTGCCCACTCTTGGTTTAGGAGCGGAAGATTCCTCTTGGGGAATTTCTACGTCTGAGTTCAACCAAGCGGGACGAGTTTGATCGTAAGCGATTTGTAGTGCTGCTGCGGCGATCGCCTGAGCATCGTATTCTTCAATTAGCTCGCTAACAATCGGCAAGAATGAAGCCAAACGCTCACCTGTCAAAGCTTCTCGCACTAGTTCTTGCAATTTCAGAATGTGTTTTGCTTCAATCTGGGCGCGTGTGGGAATCGTCAGCACTTGCCAATTTTGGCGGTTATGACGTTCAAATGTTTGCTGCTTGCGGCGCTCAAATGGCTGTACTAAAGAAATTGCTGTTCCTTCTTTACCAGCACGACCAGTACGACCAATGCGATGGACGTAGGTTTCTGCACTATCGGGTAAGTCGTAGTTGATCACATGGGAGAGTTGATCGACATCTAACCCTCGTGCAGCAATATCAGTTGCTACCACCCAACGAACTTGACGGTTACGGAATCTGAGTAATAAGCGTTCCCGCGCTTGTTGGGACAAGTCACCGTGATATTCATCGACACTATGACCAGCAGATTGTAACTGACTGGTGAGTTCTGCGGCTGTGCGTCTGGTGCGGACAAAGATTAAAGCTGTTTCTGGATCTTCCATTTCCAGAATCGGCTGTAAAGCTTTGGCTTTTGTCCAGTGGCGGGGGATCAAGTAAGCTACCTGATTAATCTTGTTGGGAGAGGCTTTTGGCTGCTCAACGGTGACAGTTGCAGGCGATCGCAAGAACTTGTTCACCAACATCCGAATCGATGGTGGCATTGTTGCCGAGAATAAAGCTGTTTGGCGATCTACGGGCGCTTGAGAGAGGATTTTCACCACATCATCAATAAAGCCCATGCTCAACATTTCATCAGCTTCATCTAACACAAACCACTTCACTTGATCGAGCTTTAAACAGCCGCGATCGAGCAAATCGATCACCCGTCCTGGGGTGCCCACGACCATGTGAACGCCACGTCTGAGTTGTAACATTTGGCGGTCAATTGATTGACCACCGTAGATTGCTAACACCCGCAATCCTTCATCGCCGATGAACTGAGCGATCGCATCGTGAACTTGCATTGCTAATTCACGAGTTGGTGTTAAAACTATGGCTTGCACGGCTTTTTGATTAATATCCAGCCGCTCTATGATTGGCAGTGAAAATGCTGCCGTTTTGCCTGTTCCAGTTTGAGATTGACCAACCACATCACGACCAGCAAGCAATTGAGGAATTGCTTGCACTTGAATGTTAGTCGGTTCAGTAAAACCGATTTTTTCTAGTTGTTCGACACGTTCTTGGGAAATGCCTAATTCTTGAAATGAAAGAGTCATTAATTCTCCTAAATTTTTTGTAAGGATTTTTGGATTAGTCATTAGTCATTAGTTATTAGTCATTAGTCATTAGTCAGCCAAGGACGATAGCGTAGCTTCAACTCTTGGAGAGGTTATGCCAGCGAGTCCGCCAGCGTTTCAGGTAAATCCTCATGAAAACTGCCATTGCAGCGTTGACCTCAGATAAAGGTCAATCTGTAAGGGTCATTTAACAATTGGACTTTGGACAAAGGACAAATGACAACTTAGTTATTGACTACTTGACCATAGAGGTCGTATGTATCAGCGTGGTGAATCGCTATTGGCACGATGGTTCCTAACTTTGCCTGGCCTTTGACATACACCAAGCCATCAACCTCTGGGGAAAATCTACCTGAACGACCGATTAATTCACCACTTTCAGGATTTTCTTGCTCAATCAGGACATCAACGATTTTGCCTACTTCCTGTTGATTTTTCTTTTGGGAAATCGGTTGCTGGATTTCCATAAGTTGGTATCGGCGCTCGTCCATCACCAATTGCGGCAACTGATTTGGTAACTTGTAAGCTGGAGTTCCTTCCTCAGAGGAAAAGGTGAAGACACCAACATGATCGAATTCATGCCGTTGAACAAACTCTAGTAGATGCTCAAAATGCTCGCTTGTTTCTCCTGGGAAACCAACAATAAATGTTGTTCGCAATACGGCTGTTGGTAGCGCCGTTTTGATGCGATCTATAATCCCATCATTTACACGTCCTTGCCAGGGACGATTCATGGTGCGGAGGATCTCTGGATGGGAATGCTGCAAGGGCAAATCCAGATAAGGCAAGACGTTGGGTGTTTCTTGAATCGCCGCGATCACATCTGGGGTCAGTCCCGTGGGATAAGCGTAATGCATTCTGATCCACGGTATATCTACTTTCCCCAAAGCGCGAAGTAATTCGGCTAATTTTGGCTGACCGTAAATATCTAGACCGTAATTAGTGGTGATTTGGGAAATTAAAATAATTTCCTTTACCCCTTGACTAACTAACTGCTCCGCTTCGGCGACTATAGATTCAATAGTACGCGATCGCTGGTTCCCTCGAAGATGAGGAATTATACAAAATGCACAACGATAATCACATCCTTCCGCAACCCGCAGGTAAGCTACGCCCTCGGTTGTAGTGCGATAGCGCGGTGTAGTTTCATCGGCAATGTAGGTTGGCTCAATACTAACCTCTTTGACCCGCTCACCTTGTTCTACACGCTCAATTACATTTACAATTTTGTGATAATCCCCAGTCCCCACAACGGCTACTGCTTCGGGCAACTCCTCCAAAAGTTGTTCTTGGAAGTGTTGCGCCATACAGCCAGTGATGACGATTTTTTTGTTTGCCTCTGCCAGTTCTACCAAAGTTCTGACAGATTCAAGTCTCGCTGCTTCAATAAAACTACATGTATTAACAATAACGTAATCTGCTAACTCTTCGTTTGTATCTACACCGTAGCCTGCTTCTACGAGCATTCCTAGCATATGTTCTGTATCAATTCGATTTTTCTCGCAGCCCAGGTGAGAAATCGCAATTGTTGGCTTGTCACCCATATTTTAAAAATATCTTCATTTTTTTTTCTTCTAGTCAAAAATTCCGGCGCTAACTTTGCTTTTTTGCTATCAGCATCCTCATGAAAACAGTACAGTGGCAAATTCCCACTGTCACCAACTGTCAGTGGAGTTATGACCCTATAAATAATAAAAATAGAGGTCATGTTATGATATTTTTATCAATCTGTTCCCCAGGCTAAATTGAAGTGTCTTTGGGTACATTTGACACTTGTAATGTTTTTTAACAGTTTGCCTATTGGTATTTTACATTACCGCAGCGTCTGCGTTGTTAACTTACCCATCGGGAAGCCGCCCAAAGGGCTTGTTGTGAGAAGTCGCTACCCTCAGGGAAATCGACGAAAGCGACTACGCCTATAAAGCAGTAATGCTACCCTGGCGATTGGCAAGTCCTACGACTGTGCGCGGACCTGACGCCTAAACCACGGAAAGCTGCCTTGCGTCTAGTGAGTGGCAAAACTCCTCTTGTAGCCAAGTTTTATCTTAACATATCTTATGGGAGGTTTCACGCCAATTTCTATCTGAGGAAGAAGCTAGTAAACCGACTATCACAAAACACATTTGACTATTTAATGAAAAGTCAAGAGTCAAGGGTCAAGAGGAGCCAGTCACGTGCGGGGTTTCCCCCGTTGAAGAGCCACCCCCGTTTGGAGGTTCCCGACATTCACGGGAGTGGCGTTGAACTGGCGTTCAATAGTCAAAAAATTCTGGACTCTGGACTCCGCGAGGCGGATTAAAGACGTGGACTTATATCAGATATTTAAAATTCGCTCACCAATTATTGGCGTGGTTCACCTGCTGCCACTGCCTACCTCACCCCGTTGGGGAGGTAGCCTAAAAGCGGTGATTGACCGTGCCGAACAAGAAGCCGCAGCCCTGGCAAGTGGAGGGGTTGATGGTCTGATTGTAGAGAATTTTTTCGACGCGCCGTTTACCAAAAACCAAGTTGATCCAGTGGTTGTGAGTGCTATGACCATTGTGGTGCAGAGGATACAGAATTTGGTGACTTTGCCTATAGGCTTAAATGTTTTGCGAAATGATGCCAAAAGTGCAATAGCGATCGCTAGCTGTGTACAGGCACAATTTATCCGCGTCAACGTTCTCACAGGTGTAATGGCAACCGATCAAGGATTAATTGAGGGAGAAGCTCATCAATTACTCCGCTATCGTCGGGAGTTAGGCTGCGATGTTAAAATCCTAGCCGATGTGTTAGTGAAGCACGCCCGTCCTTTGAGTTCTCCAAATCTCACAGTCGCCGTCAAAGACACCATTGAAAGGGGTTTAGCAGACGGAGTTATTTTGTCTGGTTGGGCTACTGGTAGCCCTCCTAACTTAGAAGATTTAGAACTAGCTTGTGGTGCAGCAAATGGCACACCAGTCTTCATCGGTAGTGGGGCTAATTGGGAAAATATTGATACATTGATGCAGGCAGCAGATGGTGTAATAGTTTCCAGTTCCCTGAAACGTCACGGACGCATAGAGCAACCAATTGACCCAATTCGCGTCAGTCAATTTGTGGAAGCCGCACGTCGCAATTGGAACTCCAAAGGTGAAAGTAAATCAGCAGAACAAGTGAAGTTACATTCTTAACTAGGGCATGGGGCATAGGGCATGGGGATAAATAAATAATACTCAATACCCAATTACCAATCCGCAATCCCCAATGGGGAGAAATAACTAATACCCAATGCCCAATGCCCAATGCCCAATGCCCAATGCCCAATGCCCAATGCCCATTAACCAATAACAGTTTATGATTCGCCGCCGTTCTACTCCTTGGATTCATAAATGGTCACGTCCATTGATTGCCGCGATCGCTGGATGTGGTGCCCTGACAACAGCTTATCTCACTATAGAAAAGTTAACAGGAGGCAGTGCAGCTTGTATGGCACAGGCTGGTGTCAAGGGCTGTAATGATGTCCTTTCCAGTCCTTGGGCAACAGTTTTTGGCCAGCCATTAGCTTTGTTTGGGTTTTTGGCATACACCAGTATGGTGATATTTGCTTTAGCTCCTTTGGTATTCAACTCAGGGGACAACAATCGCCGCAAACAATTGGAAAATTGGACGTGGTTGCTGCTGCTGGGCGGTGCGATCGCTATGTCTGTCTTTAGCGGCTACTTAATGTACGTGCTGGCATCTCAAATTAAAGCTATTTGTCCTTACTGTATCGGTTCAGCTTTATTTTCCCTCAGTCTTTTGGTGCTGACAATTATCGGTCGAACTTGGGAAGATATTGGACAAATCTTTTTTACTGCCATTATTGTGGGGATGGTGACGCTGATTGGCACTTTAGGCGTCTATGCTGGCGTGAATAAATCAGATATTACAGCTGGTGGAACTCCTGGACAACCCGTAAACATTTCCTTTACTCCCAAGGAAAACCCTAACCCAGCGTTCGGTTGGGAAGTTACCACTACTTCTGGTGAGGCAGAAATAGCCTTAGCACGCCAGCTGGCGAAAGTAGGCGCGAAGGAATACACTGCTTATTGGTGTCCTCACTGCCATGAACAAAAGCTGCTTTTTGGTAAAGAAGCCGAGGAAATAATCAACAATAATATTAGGGTAGAGTGCGCTGCCGATGGACTCAAAGCTCAACCAGAACTGTGTAAAGCCGCAAAAATTGAAGGCTTCCCCACTTGGATCATCAATAGTAAAAGCTATAGCGGAGTCCAAAGCTTAGAGGAACTAGCGAAAATTTCTGGTTACACAGGCTCTCGGAACTTCAAGTATTTCAAATAATTGACTTAAGTCAGCCTCAGCGTCAGTTTTCAATGAATTGGTCAGCCTACACCGAAATACCCACAGTCAACTGGATGAATACAGCAAAGTCTGTTTCTAGTTGGCTTTTTTGTTTTTTGCAATAGATAATAGGTATTGGAAAATATGCAATTACCAATTTTCCTCCAGCTTTTATCTGCAAATATCTCAAGCTGAAGGAAATTAATTAAATATAATTGTCCTCAATATATATATGATAATAGATCACAAATACCACGATGCCTTGAAGAACCTTGCCGAGTTGAAAGAACTCTTAGAAACTCTATTTAGCTCCGGCTTGAGCTATTTTAGCCCGATAGTTAATAGCTATAGGAAATAGAGAATGAATCAGCAGCTAGGCAAGCGTTTTGTGAAGTTAATCTTAAGACTGCAATCGCTTAGTCGAGGACACAGAGAATTCATGACTGCAACGCTGGTGGCAGTCTGTGTCGTGCTTTTCCACTTCACCGGATTATTGCAATCTTTGGAATTGGCAGCTTTGGATCAATTTTTTTGTTTACGTCCAGATGAAGCGCCAGAAGAGCGGATTACGATCGTAGTCATTGATGAAACCTATTTAAAGGAAGTAGGTTCGTGGCCGATTCCAGATACGAATATTGCCCAGTTGTTGCAAAAATTAAACGTCCACAAACCCCGTGCTATTGGCTTAGATATCTACAGAGATTTGCGAGTAGAGCCTGGTAATCAAGAACTGCGTAATGCTTATAAGTCAATGCCCAACTTGATTGGTATTGAACTATTAGCAAATGACAAAAATAAAAACATTAATGTTTCGCCTCCACTGGGATTAAATCAGGATCAAGTGGGCTTTAACAACGTGCTATATGATCTTGATGGTAAAGTACGTCGCAGTTTGTTGTATTGGCACGTTGATAATCAGGTACACGAAAGTTTTGCCCTGAAATTGAGTTTATTGTATTTAAAATCAGAAGATATTACTCCCACCAAAGCAAAAAGCAACCCTGAGTCTTTGCAATTAGGTAAGGCAGCATTTACTCGTTTTGAGGCTAATGATGGTGCTTATGTGGGAGCTGATGCTGGAGGCTACCAAATTTTGACCAATTTTCCCAAACCCAAATGTCAAAGTTCATCTGGAGAATTTTGTCATTTTAGCCAGGTATCGATCAAAGATGTACTGGCTGATAAAGTCAAAGAAAACTTAATCAAAGATCGGATTATACTCATTGGCTCCACTGCACCCAGTCTCCAGGATTTTATATTCATTCCTTACTCCAGCAGTCTAATGGGTACGGTAAAGCCTGTGCCTGGTATTCAACTGCAAGCTTATTTTATTAGTGAGTTAATCTCCGCTGCTCTACAAGGACGATCATTACTCAAAGTCTGGCCTGACTTAGTGGAATACTTGTGGATTTTTATCTGGTCTTATCTGGGAGCCATGACGACATGGCGGATACGACACGCAGCTATAAGCCTGCTCAGTATCCTAATTTCTTGTTTTGTATTAACTCTGAGTGCGTACCTTGCTTTCTTGTCTGGTTGGTGGATACCGCTCATTCCCTCACTGGTTAGCTTTGGCAGTTCAGCTATTTTGATCACCAGTCATATTGCCCATAGCCAGCAAGAGTCGAAACGCTCCAAAGAATTTTTGTATCATGTAATCAATACGATTCCTGATCCAATTTTTGTAAAAAATCAACAACACCAATGGATTGTTTTAAATCAGGCATATTGTGAATTTATTGGTTATCCGAATGAGTTATTAATTGATAAGTCAGACTATGACTTTTTCCCTAAACATGAAGCTGATGTGTTTCGACAACAGGATCAGGTTGTTTTTCGGACTCAGCAACCCCAGGAACACGAAGAAGAATTTACAAATGCCGATGGTCAGACTCATCAAATTGCCACTAAGCGATCGCTCCACAAAGACTCAGCTGGCAATTTGTTTTTAGTTGGGGTCATTCGAGATATTACTCAGCGCAAGCTCAATGAGCAACATCTCAAGCGTACTGCTGATGAATTATTCCGCTCTAACAATGAATTAAAACTTAAACAAGACCACTTGCGTTATTTAGCATATCACGATCCCCTAACAGGTTTATCCAATCGCAAATTTTTTGCTGAACAACTTTACGAGTCGTTAGATTGGTCCGAACACTACAACTTGTCGCTGGCACTGCTGTTTATTGATTTAGATGGCTTTAAGCAGATTAATGATACTCTAGGGCACGAGATGGGCGATCGCTTGCTAATCACTATCGCTGCAAGACTTAGCAACTCTTTACGCGCTAGTGATACAGTTTCTCGTTTGGGTGGCGATGAATTTACTGTGATTTTACGGGCAATTCCTAATGTTCAAATAGCTGCTAAAGTCGCCAAAAAAATTTTAAGCAGCATTAACAAGCCAATTCTTTTGGACGGCGATACAATCCGAGTCTCTGCCAGTATTGGCATTAGTATCTACCCAGACAACAGTCAAGACAGTGAAACTTTGATGGAACAAGCAGATGCAGCAATGTACCGTGCCAAGCACCTGGGTAAAAATCGCTACGAGTTTGCTTAATTAGACAAGAGTCAAGCCTCCAGATTGTTTTCACTTTAGTCAGTATTTTTACCTTTAAATTAGGAATGTGGACTTGCAATGCGTTCAAAGCCAATTTGGGATACTCTCAGTAGCTTTTTAGGCAAGATGGAGACCTAGCAAGGCTTTTTTACCTGAGGACTAAACTTAATAACATAAGTAAGAAAAGAATTAGTCATCAGAGGTAATGAGAAAACTAACTTAATTTAGTAATAGGACTTACGCACAAGTTACGGAATAACGTAGACGCTTCGGCTTGCCGCAGGCTACCACAGAGGCGCAGAGAAGGCAGTGCGTTGCGGGGGTTCCCCCCGTTGTAGCAACTGGCGCGACACAGAGAAATCAGAGTTTGAGAGATATTCTGCATAAGTCCTAAGTAAGTATTTTTGCTTTCTAAGAATATACTGGTACTTACTAGTGTAATTGCGGTATCGCATAGTTCCATAGTTTTTAAAATTTTTGTAATCTCGCAATTTCATTGTTTTATATTTATGTATCTTTACTGTGATTAAATCTTAACTATCGAAGTAAACAAGTATTATTTGATATTTTTCTCAGCCTAATTATTCACTAAATATAGTGTTTTTACTTACGAGCTTTAAGAGATTATAAAATAGTAGTAATAAATAGTGACTTAGGCACAATACTTACACGAATTTATCAACATATCTAACTTTAGACTGATGTAAAAATAGGATATTAATAATGATACTTAAGCATAAAGATTGTTTATTACTAGCAGATTAACGTTGATCTACAAGCACATACCACTATTACTTGTAGACTAGCAGCAAAGGTTTAATAAAGTTGAAATCTCTTTGCCAAAAAAGCCAGTAAATATACGTTGTAAAATAAAAAATACACTTCTCAAGAAAAAACTAGTAAATTTACTGAAAGCTATGAAAACTAACTTCCAAATCACAAAGTTTATGATATTCTTTATAGGTGCTTACATACTAATATCAGAAATTCCAGCTTGCACAGGTATGTTCAGTATTGCAAGTGCTAATGCCTTTAGCGCTACTAACAGTAATATCTTAATCGGCGGCAAAGTCAATTCTGAAAATTTAAAAGAGATATATATCGCACCAAATTATGGTGGCCCCGACAGTCAGCATGGTAGCGGCACACGCTAATTAGCTATTCGGCAAATTTCAATCAAGACAATAGTGGAGATTTCCACCAATGATGTGTTTGTACAAGTGTGTGGACTTGCCAATTTGGATCTGGTTGAGGATAATCTAAACGGTAGTGTCCGCCTCGGCTTTCGGTTCTAAAAGCAGCACTTTTGAGAATTAAATCAGCCACATCTAATAAATTGCGGGTTTCTGCCCAAAGTCCCAATTGCCGTTCAACATTTGGTAGGTCAAAAGTAGCTGGTTCTGCGGGACGTAAAGCAAGCAAGAATTGACTTAAAGGCAAGATAGCGAAATCTTGTTGCCAAGATTTAATAGTAGCGATCGCAGTTTCCAACCTTGATTGCTCCCGACAAATACCAGCATTTTCCCACACTAGACGCGGTAATTTCTCCCTAAGTGTTTCTAGCTGTGCTTGCTGGATTTGCCACTCACTACCATCAGCACTAAATTTGCGTAATGGCAACACTGGTGTTTCTGAGGGCAGCCCAATATTTTCCAACTCAATATTAGCCATCTGCGCCCCAAAGACAATACATTCCAGCAGGGAATTACTGGCAAGGCGATTTGCCCCATGCACGCCGGTACTAGCGGTTTCACCCACTGCATACAAACTCTTGATATTTGTACGATTCATCAGATCGGCGACAATTCCACCCATCCAGTAATGGGCAGCCGGCGCTACAGGAATTGGTTCATGGAAAACATCAATGCCCCAATGCTGACAAACTTTGATGATGTTGGGAAAGCGGTGACGAATCTTGTCGGCGGGGATGGGGCGCATATCCAACCACACATGGGCAGTTGCCAGATCAACGGCGGTACGTTGTAAATGGCTGAAAATTGCTCTACTGACCACATCTCTGGGTGCTAGTTCACCTGCCGGGTGGTAGTCAAAGGCAAAACGCCGTCCTTCGTCATCGACAAGGTGCGCCCCCTCGCCGCGTACAGCTTCGCTAATCAGAAAGCGATCTGCACCAGGTTTAGTCAGGGCAGTAGGGTGAAATTGCACAAATTCTAAATCGCGGAGGATAGCGCCGATACGAGCTGCGATCGCAACCCCATCACCCGTACTCACAGCCGGGTTGGTAGTTTGGGCAAATACCTGACCACCGCCGCCGGTTGCCAGTACCACAGCACCAGCTCTTACCCAGGTGATTTCACCTTGATAAAATAGGCTTATTCCTTGACAGCGTTGGCGTAGCCCGTCGGAGACATCGCTTTCGGGTTCAATCCACAGACTCAAAGCCAAAGCTTGCTGAATGACTTGAATATTCGGACGACGTAATACTTGGTTGGTGAGGGTGGTGGTAACTTCCCTCCCTGTGGTGTCGGCGGCGTGGAGAACACGGTTGCGAGAATGGGCAGCTTCTAAAGTTAAAGCCAAAGCTTGGCCATGACGGTCAAAAGCAACGCCCAAGTTAACTAGCGATTGTATGCAGTTAGGGGCAAGTTGGGCGAGAAATTCTACGGCAGTGCGATCGCATAAACCTGCACCTGCCCGGATCGTATCTTCAATGTGCAGCGTGGGAGAATCTTCCGGGGCAACAGCTGCGGCAATGCCACCTTGGGCCCAATCACTGGCGGATAAAGCAACAGTTTCTTTGGTAATCAAGCCGACTCGCAAGGATTCTGGCAGACACAAGGCTGTGTATAGTCCAGCAGCACCAGCGCCGACTACTAAGACATCAAATTGGCTAGGAATATCTATCTGAGGCAAGGTAATGGGGAAGTTATAAGAGTGAGGAGTTAGAGACGCGATTAATCGCGTCTGTACAAGATTTAGGAGTTAGAAGTGAGGAGTTAGAAGTTTTGAATTTTTAACTCATAACTCCTAACTGATAATCCTATCCCACTCCCTAGAATCAGGAGGGGGCTGGTATTTGCTAGATTAACTGCAACAGTTATCTGTAGATGCCGTTGTTAAAGCGATCGTCTCCCTCGTTGAAGGCAGGCTCTAGTTCTGTCACGGTGAATTTATCGAAGTTGGCTTCCAAGGTTTGTTTTTGGCCATCGCTCAATCCGGGAAGATCCAATACATCCTCTACCTTTTTGTAGGGAGCATTTGTGATGATTTTCTTAGCCAGGGTGGGATAAAGCCCTGAATACTGTTGAAAAGCTCGGACGTTGGTATTATTCAAATCAATTTTTTTACCAAATTCCGTTCCTAGTTTAGCGTCTGCCCGATTCTGCCGCTCAATTGCCAGAACTGGAACTTGCGGAAAAGCAAAACTGTTGAAACTAGCAGCTTGGGCTATCTGAGTTGTTCCCAACCATCCCCAGCAACTAAGTAGCAAACTAAACACTGTTAATAAATGCGCTAATCTTTTCACGATTTTTCTACCTCTTTCCATCAAACAGAAATAAAAGTTTTAAGCTAACAGCCGTCAGCAGTCATTAGTCATTAGTCAGAGCGCCAAAGACAAAGGACAAACAGAGAAGTCTGTAGCAAGATCCCGCAGGGTGCGCTGGTTTTTAGCATACAGAACTTCCAAGACAAAACCTGATAGCTTAATCAACACAGCAGTCATCAAAAACTAATATACAGCGTATTAATATCCACAATATTTGCCGTTACTGGGTTTGACTGTACTTTTGCCAAAAATTTTCATCCTGGTAAGAGTGCCTGCATAGCTGCAATAGGGTTGCATCCATGATCCTGGTAGCATTAAGAGCTAGACGAAACCTTTTCGGGGTGGCTGATTCTGGCGATTTATAATACCAAAAACCCGATCAAAAAAGACTTGATGGTGATCGACTGTTATGTAATATTTCTTAACTAATTAATCATTATTGATGTGCAGTAGACTGGGCTGGAAAAAGTTTCGGTTTTGATATTACAGAATTTTTTAATATTTAGGCAGCGATCGCAGCTAACAAAAATAGGCTGTCTACCAAAATTGTGCTTAAAACAGCGCCACTAAAAGCATACCAGTGTCTTTGATTTCGACCTAAAGGGGAAATTCCGATTGTTAACAGCAGTAAGGCGAGAATTATCGCCCAAGTTTGTCCCCAAGGTGTTTGTACTTGGATGAGGGCATTTTGTAAAATTTGTGGTGCTAAATCTGCATCTACTCTCATAATTTGCCGCCAATAGGGCATCAAATCTACTATATAAAAATATACATCTGTTAAAACTGTACCGAGTAAAGAACCTAAATAAAACCAGTTACCCACCTTGCCCCAATTCTTCGCCAAACACCAGCAAGCAAACGGTAAACCGATCAACTCCACTGGCAGATGCCATAAAGGTTCCCAACGTAACCAGCCCCAGTAAATCGCTCCGGCTAACCAACTCCAGCTAAATCCTAAGAGCAAATCCCCCCAGACGTAAGTTGCAGGACGTGACATTAAGCGAAAACTTAGCCACACCCAAAATGCTGTCAGCCCTAAACTTAGACTTGGTAGCGATCGCACTATTGGCGCTTCTATAAATACTGGTACTGTTACCAAAAACACCGCCGCCGCAAAGACTAACCAAGTTTGCCGGGTAGAAATAGATAAAGTGACACGGCCAGAAGAAGAGAGTGTAGATTCCAATTGCCTGATACCATTCTGTCCAGTATCAGCTAAATCTAAGTCGGTATCAATAGAAGGGGTAGAAGCTGTGTAGCAGGATAGTGTATTATTAATCAAAGTTTTTAATATTTGTTACTAAACTTTATCTTATTTGAAGATATCACACTTTTAAATACCCCTGGGGGGGATTTTAATTATACTGAAATTTTCGCGGAGCGCTGGCGCAAACCAAAGGGAACATTCTGCGCCAAGCCAGACTAATCCACTAAAGTTGCACTATCAAGACTTACACATTCAAAATCTGAAACCTTGATCCCCCTTAAAAAGGGGGGAATTTACAAAGCCCCCTTTTTAAGGGGGTTGGGGATCTATAAAATGCGTAAGTCCTATGTACAGAGATCCTATGTAGTGCCTTGTAAATGGGTATTACAGAAAGGTAAGGGTAAATTTAACAGTTAAAAAGTGAACTGGCATTAGTCCCCTAAATATTAAAGTTTGATGAATTGCCAAAATTGCGTTGACTTATTGAGATGAGTGTAAGAACATGGCCAGCGTCTTCGATGATGTTATTGATCAGTAAAATTGAATTTTCTCGAAGATTGGGTGCAGCAAAGAGTATATAAAGTAACATCATCAACTAAAGAATGTTCATAATCACGTCTAGAACCGGAAAAAGGTATTAATTGCATATGGAGTTTATTCAAGCTTTTATTTTGGGTATTGTTCAAGGTATTACAGAGTTTTTGCCAATCAGCAGCACTGCACATCTTCTGATTGTGACAAAGATATTTGGTTGGAAAGAATTAGGTTCTAAAGATTTTGTTGATGCAATTCAATTTGGCAGTGTTATCGCAATTTTGGGGTATTTTTGGTCACTGATTTATAGTATTGTCAAAGGTGGAATCGAAGCACTAAAAGACAAAGACTGGCAACGTGAGGAGTGGAAAATTCTTGTCGGTATTATAGTAGGAACACTGCCTGCTTTAATTTTCGGCTTTCTGTTGAAAGACGTTTTACCGGAGAGTGCATTAATTATTGCCATTATGTCAATCATCATGGCACTTATATTAGGTTTGGCAGAAAAAATTGGCACTCGCAAGCGAGGTTTTGAGTCATTGCAGATTCGGGATGGGATTTTAGTTGGATTGGGACAAACACTTGCTTTGATTCCGGGCGTTTCTCGTTCAGGCTCGACGTTGACAACTGGCTTATTTTTAGGATTAGAACGCGATACAGCCGCGAAATTCTCATTTTTGTTAGGGTTTCCAACTCTTACGATTGCGACACTGTATAAAAGTTTGAAAATATTCAAGTTGTTTCAAGCCCACCAGTTGCCAGATAACATTGTTGGACTGTTAATTGTCGGGATTATTTCAAGCTTTATTTTTTCCTACCTATCAATTGCATTCTTGATCAAGTACTTACAAACCAAAAACACTTTAGTTTTTGTTTGGTATAGATTAGCATTTGGTAGTTCTATCTTACTAGCGATCGCATCAGGTTGGAAAGGATAATAAACCTCATCTAAGTTTATAAGCGTAGTTTTTGCCCTCACCCTAAATCCCTCTCCCAAATTTGGGAGAGGGACTTTGAAATTCTGGCTCCCCTTCTCTCAAATCTGGGATTCGGGGTTGGGGGATGAGGGCAAATCCTTTTCATCACCGAAGAACTACAGATTTCAAGATAGACGTGGTTTAGCTATTAGTTATTAGTCTTTGTCCTTTGTCCAAAGCAAATGACTATAGCGATGTCTACGACGGGCTACGCCTACGCTCGTTTGTATGAAATACAATCCGACCTTTCTCCTAAAAGGAGGGAGGCTTTGAATGTTACTCCCCAACGCTACAAGGGTTGGGGCTGTTCTTGTTAGGTCTGTATTGGACTTAACACAGAAGCGCTATAATGCCCAATGCCCCATGCCCAATTCCCAATACCCAATGACTACAATTCATCCTGCCCGAATTATCAAGGTTCTTCCTGACTCAATAGCTGCAGAAATTGGCTTTGAAGCCGGGGATGCGATCGTTGCAATCAATGGTACACATCCCCGTGATTTAATTGATTATCAGTTTTTGTGTGCTGATGAAGTTTTGGAATTAGAAGTTTTAGACGCTGCTGGTAAAACTCATAGTTTGGAAATCGAAAAAGATTACGATCAAGACTTGGGGTTAGAATTTGAAACTGCCCTATTTGATGGCTTAATTCAATGCAATAACCGTTGCCCATTTTGCTTTATCGATCAACAACCACCAGGTAAGCGCACCAGCTTATATTTAAAAGACGACGATTACCGTCTGAGCTTTTTGTACGGCTCTTATCTTACCCTTACCAATCTATCAGAAAGAGAATGGGGGCGGATTGAGCAAATGCGCTTGTCTCCATTGTATGTTTCTGTTCACGCCACCGAACCCGAAGTCAGAATTAGACTCCTAAAAAATCCGCGTGCGGGACAAATCTTGCAACAACTCAAATGGTTTCAAGAAAGGCGGCTACAAATTCATGCTCAAGTGGTTGTTTGTCCTAGTATAAATGATGGCAAAAATCTGGAACAAACTCTCAAAGATTTAGCGTCATTTCATACTGGTGAAGTGCCTGCGGTGGCATCAGTGGCAGTTGTGCCAGTTGGGTTGACACGGTTTCGGCCTCCAGAAGATGAACTCACACCCGTAACTAGAGAAAAAGCCCAAGAAGTGATTTCTCAAGTGCAAATGCTCTCGCGGCAATTTCGCCAACAATTCGGTTCTAGCGTTGTTTGGTTAGCCGATGAGTGGTTTTTGATTGCAGGTGAGGAATTACCCAGCGAATCTGAATATGAAGAATATCCCCAAATTGATAACGGAGTTGGTTCGATTCAATTATTTATTAAGCAATTTGCCACGGTTGCGGCAGAATTACTCCCGTCAAAAGTTTATCCTAAGAGGAAATTGACTTGGGTAGTGGGCAACGCCGTAGAAAAAGCATTTCAACCAATTTTGAAACGCTTAAATTTGGTTGAAGGTTTAGAAGTCAATATGCGTGCTTTATGTAGTGATTATTGGGGGCAGACTATCAGTGTAACGGGATTATTAACTGGTCATGATTTGCTTTTAAATTTAGAAGGCGAAGATTTAGGTGATGGGATTTTGCTACCGAATGTCATGTTAAAAAATGGTGAATTAGTGTTTTTAGATGATATGAGTATTGAGGAATTATCTGGGAGACTAAATACAAAAATTTTCCCAGTAGCAGGAGTTGAAGATTTAATCAAAACATCTATTTTAAATTCTGTTCCGGTTTAGTTATCAAAGATCAGTTGTTTCTCGGAGGTAATTTGTTGTGATGGTAGATGATAAATAAGAAGTAATCCCTAATAAATAATCCACTGAGGAGTCAGGAGTGAAGTATCAGGAAAAGTATCATAAAAACGTAAACTCACAAATAAAAAAAGCTGGATTATTTATTTTAAGTTTGAATTTTTTAATTTTAAATAGTTTTAGTATTTTGCCAGTAAGGGCGGCGACTGAAGAACCTGCATTGAGCGTAGTGTATGGCCAAGAAAATGCAAATCAATGGACAGGAATAAGCGATCGCTTACAGGCAATCGGGGTGAAATATTGTGTAATTCCCCTAAATGATGTCAAAAGTGCGGCAGATTGGGGCGATCGCCGGATATTATTTTTGCCAAATGTTGAGACATTAACGCCAACCCAAGCGATCGCCCTAGAAGAATGGATGAGTAAGGGAGGGCGGTTGATTGCCAGTGGGCCTGTAGGTAATCTCTCATCGCCAGGAGTGCGCCAATTATTGCGATCGCTTTTGGGAGGTTATTGGGGATTCAGCCTCAGTGATATAGAACAGATTAAACCCGCAAAAACCAATATCCCAGAATGGGCGAATCAAACTCAACTCTTTGGCAAAATACGCGGCGGCGTGATGATTCCTAATGATATGGGCACTGAATCTCCTGCTGTTTGGAATTCCAAAGATAATCTTGCCGCAGTAGTCACAACTGAGCGTTCCACCCTTTTGGGCTGGCGCTGGGGAACAGATGCAGTCTCAGCCGCCGAGTTAGATAATGCTTGGTTAAAAGCTGCTCTCAATCACTATTTGACAGCGCCACCGCCATCTAATCGCATGAAAAAAGTACCAGGAGGTTCCCAAAACTGCTCTACAACGGTGGCGGCTGCACCAAGGACAGAGGGGACCAGAGGCAGTTTATCCCCCTCATCTCCTCCTCCTAAAACTGCCACTGCTCCCATACCTAGACCACTGACTATAGTCAAACCCCCAAATTCTCAGGAGGCTATAGACCAATTGGAACAAGCGGTGCGTCTGGATGTTGCACCTAATTCCAATCAGCCGATTGATAACAACGAAGCGATCGCTCTCCAGCAAGAGCTAGAAAATCTGATTGGTCGGGTGGAAAGTGCTAATTTAGCGGTATCAGCTGATGCGGCTAATGAAGGCGTTGGGATATCTGAGCAAAAGCAGTTCTCTAGGCATCTGGACACCTACACCCCCGAATCTGTTAAGCAGCAGCCGATGCAATTGGCCTCAACTAAATTGGGGGGGCTAATCAAAAGTAAAGACCAAACTTTGGCACAAGTAAGGGTAATTGCCAAAAACTTACCTATATTGATTGCCCAAAAAAACTACGCTCTGGCTCGTCAGCAGTGGCTAGTAGCGAAGACGATTTTATGGCAGCAGTTTCCTGTTGATCGGAGGCTGGCTCAACCAGAAATTCGGGCAGTTTGGTTAGATCGGGGGACGATTGTTCGTGCTGGTAGCAAAGCGGGACTAGCTCAGATTTTTGATCGCCTAGCCCAAGCTGGGATTAATACCGTCTTCTTTGAAACTGTTAACGCTGGCTATACCATTTATCCCAGCCAAGTTGCAAAAGAGCAAAACCCATTAATTCATGGGTGGGACCCTCTGGCAGAAGCAGTGAAATTAGCCCATGAGCGCGACATGGAATTACACGCTTGGGTTTGGACTTTTGCTGCTGGCAACCAACGGCACAATCAAATTATCAACGCTAATCCTAATTATCCTGGGCCAGTACTGGCGGCTCATCCCGATTGGGCAAACTACGATAACCTGGGTAACATGATTCCCATTGGGCAGACTAAGCCATTCTTCGATCCAGCCAATCCCGAAGTGCGGCAGTATTTGCTCAAACTGTACGATGAAATTGTCACTCGCTATAACGTCGATGGTTTACAACTAGACTACATTCGCTACCCCTTTCAAGATCCATCAGCCGGTCGAACTTACGGCTATGGCAAAGCTGCAAGAGCGCAATTTCAGCAACTTACTGGTGTAGATCCGATAAATATTTCCCCTAGCCAACCAGAACTGTGGCAAAAGTGGACGACATTTCGCACCGAGCAAATTGATAGCTTTGTCGCCCAAGTTTCACAGCAGTTGCGACAAAAACGACCAAATTTGATTTTGTCGGTTGCAGTATTTCCTCTGCCAGAAGTAGAGCGGATTCAGAAAATTCAACAAAACTGGGAAGTTTGGGCAAGGCGGGGAGATGTAGATTTAATCGTTCCCATGACTTATGCTCTGGATACTTCTAGCTTCCAACGACTAGCTCAACCCTGGATCGCCTCTAAACAATTGGGAGCTACATTGTTAGTGCCGGGAATTCGCTTACTTTCTTTGCCAACAGTTGGAGCATTCGATCAACTCCAGTTGGTAAGGGACTTGCCAGTTAGTGGTTACGCACTCTTTGCCGCAGAGAATTTTAACAACGAGCTACAAAAACTCTTTATTAACACCCAAGGTAGGGTTCAATCCCCAACAACTGAACCGATTCCTCACCGCCAGCCTTTTCAATCTGCCGCCATCCGTTACACCGCGCTGCAACGGGAATGGAAGTTTATTTTCCAAAATGACCAACTACAAAGGTCTGCTCAGACAATATCAGATTTTAACAACCAGGCAGAAATTTTACGCAGTGCTTTAAATCAGCTTGCTGCTTCTCCTTCTCCTAGTAAGTTACTAGTGGCGAGAGCCTCTCTAACTCGGTTCCAGTCTCAATTTCAGGTATTGATGAGCCAAGAGCTTAAGTCAAATTCCTATCAAGTCAAAGTTTGGGAAAATCGGCTTGTAACTATAGAAAGGCTATTGCGTTACGGCGAACGACGGGTGCAGTTGCATCCTTAGAGGATGAATGAACAAGTATTGGGCGAATAGAATTCGCTACTACACAAACTCTCGTCTTCCTCCGTGGACTAATACAAAATCAAATGTTTTTAACCTGCGGAGGCAGGTAAAGTCTCGTGTAGCCAAGCCAGTGCGTTGGGCGGCTTTGCCGACTTGAAGCACCTGGCGTGCGACTGGAAGTCGCCCGGTGAGTAATAAATTAGACTTTTTAAACAACCTCTTAGTACAGAACACCAGGACTTACGCAAATAATAGCCGAAACCCTGATTTTTAGGTAGGGGCAATACCCTGCGGTCAGCTAAAGCTACATGAATTGCCCCTGAGTGCGTGTAGTTTCGCGTAAGTCCTAAACACCACAAAAAGGGTATGGAATTTAATCATTCGTAGGTTGGGTAGAACGTAGTGAAACACAACATCAAGTCTGAATATTTCTGAACCCCTTTTACGGTGACGTGTACTTAGTGAAGAGGCAGGGAAAGCAGTGGTAGCAGGGGGAAATAACCAATGCCCCATTCCCCATTTCTAACTAGCTGGATATCAGCTAGTTTGTAATTGTTAACACACTTTTTCTTGTCTTCATAAGCAAAATATTACTACTTATTTTGCGTCAAAATATTGGAAAATATTTAAGTAAGGAGTTTTAGATAACTATTTTTTAATAATAGCTATCGTAAAAATATATGCAAGCCTTACCTCAGATTCTAAGGCTACAATGCTTAGAGTCAATAATTGAGCGATCGCAGCAGATGATTGTGCCGAAAACACCACTATTAGATGCGATGTTTACGACGGACTACGTCGGAGCACTGATGCCAGCACGGGGCAGAGTGTCTTAGGTTCTTCATCTTCGCAGGTAGTGGTGTAATTCCCCAAGCATGATATGGTGATACTTGTAGCTTCAGGAACTAGCTTGAAAACAGCCAAGATTTTTGAAGGTATGCATATCTTGACAATGATATGGAACGTGTCATAATTTTAAAGGATAGGCTCAGTGGTATTACTGTTGCATCAGCAGTTATATCTACTGCCAGTTATAGATAAATAATATCAAGTTGTTAGTCTTGTCAATCCTGAAAGTATTTGTTAAGCACTAGCATAAAAAATAAAGAAAACTACAGCGAATGCTAGTACTGATTCATTTGATGTAGTACATCAGTTTCTCGTTGAGAGACAATTGATAAAGTATAAATACTTATCAGTGGATACTATAGCACTGAGATACACCATAAACCAGCTCGCCTCATTAGAGTTTTTGTGGATACTACATTTTAAAAAATTCTATAAATATCAACCAAGGTTAAATATTTTGTCACAGCTACGTTGGGATTTGGTACAAAGTTTCTTGTCCTTTTTACATTACAAAATAAAATATAAATTGAGGTAAAATATGCCCAGGATTTTAATAATAGAAGATGAAGAAGCCGTTCGTGAAAACCTTTTAGATATGCTAGAAGCAGAGGATTTTGAAACTCTTGCTGCGGCTAATGGCAGAATCGGGTTACATTTGGCTATCACAGAAGTTCCCGATTTAATTCTCTGTGATCTGATGATGCCAGAAATTGACGGTCATGGCGTGCTAAGAGCGTTACGCGAAGATCCATCAACGGCAACAATTCCCTTCATTTTTTTAACTGCCAAATCTGCCAAATCTGACTTCCGTCAAGCTATGGATATGGGTGCAGATGACTATATAACTAAGCCATTCACTCGCGCTGAGTTATTAAGTGCGATCATGAACAGGTTGGAAAGGTACGCTACTTCAAAAAGGTATTTCTCTCATCAGACTGTAATTAACAACTTGTCTCCTCAAATGCATCTGTTAGAAATTAGCTTACATCGGGCTATCAAACAACATAATTTTCAAGAATTTGAAGTTTATTATCAACCAATAGTCGATATTGATTCGGGGAAAATAGTAGCTGTTGAAAGTTTATTGCGCTGGCAAAGTCCAGAATTGGGGATGATTTACCCAACAGAATTTATTCCGTTAGCAGAGTCTACAGGTTTAATTGTTCCAATTGGTAAATGGGTATTAAAAAGGGTCTGTCAACAAATTAAAAGCTGGCGTGATGCCGGAATTTATTCCTTTGTTGTTGCTGTCAATCTGTCAGTAATGGAATTTAATCAACCAGATTTGATTCAGAAAATAGTGAATTTAATAGCTATCAATGATTTGGAACCACATTACTTAGAAATAGAACTAACTGAAAGTATGATTATGCAAGATGTAAATGGGGCGATCGCTACTATGAAAAAATTGCAATCCTTGGGGGTAAAAATTGCGATCGATGATTTTGGTACGCGCTACAATTCTTTAATTAATCTGATAACCTTACCAATTAACACATTAAAAATTGACCGTTCTTTTATCCATAATATTGCTAACGATCCACAGAAATCAGCCATTACTCAAGCATTAATCCAAATGGCTCACAATCTCAATCTAAATGTAGTTGCTGAAGGTGTAGAAACAGAAGCAGAACTGGCTTTTTTGCGCCAACATAACTGTAATTATATGCAAGGTTTTCTATTTAGTCGTCCCTTACCAGCAGCAGAATTTGAAAATTTTTTGTTAACTAAAAAATGCTTATATGTGTAAATAGTTGACAAAATAATTATTAATTCATAATTCATAATTCATAAATTTTAGAATGGGTACAAAGCCAACACGGTCATTTTTAAATTAGTGGTCTTAAAGAGCGTGGAGAGTTCAGAAGCTCAGACGCTCTTTAAATTATCAATTATGAATTACATTGGCGGGATGGGGCACTTATACTGACTTGTACTGAGCGACGTCGTTGGCGCAGCCTCTCGTAGAGAAGTAGCGTTGTCGTTGGCGCAGCCTAAGAAGAGAAGTATTGAAGATTGCGAAGAGAATTTAGTCCCCAGTACCTTATGAGGTTAACTAATCAAGAAAAATCAAACTTTAGACTGGCGACAATTGTTGAGTTTGAAGTCTAAAGTAGGAAAAATGTGTATAGTGTCTACCGCCATGAAAGTCCCTGCGCGTTTCTTGCTGCCTGTTTTGTTACTGACGTTGACAGCAGGCTGTAACCAGACTCGCGCCTCTTCAGATAATCCCACACCACAAACATCTGTACCTTCTGCTCAACAGACACAGAATCCTACACAGCCAAAAAATCTCGTCCGTACTGAAGCACTTTTACCTACAGCTATTCGGATAAATCTAAAGAATTTACCAGCAGCCTTCGCAACAAAAAGTGCCTCTAAGCAACCTAAGATTGTGTCCATTCCGCAAAATCCGGTGCTGCGTGTACCATCAGGCTTTACAGTTAACGTCTTTGCCGAAGGTTTAGATGCCCCACGCTGGCTAGCTTTAACCCCCAGTGGTGATGTGCTGGTTACTGAAACTAGGGAAAATCGCATTCGTCTGTTGCGTGACAGCAACGGCGATGGCATAGCTGATGTCAAAGAAACCTTTGCTAGTGGGGACAACGGCCTCAATAGACCCTTCGGGATGGCTTTTGCAGGTAATTCTTTTTTTCTGGGGAACACAGATGCTGTGGTGCGTTTTCCCTATACTCAAGGTCAAAATAAGATTACAGGTAAGGGGAAAAAAATCGCTGACTTGCCTGCTCAAGGTTATAACAACCATTGGACGCGCAATGTCGTTGTCTCGCCCGATCGCAATAAATTATATGTTTCAGTCGGTTCAGGAAGTAATGTGGATGAAGAACCCCTACCACGGGCTTCGATACAGATAATGAATTTAGATGGTTCCCAGCAGCAGACTTTTGCTTCTGGCTTGCGTAACCCTGTTGGTTTAGACTTTCATCCTCTAACTAAGGAACTTTACGCCACTGTTAACGAACGGGATGGAATCGGTGATGACTTGGTTCCAGACTATCTGACACGGGTTAAACAGGGGGCATTTTATGGCTGGCCTTATGCTTATCTGACACCAAACAACCTCGATCCGCGCCAAAAGACGGGTGACAAAAGTAAACGCCCCGACTTAGTAGCCCGTACCCAAACGCCTGATGTGCTGTTCCAGGCGCACTCAGCAGCATTGGGTTTGCAGTTTTATGATGGTAAAACGTTTCCAAAAAAATACCGTAACGGTGCTTTTGCGGCTTTTCGCGGTTCTTGGAATCGCGATCGCGGCACTGGTTATAAAATTGTATTTGTTCCCTTCGATGCTAAAGGGCGATCGCAAGGCTACTATGAAGATTTTCTCACAGGATTTTTACTAAATCCTTCTGTACCAACCACCTGGGGACGACCTGTTGGCTTACTTGTGTTGCCAGATGGTAGTCTACTACTAACAGAAGAAGCCAATAATCGGATTTATCGGATTCAGTATAGGGGGAGTTAAATAATTCATAATTCATAATTCATAATTCAAAAGTCACAAATTACGAGGTAAAATCCATTACCAGGGGTCAAGTTAGAGCAGTTTAGAATCCACGTACCTTTAGGTACGGGGAGAACATCAATTAAAAATAGTGATAATTATCTAGTTGAGAAATAAGTTATGGCTCAGAATGACAATAATACCCAGTCAAATATCAACGAATTATCTCCACATTCAGGTACACGATATTGGGGTGAGGTGGAGGTGATCGAGGTGGGAGAAACCTATAGAATTAGTCGTGTTGAAATCAAGCCCCGGCACGGCATTAAACCACAAATACATTATCATCGTAATGAACATTGGGTTGTAGTCTCTGGTGTGGCGAAGGTGACTTGTGGCGATACAGAAATATTACTGAATCGGAACGAATCAACTTATGTTCCCGCAGCAACCCTACATAAAGTAGAAAATCCCGGACATATTCCCTTAGTTATTCTGGAAATTCAAAATGGGGAATATTTAGGTGAGGATGATACTGAGCGTCCTTATGACTTAAATTTGCTCAAACCTGTAGCTGAAGGTCAGTAAGTGCTGAGTGCTGAGTGCTGAGTAAAGAATCTTACTTCTTACCTCATAACTTGGAACTCAGAACTGTTTTGCCCAATGCCCAATGCCTAATTAAAACCATCCTTCTTGTTCCAGGGTTTCAATCAACTGTAAGCCACGGGGATCACCCACTCCTAAAAGTGAGGCTTTAGCATCTTCCCGTACTCCCAAATCTTGATCTTCAGCAAAGGCTTGAATTAAGGCATCGATCGCTGTGGCATAAACTACATTAGAAGGTAGTTCGCGGCACAGTTGACCAATTGCCCAAGCACAGTTACTCCTCACTGCTGCCACGGGATCTTGGACTAAGGCTTCAATTAATGGTGGTATTGCCCCGATAACTGCTTCGTAACCCACTTCTGCCATCTGTGCCAAGGCGCTAGCAGCCCATAAACGCACTGCGGAAATGTCGGTTCTTAAGGCATCTGCTAAGGGTGGTAAAGAACGGCGATCGCGACAGTTTCCTAAAGCCCAAACAACACCTTTACGCACATAGCCATTCCAATCACTGTTTAGTTGAGCAATTAACGGACTCACAGCTTCTGAACTGGGATTGCGTCCGATGCCATAGGCTGCACTCACCCGCACTAAGGGGCAGGTATCAGTTAACAGGCGAATCAGATGGGGGGTAGCACGCGCATCTTCTAGATCACAAAAAGCACGCGCCGCTAACATTCGTTGCTGGGGCTGGGGATTTTCTAGCAAGGCTAGCATCACTTCTGGATCAGGCTTCGCAACTTCTGATTCGGCAGTTAGCGGTTCTATTTTATCTAAGGGGCTTTCTAGCTCCTCCTCAACATCGAGTAGGCTTAGATCGTCTTCGTCATACATAATTTCATTTCAATCCCGAAAAGGGATTAACATATACCCCCGCGCCAATAAGTTAAAGCCTTATAAATATTAGTTGCAATATTATACACTTTATTTTCACCCTCGTTGAGTTTTATCCGAAGGAGAACTGCCATAACTTCAGACGCTAAAGTATGTTATCGCTATGCTTTAGTTTATTATTCTGCACTCAGGAATTTTACCATCCAGAGGGATTGGGTTTGATAACCTAACTGATTGTAAAGATTTAATGCGGGTTTGTTAGATTGAAACACTTGTAATCCAATCTGGCGATCGCCTCTTTGAATAGCCCAATTTTCCACATATCCCATCAAAGCTTTACCAATACCCTGTCGCCGATGTTCTGGTACAACATACAGGATAAAGATGTGAGCATGACGGTTGCCATGTACTTGATCTATGGCATTGCCCACCCAGAGACAGGCAATGGGGGGAGAGGGGGATGAGGGAGAATTTTCTCCATTGTCTCCCCCATCTTCCTGACTCGAAAAATTAACCCACCATAAGGGCGTATCACTAGAAAAGTATTGCTTAACTGTTTGCTCTAGGTGGGAAAAATCCTCATTGGGAAAGAGATCCTGGTAAGTTCGCTGCATGAATTTAAGCAGCAGCGATCGATCCAAAGCGGAGCCACGGCGAATAATATACCCAGGTAGTAGTTGCTCAGACACTTCTGATGTTTATTGACGTTAGCTAGCTGAGTGATGTATTGCTGGTGGGAAATCAGTAGGAGTGGGTTGATAACTTACTCCTACCTCTTCAATTGGTGCGGGTGCTGCCATATCGGAGGGTAAAAAGATGCGGGCGCTGACTGCCACTAGGGCAAAGAGAAATACTAATACCGCAAGCAAGGGGGCGATGTACTGACGAAATATAGCCATATTTAGATTGCAAGAAGCTATGAACTTTTATGAGAACCTAGCTGAAGATTTGTGAAGTATTCTTGATTGATTTTAGCGATTTTTTAGGAATGGGGAATGGGGCATTGGAAAAATTCTCTCTTGTCTCCTAACTCCCCACTCCCCACTTCTGAAGTATTATGGGCGATCGCGCTCCAAGTCATCAAGGACTCTCTCGCAATACCAATTTTCCGGCATCCCAGGATAAGTCTGTTTTGCCTGTTCAATTAACCGTTCGGCAGCGGCAGCATCACCGGATAATTTAGCGATTAGCCTATTTTTGAGAAAGCTATTAGATACATCCTCTTCTACCTGGTTTGGTATCCCTTCATTTATAGTTGATGGCCGGGACTGCTGTCTCCGCAACTGCCAAAATAAAACGTAATAAAGTGTACCAAAAATTAAAATTAGGCTGAGTGTTCCGAAAAAAGTCAGGAGGTTAAATGCTAGAAATCCCAGAACTAACTGCGAGAGAACATAGCCAAGTAATAAACCAGTGAGTAAGAGAATAAATGTACCGACAGAAATAACTACTTGATTCCCCATATATCCTCTTCTTCGTCCTCAAGTCCTGGTCTGGATAATACTAGCACTGGCTTTTGATTCCAAGGGGCAAAGAATGGCAATAATAGTAATCCGGGTAAAGCAGCGATTGCTGTCAATAGAAAAAATGTAGACCAGCCCGTGGCTTGTGCCCATGTACCGGCTGGAGCCGTGAGAATATCTCTACTAAAAGCCTGCAAACTCGAAAGTAAGGCGTACTGTGTAGCTGAAAAGCTTTGATTACAAAGACTCATCAAAAATGCTACAAAAGCGGCTGTTTCTAGACCAGCGCAGAATTGTTCTATATTAACGGCAGCTAACATTAGATAGAAGTTTTTACCGACTACTGCCAACGCAAAGAAAGCCAAGTTGCCAACAGCTTGCAATATGGCGAATATCCAGAGCGATCGATTAACACCAATTTTGGTCATTACTGCTCCTGCTGCCAAGGTGCCAACAATAGTAGCGAAAATTCCCAATGCACCAGGAAATGCTATGTCGGTTTGAGTGAAATGTAAGCCTTTATCTAACAAAAATGGGGTGGATACATTCTTGAGTAAAGAATCCCCTAACTTGTAGATCACAATGAATATCAGGATTAAAACTGCTTGTAGCCAGCCATGACGCTGGAAAAATTCAATGAAGGGTAATTTGACTGCGGCTCCTAAAGTCTGAGGTGGGCGATCGCGTAGGACTGGTTCTGGTGCAAAAATAGAACTTACCACACCTACGAGCATCAACAGCGACATCAACAAGTAAACGGCTTGCCAAGGCATTCTGTCTGCTAAAAATAGGGTGACGTAACCGGTTACTAGAATAGCAATGCGATAACCCAATAAGTAAATAGATGCTCCAGCACCTCTTTCTTCTACTTCCACTACATCAGTACGGTAAGCATCTACTAAAATGTCTTGGCTGGCGCTAAAAAAAGCAACGGCTATTGCAGCAATTATTAAAGGTTGTAGCCCTTGGGATGGGTTTTGTAGAGCCATTGCAGCTATACTTAACAGTAATGCTACTTGTGTAATTACCATCCAACCTCGACGCCGCCCCAAAAAAGGCGGTACAAATCTATCTAGTAAAGGCGACCAGAGAAATTTTAAAGAATAGGGCAGTTTTACTAAACTAAAAGCGGCGATCGCTGCCAAGCTAATTCCTTCTTTGGTCAACCATGCTTGTAATGTTTGACTGGTTAAATATAACGGCAACCCTGATGAAAACCCCAAAAATAACAAAGCTCCGATCTTTGGGCTGCCAAAAATTCGTAGCAGCGATTTATTTACTTCCACAATCTTGAAGATTCCTTTTTATCTAATTGAATTGCAGTTATCTTGCCATAGCTGCGGTCTAATTTCGTGTAAGCACACAAACCTGCTAAGATTTTCTTTATTTAAGATACATATCAGTAATGCTCTAACAGTGTGATTATTCCTTAATTTTCCTTAATTGAATAAACCTGATGCCCCCTGATTCCTACCCCGTGTGCAGCAAGGCATTTTTCCCAACCTTCTCGCGTACCGATATCGCTTTTTTGGTTAAGCAATCCTAATTCCTGTTCTTGTTGGGTGAGTTGAGCAAATTTTTCGTAACCAGGGTAGCTGCTGGTAACAAATGTTTCTTTACGGTGCAAAATCGGTGGATTTGCTCTAGTTTCGTAGTCTCGATGAGTGACGACTAGGGTTTTTAAATCAATACCTATGCTGGCTTTTAACGCCGGGTGGGGATCAGTGTCGAACTCAGGGTAACACAGATAGGATATTTGCGGCTTATCAGTGTGATATTTGATCAATGTGGCTTCATCTACACGCCCAATGGTACGGCTAGCGCAACCTTCACAAATTCGCAGTAAGGGATCAAGTGCTGCTAGTGCCGAAACATGGACGTAAAGCGCACCGCGCGTATGTTTACCAATTTTGCTTTTTTCGCACGCAGTTTGAATCACCCCAGGTTTACCTAAGCTGAAAAGTTTTTGGTCAGCTACTTGACAAGCTTCCTCGTAGCTACTAAAAAAGGCTTTGATATCGTGACGCATTTCTGCTGCTAACTTTTGCCATGCCGGGCGTTGATCAAAATGGGTGAGGGCGAGATAAACTTGAATATCTAGAGAACGACGGTAAGCGATCGCATCCCATTCTGCTTCGTCAGTAGCTTGTAAAACTACACCAAAGGCACGGCGAAAATTACCAAATTCGCTCAGTAATTCCGGTTCATTTTCCAATTCGCCTTTCACAGGTAGTCTACCGCGCTTGGTAAAAAAAGCCATGAGTGGTTGCAACTGTTCTTGATAATCTTCAAACCGCTTGATGGGGATGCGGACTCGTGGTGTAGAGGTGGTAGAAAAGAAGCGGATAGCTTTGTAACTTTCTTTTTCCGCTTCATCTCGAAAAATAAAGTATACGCCTAGTGCGATCGGTATTGCATCGACATTTAGCACTTCATCAATATAAGTTTTGAGTTCTTCTTGTTCGTAATATTTCTGAAAAGTATTGCGGCGCGTCACAATGCCATCATTGTAAGCAAGTTGGGTTTTGCTGGGTGCGTTAATCAGTATTTGAGCCGCGACAATTAAAACTTTCCCGGTGAGTTCCCAAGCTTGGATTAGGCTTTGACGGCGTTCCTCTGGATCTTCAATGACGTTGAGAACGTAGCCCAAGTTGACCACATCGGCGGCGGTGCGTGGTACATCAGGATAGTAGTAAGGGTCCCAGCCTGCGCTGGTGTAGCCTAAATTTCCGACTCGCTCAACATCACCACCGTAGCCGCAACCGTAATCAAAAAAAGTGGTGTCTTGATTTAAGATTGCCCATTCTATTGCCAATCGTACAGGGCGGGATAGGTCAGTGCGAGCGATCGCAGCTCTATGACGCTCAATTTCTAGCGCTTCAGGCATGATACTAATTCGTAATTCGTAATTCGTAATGACGCTCTCTACGAGACGCTAAAAGCGTAGCTTGCAACTCTTACAGAGTACGCGGACTCGCTACCGCTACGCTAACGTAATTCGTAATTAAGAATTTAAATTACGAATTGCATAGTATTAGTTACGAATTATTTTGTCAATCTTTGACCGCAAGTTCAATTAAATCTTCAATTTTCTTGATATTTGGATCGCCTGCTAAGTAGCCAATACCGCGATGTAAATGCAGGCGGAATTGGGTGGCGAGGGTTTCTTTGTCGGTGGGATAGCCGTCATTATGACAGCGTTGCTTGAGGGCGAGAAGCAGAATATCGGACATTTCGCCGCCAAAGACGCGCCAAGTCATTTCGACATTGCTATCTTGGGGAATTGGGACGGGGGAGGGTGTGGTTGCTTCTGCAAGGGAACGACAAAACGCCCAACGACATAGGATATTCCATTGGTCAATTTTGGTACTGCGTCTGAGTTTGGTAAGTTGGTCTTTGGCTGTTTGGGAGAGTTTTATTCTTTCGATTGGGGATTCCATGATGAAAGGTTAAAAGATTACTCTACATTATGCTTTCACATAATTAACAATAGTTAACAGCTTGTTATTAATTTGGTATAATATGCATTTAGGCATATAAATAGAATAGTTTGATTTATTCTCGCCGACTTACTTAAATATCTTAATACATATTTTTTGAACGTTTTTTTAGCTAAGAAGAGTAAAAAAAATGGAAAATTATTTTTTATTTTGAAAGGATATTATGGCTAAATTGCAATTACATTTTAATGGTTATTTTGCGCTAAAAAAAGACGAAATAAGTAGAATTCTTCATGCTGCTGCCCAAGATAAAGGATTAAATGATAGCTTGCCCAATTTGATGGAGAAAACAAGTTTAGGTAATGGCAAAGTAGGACGAGTAAAAAGTTGGGCAGTACGTGCAGGGTTAATTAAGAATAATCGTCCCAGTCCAGAAGGGGAAATTGTTTTGCGACTAGACCCTAGTTTGGAGTCAAATATTACAGACTGGTTGATGCACTTTTATTTAAGTTTTGGCGATCGCGGTCTAAAACCAACACCAGAGAATCCTGCTGATTGGGGTGGATGGTCTTACTTTATATATACATTTTTACCTCATTATAGTAAATTTACGAGTGAAGAATTGCTCTATCACAGTGCGTCAATATTTGAAGAAGAAAGTAAAGTGATTGCTGACAGAATTAAATTTATCTTAAGAGCATACACTGAGTTCACTGCTTTAGCATCCTGCAAGTTTGTCACCCAAGAAAAGGATAAATATATTAGTGGATATGCCCATTTACCTAACTCTTATCTATTAGGATACTTTTTGGCAAAGCTGTGGGAACGTGACTTTAAGGGCGAAGGTTCGGTTCTCACTGAGTCTATTTTGAACGAGAAAATGGGACTTGCTGCCGTACTGGGGGTAAAAGCAGAGACTTTACAAGAACAGCTAAATGCACTAGAAGCTTACGGCATCATCGAACAGCGACGGGCAGTACCTCCTTTTCAAGTGATTCCGCGCTGGGATGAACCCTTGCTACTGCTAGAGAAGGCGTATGACAGATAAAGATTACTTGCTGCTGGGAGATGCCAGACCCGATGACCGAATTCATCTGCTACTTTGGGACACACCTGATGAAAATGAACTAGTACGTATCGCTCATTACAATAACGCCCATCGGGTCAATTACCGAAAAAATTTGCTACAACGGATTCATCCGGGAGAAAGTTTTCTTGCTCTTCATCACAATTTAGATATCGAACTAAGTGCCATTAAGTCAATGTGTTCTGGGGTTAGCAAACAGATTGTTTTACTCGAAGGGTTAGATTGTCTGATTACCTATCTGCAAGTTACATCTGGCAGTCGCATCACCCTTTTCTGGAAACAACTGGAAGAGACTCGCAAGCTAGAAAGACTTTTATGGATACTGCTACCCCAGCAATTAGCGCCTAAAAATTGGTTGCCAGAGCGAATTAAGCGTATTCCTTCAGGATAATCATCCTTTTGCATTTGCCATTTTAAATTTACTATGCTCCTCAACCAACTTATTGAAATCAACGAAAAGGGTAGTATTGCCAGTTCTGTAAACTTTGGCATGATGGATAATTCAGAGAAGAATTTATCTTTATGCGAAAGTTTTATCTTTAACTACGACCCAACAAAACCTGAGTCATCGACAGTTGGTATTTTGGATGCGGTGCGGCGTAGCTATCATAGTGCAAATCAGCCGAACATCCATTTGATGATTCAACAATATGGTAAGGGCAAGTCGCACTTTGCGATCGCGATCGCAAACTTTTTCCAAAAATCCTTCCACAGTCAGGAAGTGCAAGGGATTTTGTCACAATTAGAAAAGGCGACATCTGCGAAAAGTCAAGCTATCTCTGAAGGATTGAAGCTTTTTAAACAAAATCGACCCCACCAACATTTAGTTATCTGTCTTAGTGGTGACATAGGCGGCGACATTAGAAAGCAATTTTTGCAACAGCTCGTCAAAAGTCTTGAAGCAGAAGGTATTCAGGATTCTTTGGCACAACATATATGCAGCGAACCCCTACGCTACTTGGAAAGTTTGAATCCAGAGGATAGGGCAAAAGCAGAGAAATATCTGCAAAGCATTGGCAATTCTGATGCTAATTTAAATTCTCTGATTCGCTTACTCAGAGAAAATAACCCTAGCGTTATATCTACTGTTAAAAAACTTGCCTTTCAAATCACGGGATTTACTCCTGATTTTACTGCCGATATAAATATTCAAGCAATTCTAGAAGAACTGATAAAAAATTATTGTACTGGTGAAAATGCCCACTACCAAGGGATTTTAATTTTATTTGATGAGCTAAACCAATATCTGAAGGCTTGGGCAGCAGATGATATTGGTGCTGGAGGTACGGCACTGCAAAATATTACCAATATTTGCGAAAATTACAAAGGTAAAATCGCTCTATTAAGTTTCACCCAAATTCATCCCGGTCAAGGAGTTGGGATTTCTGCCAATGTAATATCAGAATACCAAAAGATTGCAACTCGCCTAGCACCAAAAGATGGAACTACTTACAACCCCGCTTCTAGCTTAGAACTAGTTATAGAGAACTTATTGCTGCCAAAAAGTAACGCAATTTGGCAAACATTTCGTTCTAAATGGGATAACACTCTGAGGAGAGAAGCTGAAACAGCTTATGAGCGAAGAATTAAAATTTATAGAGAAAAAGGCTGGTCTTTTCAAGAATTTTATACTCACTTATCTGAGGGTTGTTTTCCCCTCCATCCTCTGACGGCATATCTACTGTGCAACCTTGATTTTACCCAAGACCGGACTGCTATCCAGTTTATAAAAGGCTATGTCAAAAATTTTATCGCAACTCAACCTGTAGAAAATGCTGGAAAACCCAATTATATCTATCCCATTGCTTTAGTAGATACCTTTCTGGAGAACTTTTCTAACTATCCTGTTTATACTCAATATAAAAAAGCTGTAGATTTAGTTGTAGGTGCTGATGATGCAGATGAATTAATTGCTGTCAAAGCTTTATTTTTATATGAAGTTAGTGGAGAAAAACTTACCAAGCCTGACCGGGAAGATCATCAAGAGATTTTACTAGCTTTGACAGGTTTATCTAAATCTAAACTCCAGGTAGCGCTAGATAAATTAGAAAAGGAGAGAGATTTAATTTACCATCGACCAGAGGTTAAACTTTACCGTTTCTGGGAAGGAATTAATCCAAAAGGTATTCAAGAAGAAATTGAGGAGAAAATTAAATCACAAATAACATCAATTAATGATGTTATTACTTATTGTGATGAAATTAAGATTTTTAACCAAGATCCATCTAATAATACAATTACTGCTAATACAATTATTGCTAAAAAGTTTGTCGAGGATAACAAATTAGAGAGTGGAGACTGGCAGTTTGAGCGCAAGATATATAGTATTGATAAATTCATTAACGCGCTAGATAACAATCGTATTCTGAAAGATACCAAAGAGAAGGGAATTTTAGCTTATGTTCTTGCAGAAACTCAAGAAGAGTTACAAGAGTTTCGTAATACTGTAGCTAATTATTTGTCTAAATCATCACTTAAGAATCGTATCGCTGTCGCAATTACTACAGAAGAAGCAGGGAATTTAGCACGGTTAATTTTACAAATAAAAGTTCTAGAAAAAACAGATAATGCCGATAAAAGGCTATTAGGGAAAGCTTATCAAGAACAGCTTCAGCGTTTGTCAAAAGAGGTGAACACACGGTTAACTAATCTATTAAAAAATTGCACTTATCATTGTGTGGGAATTGAAAAAATTCCACCAGCAGAACAAAAAGAAGCTCAAAGGGTAATCAGTGTACTTCTACAAGATTTGTATCCCTTTGTTCCTCCTGTGGATAAAATTGATAAAATGCGTTCAGGTCATCTGACAGGCAGAAAAATTGTAAGATGGACTGCAACACAAATCTTTATAGAAAATAGTTTCAGTCAAAATCTGCCTGACGGTTCTTACTTTAGTGTCATTGAGCAGATTTTTGTCAAGTTGTGGGGTCTATTTAAGAGAACATCTGATAAATATATTGTTCAAGAACCAACTCATGAAAAAATCCGCGCTGCTTGGGATAAAATTTCCGAGATAACTGAATTAGAAGGATTACCACAAAAGATTGTTGGCTTAGAAGAAATTTGGCAAGTACTTTCTGCCCCACCTTTTGGTTATAGCGAGTATAACTTTACCATGTTGCTAGCAGGATGGTTGGCAATCCACCGCAAAGAAGTTATTTTACGAGGACGCATCAAACTTACTACGAAAAAAGGAGAGTCTGTTTCTATAGAGAGTAAGTCTGTGCAAAATTGGGGCAACACTGATATTCTTCAAAACCCCACAGCATTTGTTGACGACTGGATTGTTAAACAAAAGTCTAAACTGATTCGTCGCCAACAAACAGAAATGCCGATTCCGGCATCGCTAATAAACTATTATGATCAGGCACAGCAGTATCTAGAGGTCGTTACTGCTTTTTTAGAGTCTAATGAACCGGATGAGTTAGAAAAAGAAGAATTAACTAAGAATAGAAAACAGATGAGTGCTGCGGTTGCTGAAATTGACAAGTGGTTCCAACCAGTGCAAGCTGTGGAAAACTTACCTTGTGAGGCACAATTGGCAGCACTGTTACCACTTTACCCGCAACTGCTGAAGCGATCGCCAAACACCTCAATTTTACCAACAGAACAACAACGCGATCGCTTCTCTCAAGCATTGCAAACTGTTAGTAATAAAATTGACCAACTTGTAGCAGCAGAAAGCAAGCGTGCTGAGTCACTATCTACCGAACAAGCTTGTAGTGCTTATCAAATAGAAATTCAAGGAATTATTGACCAGATTAATCAGATTGCAGATTTGCCTCCCCACCTAATTGAGAGTTTGCAAAATACCTTCCGTACCAGCAACATCAGATTAACAGACATCAGGCAGCAGGCAGAAGCAGGACAAAAGCAAGCCGATGATACACAAATCATGCTGAATATTCGCAATTCTGCCACAAAAGTCAAAACTATTCATCATTGTTAGTCGTCAGTTTAATATCTACAATGCTGACCGCTTTCAAGAAATAATTACTCAGTTAGAAGTCAATTTTCGGCAGAAAATCCAAGAATATACTGTTGAACTACAAGAATGTAAGCATAATCTAGAGCATTTGACAACAGTAGAAGATGCACAAAGACTCCAAAAAGAGTTACTGAAAAAGTCGCATCGTTACTCACGCTCTGAAATAGAAACAGAGTACGAAGCAATTATCTCAGAACTGGCACAACTAATTGAGTTATTGCAGATAGCCGAGTCAACAAAGCTAGAGACTTTGGAAACTTGTCAAACTCAGTTAGAGAGACTACGAGATTGGCAAAATAAGACTGAAGGACTGAGAGAAAAATTTAGCGATCGCCTTCACTCACTTCGTACAGAAATACAACAAAAACAATCACAAATTCTCCAGAAAGAACAAGCTGTTGCCCAACAATGGGTTAAAGATTTAGAAAATAGTTGCACTGAAATAAACCAATTATCAGATGATACAGAAAAACTCGAAACTGCAAACAATTTACTGGAGCAAATTCAAGCTGAAAAAATTGATTATATTAACTTGCTTGATATCCCAGAAACTCAGTTATTAGAAAATATAGAGCGTCAATGTATTGAAGAACGGGATAAAGATACAGCTAATCAAATTTTCGTGCTGTTCCAGCAACTTGCTTATTTACAGCAACAAAATGTTTACGAGAAGTTAGGGCAAATGCTTTCAGAAAAGACGGAGGAATAATAGGGATGAACGATAAACATATCATACTAGACCCTACCGGACTGTACGATATTCCCTCCGGCTATATTCCTGTCACCACAGAGGTAGAATGGATACAGTTTTTTGGTGTTAGTGCTGCTCCCTGCTGGGTAAAAGGTGAGCGATTATGCGAATGGGCAAAAACTTGGCTACGAGCATGGAATAAGACTGAGGAAATCGCGGAAATTAAGCAACATCCCCGCGACAAACTAGCACAATTGTTTGATACTGTACCCTTACCACATGACTGGACTGACGAGCAATTACTTATTTTCGCTAACAAGTTAAATACTTATCCCCAAGACAATCCCATTGCTCACTTTTTGGCAAACAATATCACTGATAGTAATAGACAAATATGGTTTACTCAACCTTCTAATTCCCATCTTGCAGCTTGGTTAGCAATTATAGTTCCACAAGAATACAAACCTTTTGAGGGAGTCTGGCAGCAGCAGTTTAAGGAACATGAGTTAGCAACTTACTACCAGACTGAAGATAAATTATTACTTTTGCGTCGCTGGTTAGGCATAACAGAACCAGTTTTGAACGACATCGGCAAGTATCCCTTGCCAGTTCCCGACTTACTCACCGAAGAGTTTGATCGCTACTGGGAACAACTCATCTCGCGCACCGAAGGCAAAGTTCTCGATACCCTAAAGCCTACTAACCAAGTAGATATGGAGCGAATTGCCAATTGTGCTTACAAAGTTTTCGGCAATCGACCTAACTGGATTAATCGGGCAAGGGAAGCCAAAGTTACCCCATATCTTAACTATCAGCAACAGCAAGAATTAAACCTTAACAAACGTCCACCCGAACCCCAACCCCTAGCTTTAGATGCTACTCCCCAGCAAGCTTTAGCTTGGGCAACAAAAGATTACCTACCGTTCCGTCGCTGGGAAGTCATCAAGCAATCTGCTGCTGTACCAAAAATTAGTGAGAGTTTGGCGGATAGCTTTGTCAAGTGGATACTCCAGCACTATCCCCAGATGCAGGTAGACTCAGTAGAAAATTCCTACCTCAACTACAACGTTGCCTCAAGAGTGCAAAATCTTTGCCAAGAAAGTCCTGTTTTTTGGGTTGTGGTTGATGGCTTGGGATGGTTAGATCACTTAGAACTGTTATCTTTACTAACAAACAATTATAAACTGGCTTTAGAAACTGCGATCGCACCTTACTTTAGCATCCTGCCCACTAAAACAGAATATGCTAAATGGAGCTTATATGCTCAACTTTTGCCTAATGATTCTGCTTGGGTTGCTGATGCTGGTAAAGCTTTTGTAAAAATGGGTGTAGGCAAACGTTATACAGATGGACAAGTTGACAAACTCTACAGCGCTTTAAAAAAAAAGACACATCAGTTGTATTGCTGGGATACAGATGAGTTCGATAGTCTTTATCACAGTCAAAAAGACTGGCAAAGCTTTTATGAACTTGACCGTCCCCTCACCCTACAAAGTATTGCCAGGAAAATTGATTACTGTTTGCAACAATACCCTAACCGGGAAGCACTGAAAATCGTCATTGCCAGTGACCACGGTCAGATGATGGGTACTTCTGAAAAAATTACTGACTGTCCTCCAGGACTGGAACCCAAGGGGAGGATGGCGATTGGTAAAACTGATGATAGCAGGTTTGTGGTTTTGTCAGGCGATCGCTACAGTCTTCCCCATGACATTAGTATTGTCAAAGGCTCCGCTAGCTTAAGTTCTTTCAGCTACACTAGCAATAAAAAAATTATCGGTTCTCACGGAGGGCTATTTCCTGAAGAAGTTGTAGTTGGTGTATCTGTGCTGCGAAAATCTATCCAACGCCATCCTGTGTCAGCTTTCTGCTTGGGTGAAGGTAAACCCAAGCAATCAGCAGAACTGGAAATTACTATCGATAATCCCAACTCAGTACCGCTAACAAATCTTTGTCTATATATTCAGGAATTGCCCTCTTTTCAAGCAGGAAAATTATTAGCACAGGAAATTCCAGCTAATCAGCGCTATAGTTTCAAAATAATAATTCCCGAAGTACCAGAATTAGCACCAAATCAAGAAAATGACTTATTCCTATCTGGTGAATTAACCTTTCGATTTGCCGATGCTGAAAATGCAAATGCTGCCCTAGTTATAGAATCGAAAATTATTATCAAGCAAATATTTAGTAGTGGATTTAATATAGATGAATTCTTATAAAGAAATAACCTACAATAACGATTTAGTTCATGAAGTTTTTGGCCATCTCTGTATTGATAAAACTAGATTACCATCCAGTGGACTCAGTTCTATTGGTTTACCTAGCTTTGTTGCTGAATGGCTGCTAGATAAAATTGTCCCTGGTTCGGGAACACTCACATCTATAGAATTAGAAAAAGTTAATAACTTTATTAAAAAAGCATTTCCCCGTAAAGATGACCGCAACGAAATTATTTTTGACTTGACTCAAGGTGAAATACGAAAACTCATCGCCCTGATGCAGGTACGTATCAAATTAGAACAGGGAGGACGAGTAATTCCTGAACCATTGGCACAAATTCCGGCTCTGAATTTAACTGAATGCAGCATTGCTACTGATATTGTAGAACGCTATAAAATACTTTTGCGCCAAGGAATTTGGGGCAAAATTACTTTAGCTATGCTTCCCGATGGTAAAGTGGAAGTGATGGATTTTGAACCATTTCAATGTTCGCAAGTTGACTTGCAAAGTTATGCCGAATGTCGGGGAAGATTCAATACACAACAATGGCGAGATTTAATATTTTGCTCAATGGGTTTTAACCCCCAGCATCCCAGTTATGACCAGGAAGCAAAAACATGGATATTGGCTAGGTTACTATCATTAGTAGAACCTAATTATCATGTAATAGAACTAGCTCCTAAAGGCACTGGTAAAAGCTTCTTTTTTGAAAATATCAGTAGCAAAGTTAGCTTAATTAGTGGTGGTAAAGTTACTCCCGCCCAATTGTTTATCAACGGTAGAACTAAAGAAGTTGGTTTACTCGGTCGTCATCAAGTTGTGGTTCTAGATGAAGTTCAAAGTTTAACATTCGATAATCCTGAAGAGGTCATTGGGCCACTGAAAAATTATCTTGCTAGCGGTCGTTATAATCGCTCTGGTTTTGCAGATATTTCTAGTGATTGTGGGTTAGTGATGCTGGCAAATATTGAATTAGATGAGCAATTACAACCACGCAATGAAGATAATTTAATGGCTAACCTGCCAAAGTTTTTTACTGAGACTGCATTATTAGACCGATTATCTGGGATTATCCCTGGTTGGAAAATTCCCAAGTTTCAAAGAGAAATGGTAGCTTCTCAAGTTGGTTTAAAAATGGATTTCTTTGGTGAAGCCTTGCTATCTCTACGCCAAGATAATCGCTTCATGTCCTACGCACAGCAGCATACTCACTTTGAAAAGAATGTTACGATTCGTGACCAAAATGCCATTCTCAAATCAGCATCAGGTTTTCTGAAAATTCTCTATCCCCATTTAGAATTAACATTAATGGACTACGAGGATGATTGTCTAAAACCTGCTTGTAAACTGCGCCAAGCTATCCGAAATTCACTATATTATCTTGATGATGAATTCAGGCAGCTTGGTAGAGAAATTCATGTAGAAGCAAAGTAACAGTCAATATCTACTACCAAAAATATCCTAGTTGTATGGTAGTTTGGCGGCTGGTCGAGTCGTATTTGAGGAGATATTCGCGGGCGATCGCTTCATTTTCTCGCAGTGTTTCGACTTCTTTCTTTCCAATCTCAGTATCCGTAGATAACAAAATTACTTGATGACTGGCGGATGGAAAGTAACGTTCAACTAAGTTACTCCGATGGGAGGAGTCTAGTCTACCTAGTGGCGTATCGATTGCTACTGGTAGGCGGTGTCCAGAGACTTTGGCTAAACCCCAGAGGAATGCGATCGCAAGTAGTTGTTTTTCGCCAGCAGAGAGGCGATGTTTCGGGACTGGTTTACCATTTAAATCGTAAAGCAAAAGGCTGAAAGTCTTGGTATCAATGGTGATACGATGTACTAAATCTGATTTATGCAGGAGATAAAGGAAGCAATTTTTAACTTCCTCCTCTAATTTATTGAGTTTTCGCAGAGTTAATTTTTCCCGAAAAGTCTTGAGTGTTTCTTGAACTTTCGCCGCAGAGGTAATAATATGTTCGCTATTTTTATGTTTAATATTTTCTACAGTATATTCACTTAATTCTCTCTTTGACTTAGCAATGATAGTTTCTAATTCAGCTAAACGACGGCGGATTGTTTCATAATTAGCTTTAGCTTCAACAACTTGATTTTGTGCCGCTTCTAGTGCTTGACGCAGCTTTGTATAATCTTCTGGTGCTGCTGCTGTCTGCACTTGTCTTTCTAAAGTGTGAATTTCTTCTTCTTTATTTTTGAGAATAGCTAATTTCTCTTTACCAGAAAGTTGAGAGTTTTGTAAGTGATATATGATATTATCTAGCTGACTTAAAGTTTCATCATCAGCTAATAACCAAGGTGCTTCTATCTGGATAGTCTTTGCATATAAGCTATCTACATCTTGGACTAGAAATGATTGAATTTTTTCAACTTGAATCGGGGAAACTTCCCCTTGATTTAGCCAAGTGAGTAAGCGTTGATCTCGCTCAATTAACAAATCTTTAGAAATTTGTACTTGTTGATGGCGAAATTCTTTTTCTCCCTGTGTTTGCACCTGAGTAAGCAAATTGGGAATTAATGCTAAAGGTAAAACATCAGCCGCCAATTCACACATCGATTGACGTACTTGTTGAATTTCCGCAGTTTTTGTATCCTGTTGTAGTTCTAGTTGATTGCGTTCTGCTGCAATTTTCCCGCCTTCAGAAATAAATTTATCAAAGGCTTCTTGCTGCTTTTGTTCTAATTCTTCTACCCGATTTTTGAGAGTTTCTAACTTTTCTCCTGTTGTTTGATAATCTTCTTGCTGTTGGGTTAACCTAGTTTCAATTTTCTCTAGGTTTTCTAAATCTTTAGTATTACCAACTTCTTTAAGTTTCCGGTTAACTAAAATATCTAAATCAACTGCTAACCGATCTGCCAACTCTAGCCCTAAAAGTCCGCGAATAGCTTCAACTACAATTAATGGAGGTGATTCCTGTTCTGCAAGGTTTCTTACTTGTTCACCATCAAAGAGAAATAAATTAGAAATTCCTAATGGCAGCAGATTTTCTATATAATCATCCCATGTATTTACCAAAGAATCCACAGGCCAAGTATCATCATCGCCTAAAATTCCTAAATAATCTTTACCATCTTTAGGATTTTTTTCCCAAATTCTAACAATCCGATATTTTACTGGTTTATCATTTTCGATGTGTTCAAAAACTAATTCAATCCGGGTTTTATCAGTAGGGTTAGTTTTACTATTAACACATTGGTTCAAAAAATCATTATAGCTCAAATTACCACGGGTAGAACATTGAGCGCGATGACCATAAAGCGCAAGGCGTATAGCATCCATCAGCGTAGTTTTTCCCCCGCCATTCATCCCACCTAATAAAATAATTGGGCTGGTATTTTCATCTTTTCTTGGGTCAAGATTGATTACTTGTCTTCCAAAGTAAGGGCCAAAGTTTTGTAGTACAAGTTCAAGAAATATCATTGATATTTAAGAATAAAATGTGGGGCGAATGGAATTTGCTCGTTATTGTCCCGTTATTTTTGTAGGGTGTGCACTGCCCACCCTACCATATTTTTTACTAGTCGAATCACAGTCAAGTGGTCACAATGTACTTAGTTAAGATACTCATGACTTCTCCAGGGTTGGGACTAGGTAATAAAGGACTCCATTCATTAACTTGAGCAAAACCCAGCTTGTACAGGTCTTAGAGAAACATGGCATTAGCCAAAATAAGTTAGCAGTGACAATGGAAACTGGACGCTCAAATGTTAATCGTTGGGTAAATGAGATAATAGACCCTGTAGCGGAGGGGGTGCTAGAAATTCGGGATGCACTCAAGAAAATTAATCCAGCCGCAGCAGAGGAGTTTATCAGGCTTTACTTTGGAGATGTTGATGATGATGAGACACACCCTTAAAGCACTGTGTACCTATTTTTTAAATTTCATATTTCCCCAAGTCTTTGTCTCAGCATCAGATTTTGTTGCGTCAACTTTTGCATCAGGCGCGATCGCTTGTGTATCGGGTGTGGCAAAATCTGCTAAAGTTAGCTGCTTGACCTTTTCAATATCGCCTTCTTCAACTGCTGTTTTCAAATCCCGCTTTAAATGAGCATTTTTAACTGCTTCATCTTTAGAACGCGAACTTGTAGCAAAGCATTTTTCAAGGGTGTCGTAGATTCCCACACGACGGGACATTTTCCGAAATTGGCGTTCTGTGTCTAAAAGTTTAGCCACGAGTTCCAAGTGCATACTATCATCTGCACAGATTTCTTCTAACACAGCCCATTCATCACGACCTAGTAGACTATAGTCAGCACCAGGACGGGGGTCTTGAAATTCTTCGCCAGTCACTTCTTGATAAATCCGGGGTAAGCTATCATCAAATTCGTGTTTTTCTTCTAGCCAAATGCGGCGAATTTCGCTCATTTCTTCTAGAGTAATTAGGGTGATATCGCGCATATTTACTGGCGCTGTACGACGGGTTTTTGTTTGCGCTTCTAATAATCGTCTGAGCCAATATTCCCGCCAATATTTAGTATATGGGCCAGGTATTGGTTCAATAGAGTTTTCCCCGTTTTTATTGCGTTCAAATAGTTGGACATCTCCCCAAATGCGACGGAAATCTCTCTTGTCCCAGTCCTCTTTAATATCTAGTTCATTACGAATATCTAATAGAGGCTGCATCCATTCTTTCTCTTCATCATTTTGGATCATTGCCTCCATCGATTTATCTTTACTAACTATTGTGCAAACCCAGCAGCCAAATCGGGAATCACCACAGCTAGGAGTAGAAGTATCAACAACTAGTGGACATTCATTATCGGCTGTTGCACCTCGATACATAATGAATAAGTCTTTGTTACTATATCCCCAAGAGTTTTGCCACTGATTTAAGTAAATCCAAACTTCATCAGTACGCCAATCTTCAATAGGAAGATAAATCAATGAGTTAGGTCGGTTGGGATTAGTATTTATGTGATCGCGTACCCGCGATTCTCTATGTTTAGCCATCGTAGCAGCACGTTTCGTACTTTCAGCCTTGCGTGTACCTAAGACAAGAATTACTTCACCACTAGACCTAATAACTGCACGGATAAAGCTGTCAGATGGTTGAATTTTAAGGCGTTCAGTACACCATCTGAATCTGTTTCGCGGTGCTGGGTAGCCTTTCCCTATTAAGTTTACCCAAAAGGTATCCTTAATTGCAGGATAAAGCAAATGGGGTTCAATTGGCATTTCTTGCTCTTTAGCAGCAACTTTCATCTGTTCTAAAGAGTTACGTACCCAAACAGAGACCACAGGGTTTTCTACCAGCGTATCAGTTGTAATAACATGGATTGTCTTAGTTCTCTTTTCCTGGGGGAGTGCTGCGATCGCATTCCAGATAAGCTGTAAAGTTGCGGTACTATCTTTTCCGCCTGAATAGCCCACCACCCAAGGTATCTCATCTAAACAGTATAATTCTTGAATTTCACTGGTGAGAGCTTGGATATAATCCACTAACTCTGCTACAGTACGTACTTGCTGATTTTTATCTTCTTGCTGTTGTGCTGTAGCCATTTCTCCTTACCTATTGAAATATGGATATTCTTCACCCTTCCTTGAATTGTTCTGAGGGTATGCCACTGTATTGTACAGACTTTAACGCAAAAAATTAACAAATATATAATCATAACACGAATTGTAATTTCATATTTGATACACAAGTTTTAAAAATTAACATGAAAGATAGTACATTTGACCCAACTACTGACATCGCTAGAAAGTACCCGGAACAGGAAAACAACGAAAAACAGGTACTCACTTCACTGCTGGAGAAGTTTTTAGGAAAAAAGGATCAGATTCTCGTTCAAAAAACTGAGATGGGTGGTACTGAAGCTTATGTTAGCTCTGTTACGCTGGAATGGTTCGCAGATCGGGTTGATTTCGCCTCTGGCTTACCTCTGTTTCAGAAAAAGTATAATCCTGAAACTGATAATGTCGAGATTGACGCAGATAGCATTGATGAAATTCAGCAGCGTCCCCTTGATTGGTCACGTCAAGCACCGCTAGTCCAGTATTTAGCGGCTCGACACAACCATAAGTTTCCGCCGGTGCTGGTGGTGATTAATCAACCGTGGGTGGATAATCCTAAAGCTGCTGAGTGGGATAGTGAAGGACGCGCCACAAAGTCTACGACTGATTTCATACCCCTAGATAAAGACGCTAAAGTAGGTCTGCTAAATATTTCTGAGGATAATGTGACTATTTATGCATTAGATGGTCAACATCGACTCATGGGGGTTCAGGGGTTGATGGAGTTAATCAAAACTCGTAAACTCCAGCGCTATAAAAAAGATAAAGGTGTTGATGACAGTTTTATTACAGTCAATGATTTGATTGACAAGTACCAAGTAGACCTTGCTTACTTGCAAAATTTACCCAAGGAAAAAATTGGTATTGAGTTTATCTGTGCGGTAGCAGCTGGGGAAACTCGCACCCAGGCGAGGCGGAGGGTGAGATCGATTTTTGTTCATGTCAACCTGATGGCTGCACCCTTGACTAAAGGGCAGTTAACACAGTTGAATGAAGATGATGGTTTTGCGATCGTTGCTAGAAAAATTGCAGTTACACATCCATTATTAGAACAACGGCAAGATCGCAATCCCCGCGTTAATTGGAATAGTGCAACAGTGGCTTCCAATTCTACAGTTTTGACGACTTTGCAAGCTCTACAAGATATGTCTGAGCGATATTTGGGTCAAAAGTTCCCCCACTGGAAACCCTTGGAGAAAGGTCTAATTCCCATGCGTCCAGAGGATGAAGAACTTGAGCAGGGAATTGAGGAATTTAGAAAGCTATTTGATTCTTTAGCTAGTCTTTCCAGTTATAAGATTTTACAACACGAGGATACACCAGCTTTACGGCGCTTCAGCTTTGAGAAAGATGGAGGTGAAGGAAATATGCTTTTCCGTCCGGTTGCTCAAGTTGCCTTAGCACAAGCTTTGGGAATTTTGGTATTTAAAAAAGGTTTCTCTCTGGCAGATATTTTTAAGAAACTGCGGAAGTTTGACCAGCAAGGTGGTTTTAGTGGTATGGAATATCCCCAATCTCTCTGGTATGGGGTTTTGTATGACCCAAATAAAAAGCGGGTACAGGTTGCTGGACGGGATTTGGCAACGAAGTTATTGGTTTATATCCTGGGTGGAATTCAGGAACAGATGGAACGTGCTGAACTTCGTAAGGCTTTGGCGGATACTAGGACTATGGAAGATAAAACTATAGGTTTTGATGGCAAGTTTGTTGAACCGAAAGCGGTAGGACTTCCACCTGTCCTGTAATTATGCTTGAAATATATTTTGGCGATGCCATTGCAGCGCTTCCAGTTCTGGAAAGTGTTGCTCTATATTTGGTAGAACTATTGTTTCACCATGAAAATCTTTCATCGGTTTAGTATGGGGAGATGCTTCTTCCAAATCATTGCTAACTATAATTTTGTATTGCTCATCTACAGCAAACCAACCCCTATCAAATGCCCAATGATGATTTTTACAAAGAGCTATTCCATTATGAATTCTACTGTCATAGAATTGTGAGAATGGCTTGATGTGTGCGCCATCAACTATATTTTGACTTACAGATTTAGTTACTTTTAGTCCACAAAAAGCGCATTTATAATCATAAATATTTACAATTGCTTTTCTGAAAAAAGCATTTCTAATTACTGCTTTTCTTAAGCTCGATCTAGGATTAGCATCTAAATTACTAGAATCAACAGTTTTATCTATTTGTAGGGGTACATCTTGAAAGTTTTGGTTAATGTTTAAAAAAAATCCTATCCTATTATCTTCACATGGCAGCCAAGCTGAAACAAGAGCATCAATTAATATTTGCCTAGAATTTTCATCTTGAATGAAATTAAATAATTCATCATCCAAATGTGCATAGTCAACATCTTCCTTGAGTTTAGGAATTGTTTGTGGGCGACCACCGCCATATCCAGAACTATACTTGAGATGCCAAAATTTCCCCTGATCATTTTTTAGATGAAAAAAAGGAAGGGCAAAATCACTTCCCTTAAAAGTACTAGAAGCAAGTATTTCCCAATACTTCTTGAAGGTATCAATCAATTCATATGATATGGTGATACGATTATCTGTTATTAAATCTTGTGTAATTAGGTCAATTCTAGATAAAAGTAATATGGGTTTATTAAGAGCATCACCCTTTTTCTGAGTTTTATATACCTTAATATTAGAAAAACATTCACAATAATAAACTAAAGTACGCTGGTTTGCTGGCTGTTGTGCTTTACTCATTATGATGATTTAGGGAAGAAATTTGCTTAAATCAAAATCCTCTTCTTCAGAGTTATCTTGAAACCTTTCATGACTGAGAATCAATAAAATTCTTTCAGAATAATCTACTGCGCCCCGGATTTCTGATTGTAAGATTTCAAGTCCACCATTGGCATATTCTTCAAAAATATAATTACGTTTTTCATTATTGTTTCCTTCTTCGAGAGATAAAACTTTTATATCTTGAGTTTCAGCAATTGCTATTAAATTTATTACCGTATTATATCCCCTGACTATAAACTGTTCTTGGGGTATTGGCGATGGTTCCCTTTTAGAAATCTCTCCCAAAGCCACCCGCTTTTTATATTTTGCACCCAAAGCTGCTGCAAATACAATCACATCAGCAAAAGTCTGAAAAGGCCCTGTTGCACCATCTGAAGATGTTAAATCCTTCACCAAGTCAGCCTTATCTTTAGCAACCCTGATTCTGCCAGTTTCAGCCATGATATTAATATCTACATTGTTGTCATTTTAACCGAAAGCCAAAAGCGATGCCTAGATTGGGCTTTGCCTACGCACTTGTTAACCCATTATTTTATACTAAAATACACGCGATCGCTTAAACAAACAAATTATCTATCCTGGCACTGCGGGTTCAACTTCAGCCACCTGACCACGGCGATACACTTGCGCTTTTTAGCATACTATGCACTGAATATCTAAATTTATTTATGGTAATTTTGAATTCGGAGCGATCGCCCTACAGCCCTTCTCCTAAAGGAGACACTACGCGAACGGGCATCCTACGGGGGGCGTATAGTACAGAAACGACGTGACTAAACGTATAATCGGCTTAACCGGCGGTATTGCCACAGGCAAAACCACTGTCACCAATTATTTAGCTAGCACTTATAACCTGCCGATTTTGGATGCAGATATTTATGCTAGAGAGGCAGTATCTTTAGGTTCGCCTATTTTGGGTGCGATCGCTCAACGTTACGGCGAAGAAATTTTACTACCAGATGGCAGCCTCAACCGCCAAAAGCTAGGCGAAATTATCTTTAATCGTCAAGATGAACGCAACTGGATAGATAATTTAATTCATCCTGATGTACGCGATCGCTTTCTCAAAGCAATTGCCCAATCCTCTTCAGAAACACTGGTGTTAGTAGTGCCTCTATTATTTGAAGCGGGAATGACTGATTTGGTTACAGAAATCTGGGTAGTGCGTTGTTCCCAAGAGCAACAGCTACAAAGATTGATACAACGAAACCATTTAAATAGAGAACAGGCAGAAGCCCGGATCAACAGCCAATTATCTATCGAAGAAAAAGTGGCTCATGCAGATGTCGTTTTAGATAACTCCTCCACCCTAGAAGTATTACTGAAGTATGTAGATGTAGCTCTAAAAAGCACAAGTAGAGATTAGATTGCATTTATCTGAAAAAATATACATAGACGAAATTATTAAGACATAAAAGCTTTATAAATTAATATTGTCTAGTTAAGCGAAAAATACTCATATCTGACCAAACATTGTGCAATAATTCGGTGATTTTACAGTTGAAGCTGCGGTTAATAGTACTGTAAATTTAAGTTAATAGTAAAGTTGCTATCACCTCTGATGTTAGATGACATACTCAAGACTGAAGGTAATAAAGTAATCACTAGTATTAGTAACAGTGAATTTTTACCTGATATAGCATCATTAATGACATCAATGGTTTATTTCACAGAAGATACAATTTAGTATAAATTAAATATTAATATCTGAAAATTATGTTTTAAAAAAAACTGACTTTTGAATTATTAATTCTATTTTTAAATTGTTGTTAAGTGCCTTCTCTTCAATCAGAACAGGTATGAACTTAAGTTTTAGTTTTTTAAATAAATTAACTCTGGTTAGCTCTCCAGCAAACGAATTAAAACAGAAGAATAAAATACACGATTACAGCCAACAAGTTTGGGGAATAGACTATGTATTTGAGCGCCTCAATGAAGGAATAATGGGGTATATGACTGGCGTAGGGAAAACCATTAAACCCGGCGATCGCATTATTTTGCGACAAGGTTGTGAATCTTATCAATATCAAGTTCAAGAAATTGATTACTACTCCGATCCATCTGATATGTGGATGGCTTTACTCAAGCAAGTAACGATTGACTAAATATAAAAGTCAATCAGTTGCTTCAATTCGATTTCTCTTAATTGGATAAAGTCGAACTAAGCTGTCGAAGAAACTCAATATTCAAATCTAGCTTTTTTCCTAACCATAAGGAATGATTCGCGTGGTCTGCCACAGCATCGCCTGTCTCAGGGTGGACGAGAATATCCAATCCCTCACGATTGAGCATTAACCAAGGAACGACTTGATCAAACTGATTTGGTAAGAAAGCAACTTGATACATCGCTTTTGGGTGAGGCCCGATGGGCTTGTCAAACCAGCGTCCGAGTTGCACCTCAAACCTAGCGCCCAATCCTTCACGTACACGCGCAGCTACATCCCGACTCGCGGTATCGAAGTAAACATGAGCGTGAAAACCAGTGATCTCGATAGTATCTTCTTTCATAGATTCACTTTTCGCTCTCAACTCTAATTTTGGGTAGCGGACTTTTTCTTTCTCACTGAAAAAGCGATGTCTACGACGGGCGTAGATGCAGCCAATTTTAGCCCAATACCGTGCAGTTAAGGATCGGTTCAATCTGGTGATTATCTCTCAGTGAGGTTAGAATTTCTAACATTGGCGATCGCTGTCGCTACTTTGTGGCAAGTTAGTATTCTTGAAAGCCACTCCCCACTCATCATGTCCTTAGCCTCCTTCCTAGCGCGTCGTTCGTTCCACTATGCTTGGCTCGTCGCAGCTTTAACATTCCTAGCCTTGTTGGTGGCAGCCGGAATTCGCTCTGCTCCTGGAGTTTTTATAGTGCCTCTCGAACAGGAATTCGGCTGGAGTAGAGCGACTATATCTTTGGCAATATCCATTAACTTAGTACTTTACGGGCTGATTGGCCCTTTTGCCGCCACAGTTATGGAGCGGATCGGCATTCGCCGGATAATGGTGTTCTCACTTGCTGTCATTGCTCTCGGTGTCGGTTTAACCACTTTGATGTCAGTTTCCTGGCAGCTAGTCTTACTGTGGGGTGTAGTTGTCGGTTCTGGTAGCGGAGTTATCGCCCTGGTTTTGGGTGCTATTGTTGTCAATCGCTGGTTTTTGGAAAAGCGGGGTCTAGTTCTGGGGATCTTAACCGCCAGTACAGCCACGGGGCAACTAGTGTTTCTGCCGATGCTAGCCTCAGTAACCGATCGCTTTGGATGGCGAACTGCGGCTCTAGCTCTTAGTGGTGCAGCACTTCTAATTATTCCAGCGATCGCAGCCTTTATGCGCGATCGCCCGGCGGATGTCGGTTTGCGACCTTTTGGCGACAACAGCGAAACTGTGGAAGTTTTCAAGCCGAAAGTGAATTCCATCGCCTCTACCCTTAATGCCCTCTGGCTGGGAATGCGTAATCGAGACTTCTGGCTGTTATTTGGTAGCTTTTTTATCTGTGGCGCAAGCACAAATGGGTTAATTGGTACTCATCTGATTCCTGCTTGTATTGACCACGGTATCCCTGAAGTAAAAGCTGCGGGTCTTTTAGCAATCATGGGACTATTCGATTTTTTTGGAACCACTATGTCCGGTTGGCTATCTGACCGATGGAACAATCGCTACTTATTATTTTGGTACTATGGACTGCGGGGTTTATCTTTGATTTTCTTGCCCTTCAGTTTCAACTTTTCCTTCTATGGACTTTCCATTTTTGCCGTCTTCTATGGACTTGATTGGATTGCCACTGTACCACCAACGGTGCGCCTTGTTGCTAACATCTTCGGCAAAGAAAATGTCGGCGTAATGTTCGGTTGGATTGTCGCAGGACACCAGATTGGTGCAGCCACAGCAGCATTCGGAGCCGGAGTGTTGAGAACTTGGATGGGTAGTTATTTACAAGCGTTTATTTTATCAGGCGTTCTCTGTCTGATTGCCGCAGTTTGTGTACTGCAAATTGGTCAAAGTCCCAATAAGGGGAATTCACAGCTATCTTCAGTTACGCTCAATTCTTAATGTATTTACAGACATAACAAGAACAGCCCCAACCCTTGTAGCGTTGGGGAGTAAGATTCAAAGCCTCTCTTTTAAAAGGCTACCGTCTACACACAAGCCTGATTTACCCCACCCTAACCCTCCCTTTTCTAAGGGGAGGGAACCGGATTTCCTGTCTCCCCCCAATATATCGGGGGGATTAAGGGGGGTAATAGCGAGATATGAAAAGAAATTCGACTTGTGTGTACACCGTAGCCTTTTAGGAGAGAAGTCAAAGTATATTGCATACAAATGCCTTAATCGTTTATCTCAACAAGGAGAATTAAATTTATGCCAACAACAGCTTTAATTGTCGGTGCAGGTAGTGGACTGAGCGCTTCTTTAGCTCGCCTATTTGCCAAAGAAGGATTCACCGTAGCTTTAGCGGCTCGCAAAATTGAAAAACTCACTCAATTGAGCAGTGAAATTGGCGCGGTTAGTTTCGCTGCTGATGTCTCAAAGCCAAATGAAGTAGAACAGTTATTTATTGATATTGAAAATAAAGTCGGTTCCCCGAATATTGTCGTTTACAATCCCAGTTTCCGGGTGCGGGGGCCTCTTGTTGATCTAGACCCTAGTGAGGTGGCAAAAACCCTAGATATAACTGCCTATGGTGGCTTTCTCGTAGCCCAAGCTGCTACCAAAAGGTTTTTGCAACTTGGTGGCGGTGCTATATTCTTTACTGGAGCCTCAGCGAGTGTTAAGGGTTATCCTCTCTCTGCTCCCTTTGCAATGGGTAAATTTGCACTGCGCGGTTTGGCTCAGAGTATTGCTAGAGAATTAGCACCCAAAAATATCCATGTGGCGCATTTTGTGATTGATGGTGCAATTCGCTCCACAGTCCGTCAAGATCCAGCAGATAATCCTGATAGTACCCTTGACCCAGATGCGATCGCTCAAACTTATCTCAGCATTCTCAGCCAACCCCGCAGTGCTTGGACATGGGAAATAGAACTACGTCCTTGGGTAGAGAACTTCTAGCCTAGACAATTGTTACAAGAATATTTTTGCAGGTATGAAAATTGATTTTGGTGCAACTGCTAGCGATTATGCAAAACACCGCGCTGGCTTTCCCAGTTCATTATTTAACAAACTGTCTGAGTATGGTATAGGTTTACCAGGGCAAAACATTGTTGACCTTGGCACAGGAACAGGAACACTAGCGCGGGGCTTTGCGGATAGAGGTGCTTATGTGATTGGCATCGACCCATCAGCATCACTTTTAGAACAAGCGAGACAGTTAAGTGAATTAGCCCAATTCCAAGTAGATTATCGAGTTGCAAGTGCCGAAAATACCGAGTTATCAGATGCAAGTGCGGATGTGATAACAGCTGGACAGTGTTGGCATTGGTTTGACCGTCCGCGTGTCGTCCAGGAAATTACTCGGATATTGAGAAGAAATGGCTTGCTTGCGATCGCTCATTTTGATTGGATACCCTTAAGAGGTAATGTAGTTGAAGCAACAGAACAACTGATCAAGGCTCATAATCCAGCGTGGAATCTGGACGGCGGTAATGGGTTGTATCCCCTGTGGTTAAAAGACATTGGAGAAGGAGGATTCCGAGAAATCCGCACATTTTCTTACGATGTATTTGTGTCTTATACACACGAAGATTGGCGGGGGCGAATTCGTGCTAGTGCTGGGGTGGGAGCCAGCTTGACACCAGAAAAAGTAGAAATATTTGACCAAGAATTGGCAACATTACTCGAAGCAAAATATCCCACACCAATTCTTCAGGTTCACCACAGAGTTTGGGCAGCGATCGCCAAATCACCGCCATCTAATTCGTAATTCGTAGCGAATTCTCTGCGCTCTTTGCGTTTAAATTCTCACCCTCAATATCAGGAAAAATAACCATGATTGAACTTTACTATTGGGCAACCCCAAACGGTCATAAAATTACGATTTTCTTGGAAGAAGTCAGCTTACCATATACCATAATTCCGGTGAATATTGCGGCTGGGGATCAATTTAAGCCGGAATTTCTGAAGATTTCTCCTAACAATCGGATGCCCGCGATCGTTGACCACGAACCAGCAGATGGAGGTGCGCCGATTTCGGTATTTGAGTCTGGTGCAATCTTGCTATATTTGGCAGAAAAAACCGGGAAATTAATCCCCCAAGATTTACGTAATCGCACTCAAGTTTTAGAATGGTTGTTCTGGCAAATGGCAGGGCTAGGGCCAATGGCGGGACAAAATCATCACTTTAGCGTCTATGCTCCCGAAAAGATTGAATATGCCATTAACCGCTACGTGAATGAGACGGGACGCTTATATGCATTGCTAAATAAGCAACTAGCAGATAGAGAATTTGTGGCTGGCGATTATTCTATCGCCGATATTGCTGCCTATCCCTGGATTGTGCCCCATGAACTTCAAAGTCAGAATCTAGAGGATTTTCCTCACCTCAAGCGGTGGTTTGAGGCAATTAAAGCCCGTCCGGCAACAATTCGCGCCTATGAGAAAGCAGAAGCATTCAAAACTCAAGCGTTAGATCCAGAGAAGTTACGAGATTTATTATTTAACCAGTCGGCGAAGACTATTCAGCCATGAGCCTTTTGAATTTAGGACTTACGCACGAGTTACGGAATAACGTAGACGCTTCGGCTTGCCGCAGGCTACCGCTCCAGGCGCAGAGTACACGGAGAAATCAGAGTTTCAGAGATATTTTGCGTAAGTCCTAGAATTGTCTTGTCACTATGGCGATCGCTAATGATCGCTAAGTTAACTTTAATCCCAGATCAGCGGTCGCATGAGCAACGATTTCTCACTATCTTCCTTTCCTCAATTAGAAACAGAAAGGCTCCTTCTTCGTGAGACAACGTTGCAGGATGCTGAGGCGATCTTTGCTGTCCTCTCTGATGCAGGCGTGACTAAGTTGTTCAAATTGTACTGCTGGAGAAATTTGGTGAGCAGGAAAAATACCCACATCAGTTGCTGCATAGGATTTACTTTGCCAGTGTCCGTTAATTTTTAATTTTCCCTCAAACTCTCTACTATAAATGCCAATAATGTGCTGAAAAGGCGATGTCTTAGGAAGTTGATAGTTCGACTGGCGATGATAGGCAAAATAAAAACCATTCCAACCAGCAACTGGGCTGGAGATAATTAAAGGTTTGGGAAGGAATTGTTTTAGCTTGTCTGGTTGGGCGGCATTAATTCTAAAAGGCTGCTCTATTTGCATGACGACTCGCACACTTTTTTTCTAAATATAAATTATCGAAGAACGCGAAGGAGGGAAGTAAGAGAGTTACTGTTCAGTAACTCTCTTACTTCCCCAGCCCTTCTGCAAAAAGTCTATTCTAGAAGTGCGAAAACTCAAACTACAGGAGAATATAGCAGTGGGCAGGTTAGCAAAGGATATAGCAGGCAAAACACCCGTCTCATTAGGACTATTGGGTGCTGCTGCCTTTATGGTAGTTGCCGATGCACGGGTGATTGACCCCCTACTGCACATCATTGCTGACGAGTTCAAAGTCGGCGTAGGCAGTGCTGCGGTGATTATCTCCGCCTACACAATTCCCTATGGGCTATTTCAACTAGTCTATGGCCCACTCGGCGATCGCATCGGCAAAATTAAGGTAATTACAATCGCACTTGCGGCATTTGCTGTCGGTACGGCTGTTTGTGCCTTTGTGTCAAATATTCTCATACTTACCTTGCTGCGGTTTCTCACAGGGATGGTTGCTGCTGGGGTGATCCCCGTCACCCTGGCTTATATTGGTGACAACTTTCCTTATGAAGAACGCCAAGCTGCCATCGGTAAATATTTAAGTGCGCTAGTCTTGGGTCAAATCCTCGGCGGTAGTTTGGGCGGCATCTTTGGAGAATATATCGGCTGGCGTGATATCTTTTTGGTATTTGGGATCGTCTCCCTTGCCATTGCTGGACTTTTATGGCGGGGAACGCGCCACCTTAGCGATAGTCAACCTCCCCAAAGTCGCGTAAATGACATCACATTTCGACCTTATTACCAACTATTGACCCAACCGATCGCCCGGACTGTGATTATAGGGGTTTTTGTAGAAGGTTTTTGCGTGTTTGGGGCATTTGCTTACATTGGCGCATTTCTGCGCGATCGCTATACTTTAAGTTATGTAGCGATCGGGTTTATGCTCAGTAGTTTTGGATTGGGGGGACTAATTTACAGTCGCTCAGTTAAATGGTTAGTTAGACGACTGGGTGAAATTGGTTTAATGGGCGTGGGAGGAGGCTTGATGTCTATGGGCTTCTTAGCGATCGCATTGTTCCAGAACTGGATACTATTTATCCCCTTGAGTATTTTAATCGGATTGGGCTTTTATATGATGCACAGCACCCTCCAGACCCAAGCCACTGAGCTTTCCCCGGAAGCACGAGGTACTGCTGTTTCGCTGTTCGTCTTCAACCTGTTTGTCGGCCAGGGAATCGGTGCAGCAGTATTTGGTAGGATTGTGGATAACTTCGGTTACATTTATTGTTTTATTCTGACTGGTGTAGCGATCGCTCTGCTCTCTGTTTGGCTAGTCAAGCAGAAGCAAAACAGCAATCAAAGCTAAGAGGAAATTATTAATTCATAATTCATAATTCATAATTAAAGATACTATACAGCAGCCCACACGCTGATCAAAAATTTAGTAGACATAGGAGTGAAAAAGAATTGTTTTGACGTAGCAGTGCTACATCTCTACAAGGGTTCTGGGTAACGCATATTTAATTTCACCAGATATCTAGTGGTTAACAAGACAGTGGAGAGTAATTAAGCTCCCACTGAGAGCGAGTCCGCATACCTCTACTAGACAAGCAAGCTACCCGCAGCGTCTTGTAATTATGAATTATTAATTATCAATTATGAATTATTTTGATCTTTGCCAATCCTGTTAAAATGCATCGATGTCAAAAAAGCAACTTCTCTTAAATAAAAAACCCGGTTGGTCTTTGGATGAGCGAGATCCAAAGTTCATAGAATTTCTGATGCCTGTGTTGGGCTTTTTCTATCACTACTATTTCCGAGTTCAAACTAGTGGCTGGGATAATATTCCACCCCAAGAAAAAGTCCTATTTGTTGGTTCGCATAACGGGGGACTCGCTGTACCCGATATGACAATGATGATGTACGACTGGTTTCGACGATTTGGTGTGGAGCAACCCGTTTATGGTTTGATGCATCCCAAGGTTTGGCAGGTTAGCCCGCCACTAGCGCAACTGGTCGCCAAGGCTGGAGCAATCATCGCTCATCCGAAAATGGCTTACACTGCCTTGCGCTCTGGAGCTAGTGTGCTAGTTTATCCAGGTGGAGCCGAAGATGCTTTTCGACCCCATTATTTACGTAACAAAATCTACTTTGCGGGGCGGCAAGGATTTATCAAGTTAGCGTTGCGGGAAAATGTGCCGATTGTGCCTGTGATTTCCTGGGGCGCTCACGATACGCTGATTGTGATCGCTGACTGTTACAAAATTGTGCAGCAACTCCATGAATGGGGAATGCCTTGGCTGTTTGGGATTGATCCAAAAGTTTTTCCGATCTATCTTGGACTACCTTGGGGATTAGGAATTGGTCCATTGCCCAACATTCCATTACCTGTGCCCATGTACACGCAGGTTTGTCCGCCAATTGTATTTCAACGCTACGGTTCAGAAGCAGCCAGCGATCGCCACTATGTCAATGAATGTTATGAATTAGTTGTTAGTCAGATGCAGCAAGAGTTAGATCACTTAGTAAAGCTAACCGCTAATACCAATTCTCTGTAACTCCTAACTCCTAACTGTTTTGCTAACCGCCGCTAACTGGTGGAATTAGCACGACTTCATCCCCATCTTCTAGTAGAGTATCTGGTTCGACAAATATTAAATTAATCCCGAAGCGGGTGATGTCACGCCATTGGGAGAGTTCGGGGTGTTCAGCGATCAGGCGATCGCATACTGCTTTGACTGGCATACTATTGGGAAATTCCAGCACCAGTTCCGAAACCCTAAAGGCTTCTTGATAAGCAGCGAACAGTTTGACGGTAACGGTGATTGCAGATTTAGACATACAACATACTTTGGCAGTACTAGCAAGTAGTTTAATACTTGACAAGCACCCTAAACTCTTAGGGTTGATTATACATTATTACTGGAGTTTAGACTAAAAGCGATAAGAGAGAACGCAAATCAAAAGGAATTAGAGGTTAAAAATATTATCTTGTCAGCCTTAAAGCATCCTGACC
>NZ_JBALCE010000103.1:0-17819 GCF_036919815.1 Nostoc sp.
AAGCTGAGAACATCGGGAGCCGTGTACACAGAAATGGGTACGCACGGATCTAACTGAGAGGTGCGGGGAATAATATCCCCCATCGACTCAACCAAATCAATTCAAAATTCACGCATTCAAACAGGAGTGTCAATCTACCTATATATAGATTGACAAAATTCCTATAATATTACCTAAATTTGATAATTTAAATTCTGAAATATTTTTTTAGTGATATCACTGAATCCATCCTGCACAACACAGTTGAGGTATCTGTATTTATGCGGTAGTTATGAGTGGTTACAAAAATCATTCCTACCAGTTTTTTTTGGTGTCAAATATTTTTAAGTATAACTACTGTAGAAAAATCAAAAATACTGAATATCTATCAGTGCAATTGCTAATTTGTGTTCTGTATCACAAATTAGCAATTTCAGTAAAATGACCTTATAAAAGGCGTTGCAGGATGTTATAATCATAAAGTATCAGACAAATACATTTTGCTAATTAATCTTTAATCAGCGAAAAAATGTAATTTCTGATGCTGTTAAACTTGGCTTTGCGTATGCGAACCATTACACCATACAGAGAAACATCTCAAAATATTAATCACAAAATAAAACATGATTTCTTGACTTGTAACTTTGTATTAACAATTCCCTCTATAAAAAGGCTATTATGACAGTTGTAAAACTGGTATAGCTGGGAAAATGCTACACATTTTATCAGCTAAAGATAGCTAAAACAGTATCAAGACTCTCAACCAGAGAGTAGACCTACACAGTCTTACGAAGAACTTCAATTTTGTATGAATTCAAATAGCCAGTCTGCCAATGCCGACACATATTCCCAACGTTGGGCAGACATTGTGGGAACTGCGATCGCACTGTTAACTCTTACTCTACCTGTATTTGTCATCGCCCATTATTCTTCAAGTAATCTTGAAAATAACCAGCAACCCCTGATCCAAAACCTCCAAGGAAGTAAAGATTGATAAAGCTTTCCAGTAGGATTTCAGCAACAGGAAAGCTACAAAAAATCAGAAAACTGATATTGAGACAATCTCTGGAGATTTGGATGTAGTTAATCAGGAATATGCTGAATCTGTCTTGTGGGGTTACAGCCAGATTTCAGTTATATTCACACAAGAGGGGCAGAAATGCCTCCAACAGCAATCAAAATCTGAGGATATCCATAATACCCTCTTGTGACATCTCCCCAGCCTGTTCGCGCTTGCGTCTCCCCTTCTCTACGAGACGCTACCCGAAGGGAGAAGGCATGGGGCTTCTAAATTTCACAATTTAGATTTCCTAGTTGCTCCCAATCGAGCAGCGCTCAAGGCGATCCTTACGGGTTTTCGACTTTGACCTAGACTGAAATATCTCAGTACAAGAGCAAACCGTCTGCATAGGCGTTTTGGATTCCCGACTGTCCATCGGTACTAATTACTATTTTAACATCTTCGTGGCAAATCCAATGCTGGTAAATATAAAGCCGGGAAACGAAGCACGGGGTTTTAGACCCAATTTTTTGATAAAAAGCGTTGCGAGGAAACTTGACAACGCTTTTTCGCTTTTTTGGCTAATTCAAGGGGCTGGGGAGAAATCAATTCAAAATTCACGCATTCAAGAACTCCTGCGTACTGCCTCCTTTTTTCCAATGCTGTGGAATGAATACCTTGGGAAGAGATCCAATATTGCACTAAAATTCTACACGGGGAGCGAAACTGACTGAGTGCCCCTATGATTCACTGTTATCAGAGGAGTTTTTTGTGGATTTATCTCGTATTCCTGCCCAACCGAAACCGGGTATCATCAACGTTTTGATTGAAATTACTGGCGGAAGTAAAAATAAATACGAATACGATAAGGAACTAGAAGCTTTTGCTCTAGACCGAGTACTTTATTCCTCAGTACAATATCCTTATGACTACGGCTTTGTACCTAATACTTTGGCTGAAGATGGCGATCCCCTAGATGGTATGGTGATCATTGACGAGCCAACCTTTCCAGGCTGTGTGATTGCTGCACGACCGATTGGCTTTTTAGAGATGATTGACGGTGGCGATCGCGATGAAAAAATCCTTTGTGTTCCTGACAAAGATCCGCGCTACACTCAAGTAAAATCACTCAAAGACTTAGCGCCACACCGCTTAGATGAAATTGCCGAATTTTTCCGTAGTTATAAAAATTTGGAAAAAAAGGTGACTGAAATTCTCGGTTGGCAAGATGTGGACAAGGTTGCAGCTTTAGTAGAAAAATCCGTCAAAGCTTATAGAGGATAATAGAAGAGAGACGCGATTAATCGCGTCTGTACAGGAGTTATGAATTTTTATTCCTAACTCCTGACTCTAATAAGTTTCGCTTGTTACGGAACGCAAAAACTGCCACTAATCCCAAACCAAATGCAGCGTACTCTCCTTTTGGCAAAAATTCATAACTGCACCCTCACAGGGGCAAATATCAACTACGTGGGTAGTATCAGCATTGATGAAATCCTTTTGGAAAAAGCTGGTATCTTACCCTATGAGCAGGTGCAAGTAGTTAATAGTGCCAACGGTCAGCGCTTTATTACCTATGCGATCGCGGCTCCAGCCCATTCAGGAGTGATTGAATTAAATGGGGGTGCGGCACGTCTAGGCATTATTGGCGATCGCTTGATTATAATGACTTACGGGCAGTTCACTCCAGAAGAGTTAAAAAGTTACTCTCCGACGGTAGTCATTGTGGACGAAAAAAACAGGTTGTTGGAAGTACGACGCTACGATGACCTGCTCAGTAAGGTCTAATTTCAAGGAAAATGTCAAATTTTGAGTTGTCAGGTTCCCAGAGCTACATAAGAGAAAAGTCAGCTACCATGCCAAGTAGTCCAGCAGGTGAATTTCTCGTGCAATTCTGGGGTGTACGCGGTTTGATTCCCACCCCAAGTAGCAACACCAACCGTTATGGTAGTAATACTGCTTGTGTAGAAATGCATATAGCTGGGAAACGCTTGATTTTTGATGGCGGCACTGGCTTACGCATACTGGGTAAAACTTGGCAAGAACTGCAACAGCCACTAGAAGCCCATTTATTTTTTACCAACTGCCAAGCAAATCGGATTCAAGGCTTTCCCTTTTTCGCTCCCGCATTTATTGGGGAAAATTGTTTTCACATTTACGGCACAGCTGCCTCAAATGGAGCCTCAATCAAACAATGTCTGTATGATCAGATGCTCCAGCCACACTTTCCTTACCCTTTACAGGTAATGCAGTCAGAATTGCAGTTTTACAATCTCACTCCAGACAGTGAGATAAATCTCGATGATGTCACCATTACGATCGCATTAATTAATCAAACTCAGAGGTCAGTTGGCTACCGAGTCACTTGGCAAGAGTATAGTGTTGCCTACGTCACGGATTTGCACCCGAATGCAGATCAAGTGGAGCGAGAGCGGATTTTACAATTTATTAAAGGCGTTGACTTGCTAATTGCCAATGCCACTTACACTCCCCCTACTTCTCACAACCATGACTCTGCTGATTTACTCTGGCAAGTTGCGGTGAATGCAGCTCTGAATGCTGGCGTTCAACGGTTAGCCATTTCTCATCATCATCCAGATGACCATGATGATTTTCTTGACCAAGTTCAAGTCGATGTTAAATCTGCTTTTCCTCAAGCAATACTAGCCCATGAAGGTCTAGTTTTAACTGTTGGTAAGTGATTTAGACACGATTAAGTTTCTAAGAGCAGTTGATAGTCTAATTCGATCATGAGTACTCTCGATCAAGTGCTGAAAGACGCTTTGCAACTTTCCTCTGAGCAGCAAGAAATGCTGATCAAGATTCTCCAAAACCGCCACCACGAAAATCGTCGTGCAGAAATAGCGACGGATGCCCAACAAACCCTAGCTGATTTTCATACAGGCAAATTTCGGCATCAGTCAGCCCAAGATGTTATTTCAGCATTACGCCAGTCTTTAAACGAACCGGAGAAATGAAACTGCTGGTTTTGACCCCAAAATTCAAACGAGCTTACAACATGTGGTAGGGGCACAGCATTGCTCATACGTGTCAAATTAACGTAAAAGCCAGTCTATAACCAGCTTTTAGAGATTGTCTCGTTCCCAGTCTCTGACTGGGAATGCCTATTGGAGGCTCCGCCTCAAGACTTGCGGCAGAGCCGCAATCAGGAGCATTTCCAGCCAGAGGCTAGAAACGAGGTTTTAAAGGAGTTTTGGCTTACTTAAGTTGACACCAATGAGCATTGCTGTGCCCCTACTATTCCACACAATTAAAATTGGCTATATTGCCTCTACGAAGCATTTTGCAACTCAGCTGTGCGTATTGAAAGCTGCTGTGTCTGATTACCCCGTTGGATTTTCACCTGTAATACTTGACCAAGACGACTGTCTTCCACAAAGTTCTGCAATTGTTCAGCACTGGTAATAGCTTTACCATCAACTTGAAGAATTACATCCCCGCGCCGGATACCCGCAGATGCAGCTGGAGAATTAGGGACAACTCGCATGACAAAAACACCATTAATTTCTGGTATCTGAATCGGAGAGTTGGGATCGATGTTATTTTGCTTGGCAAGATCGGGTGTCAAAGTTAGCATTTGTACACCTAGATAGGGGTGAGCAACTTTGCCATCACGTTGCAGTTGCACGGCGATCGCTTTGGCTTTATCAATGGGAATCGCAAACCCAATACCCATCGCATCAGGGCGAATGGCTGTGTTAATCCCAATCACTTCACCTTGGCCATTTAATAGTGGCCCGCCAGAGTTACCAGGGTTAATCGCGGCGTCTGTCTGAATGAAGTCCAAACGTTTATCACTAATCCCAACTTGGGCGCTGGAACGTTTGAGGGTACTGACAATTCCCAAGGTAACGGTGTTATCAAATCCCAAAGGATTACCAACTGCGATCGCCCAGTCTCCGACTTGGACATTACTGGAAGAACCCAAGGGCGCAACTGGCAAATCGTTACCAGCGTTAATCTTGACTACTGCCAAATCTGTGACTTCATCAATACCTTGAACTTTCCCTTCAAAGGTGCGGCCATCTTTGAGTCGGACTGTTACTTTATCAGCCTTATCGACCACATGAGCATTAGTCAGAACTAACCCGCTTTTGTCAATAATGAAACCTGAGCCTAAACCGCGCAACTGCTGCTCAGAAGGCATCTGTTGGGAAAACCCGTCACCAAAAAACCGCCGGAAAAAGGGGTCTTCCGAAAATGGATCAACGCGACGAGTAATTGTGCGCTCAGTATCAATGCGGACAACTGCTGTGCCCACACGATTGACTGCTGCTGTGACAAAACTAGTGCTACCGATCGCAGCAGTGGTTGGTGATTGCCGTTGGACAGCTAGTTCTGAAGTATCTCCAGGAATTACACTGGGTGCTGGTTTGGCTTGGGAAGGTAACACCTGGAATGTACTAAACATTAGCACAACTCCGAGCGCGATCGCTAACACATGAGTAGTAAGTTGACGTAGAGAGCGGAATATTTTGGGAAATCGCATAATCACAGCCAACATTCTTATAAACCTAATTGTTGCTTAGTTGTGACAAATCTATATACAGTTATTTTTACTAAGATTAACTAACTTTTAAACAAGATTTCATTCCGACTAGTTACACCTAGCGGGGGTAAAGAGTTGATCACTGAGTGGGGAGTGATGGCAGCAGGAACGGTTGGAGATACTTGTAATTGTTTGACAACACTTTGCAATAGTTGATCTTGTCCAGTCCGCAAACCCCAGACATTTGTCCCCCGGTTAATAATCGCAAACCAAACCAAACCGCGATCGCGTGTGGGCATCACTCCCGCTAAAGCGCTCACATCCCGGAGAGTACCAGTTTTGATCACAGTCGCAAGGGGAATGTGTCTGGCGTGTAGTGTCCCCCGGTGATCAAATCCAGACATGAGGAACAAGTCAGCTACATTTAGTTGATGGGTAGATGCCTCAATTTGAATCGCCATCAGCATGGCACAGATAGCCCTGGGGGAAATGCGATTTTCCGGGCCCAGTCCAGAACCATTGATTAATTGAATTTCCTGTTGTGGCACCCTAGCAAGGCTGGCGGCGGTTGATTGCACCACAGTTGCTCCCCCTAGTGAGTCTGCCAGCATCTCTGCCATATCGTTGTTACTGTAAACGTTCATTTCCTTGATTAATTGCTTCAAGGGCAAGGAGCGATGACGTAGTAATAAAGTTTGTTGAGGATTTGGTTGGGACTCAACTTTTACCCCACCTGTAATCACAACTTGAGGTTTGGGCGTTCCCTTGGGCATAATTGAGTAGGTGTAAATAGCGGGGCGGCCCCAAGTCGCACGATTTAGTATTTGCTTGAGCATCATACCCGCCAGCATCGGCTGACGTTGGAAATTCATGGCAAAACTGCCATTAATGATCAAATTTCCCTTTACCTGCTTGATGCCCATTTTATTGAGAGTATTACCAAGAGCGATCGCTTCTTCCCAAACAAACAAAGGATCGCCACGGCCTGTAATCACCAAATCACCCTGCACAACTCCATTTACTACTGGCCCAGTGATGCTGACCAAAGTATCAAATTGGTAATCTGGCCCCCAAGTTTTCAAAGCAACTAATGTAGTGGCAATTTTGGTTAAAGAAGCAGCAGGCAGAGGTGTTGTACCTTGGTGATTTGCCATCAGCATCGGCCCCGACTGCATCCAAATTCCCTGACTATCAACCAGATTTGGCGTCACCACTTTTGATGTTATCAGCTTTTTCAGATATTCCTGCACCGTATTCGCCCCAGCTGGATTGGGATCAGGAGCAAGAACCAAGCCAGGGCTACTTTGCCAAGTCAAAGCATCTAAGGCATCTAGAGGCTTGATTTGTACCCCGGCCATTTCCAGCCAAAGCGACACCAAACCTGAACCCAATAATTCCAGCATGTTTTATTCCTCTGTTAGGATTCTGATATGTTGTTTCCTGTGCTAATATACAAGCTTTTTTACCATAATCAGTATTGAGTCATAATTACTAGTGTTTTTCTCATTTATCAGTAATCAAAAATCTAACCGCCCAGACTAGGCTGGGCGGTTAGATTTTTATATTTAGGCGCAAGCAGCCAATCGTTTCTCAGAATTAAGCACTTTTAAATTAGCTTTGATCCAAACGCAATACTGCCATAAAGGCTTCCTGGGGTACGTCCACGGTACCTACAGATTTCATCCGCTTTTTACCTTTTGCTTGCTTCTGTAATAGTTTCTTCTTCCGGCTGATGTCACCACCGTAGCACTTGGCTAGCACATCTTTCCGCAAAGCGGGAATGTGTTCGCTGGCAATAACTTTACTGCCAATAGATGCTTGAATTGGCACTTTAAATTGATGGCGGGGAATTAGTTCCTTGAGTTTTTCTGCCATTGCCCGCCCAACGTTGTAAGCTTTATCTCGATGGACAATCATCGCCAAGGAATCCACCGGATCGCCGTTAATCATAATATCTAGCTTCACCAGAGGATTTTCACGGTAGCCAATCAGGTGATATTCCATGCTGGCATAACCGCGCGATCGCGATTTCATCTGATCAAAAAAGTCAGTCACAACTTCTGCCAAGGGTAGCTCATAGGTAAGGGTAGTTCGTCCTTGGGTGAGATATTTCATATCTTTAAAGATGCCACGGCGATTTTGTGATAACTCCATCAAGCTACCGACATAGGTTTCCGGCGTAATCATCTCTACTTTCACGTAGGGTTCTTCAATTCTTTCGCGATCGTTAGCAGAAGGTAAGCGGCTAGGATTATCAATGTACAGTTCCTCTCCTTTGAGGGTAATCACCTTATAAACCACCGAGGGGGCTGTAATGATTAAATCTAGGTTATACTCTCGCTCTAGACGTTCCTGGACAATTTCCATATGCAGCAAACCCAAGAACCCGCAACGGAAACCAAACCCCATCGCGCTCGAAGTTTCTGGTTCGTAATGCAGCGCTGCGTCGTTGAGTTCGAGCTTTTCCAAAGCTTCCCGCAAGTCTTCAAATTGGTCAGCATCAATGGGGAACATCCCACAATAAACCATCGGGTTCGCTTCTGCATAACCTGGTAAGGCTGACTCGGCTTTGGCCTTACTGAGGGTAATTGTGTCTCCTACCCTGGCATCAGCTACAGCTCTAATTGCCGCTCCCAAATAGCCTACTTCCCCAGCGTGCAGTTCTTCAACTTGCTTTTGAGTCGGAGAAAGAATGCCTAACTCATCAATTTCAAATTCTTTACCGGATGCCATTAAATGGATGCGATCGCCTTTTTTCACGGTGCCATCCATCACCCGGAAATACACAATTACTCCCCGGTAACTGTCGTAATAGCTATCAAATATTAAGGCTCGTAAACGTTCATTTATCGTATTGGGTGGTGGCGGTATGCGCTCGACAACTGCTTCTAAAATCTCAGCTATACCAATTCCTTCTTTAGCAGAGGCCAGAATCGCACCACTGCAATCTAGACCGATAATTTCTTCAATTTCGCCAATTACCCGTTCTGGTTCTGCCCCAGGCAAATCGATTTTATTCAAAACCGGGATAATTTCCAGGTTACTCTCTAACGCTAAATATACATTTGCCAAAGTTTGCGCCTCCACACCTTGGGACGCATCCACTACCAACAACGCTCCTTCACAAGCAACAAGAGAGCGGGAGACTTCATAAGAAAAATCCACATGTCCAGGAGTATCAATTAAATTCAGCACATACTGCTGACCATCCTTAGCTGTGTAGTTCATCCGGGCAGCTTGCAGCTTAATTGTAATGCCGCGCTCCCGTTCTAAGTCCATATTGTCGAGAAACTGTTCCTTCATCTGCCGGTCTTCAACAGTGCCAGTAGCTTGCAGCAAGCGATCGGCGAGGGTTGATTTCCCGTGGTCGATGTGAGCAATAATACAAAAATTGCGAATGCGAACTGCGGGAACGTCAGTCATATACTATTTTTACCTAAGCAGCAACCAAACTTAAAAGAGCAATTTACTTAATGTATTTTAATGCTTTCTTAGCCAAGACGCTCCTAGCTTTTAGTGGGGGTGGGGAGTAGAGAGGCGATTAATCGCGTCTCTACAGGAGTTAGGAGTAGAGAGGCGATTAATCGCGTCTGTTCAAAAGTTAGGAGTTATTATTTCCCCCATGCCCAATGCCCCTCTTTACCCGATCTTTAACTTTCGATCTAAATAGGTGGACTTTTAAGAATATTATGAAAGTCTATTTGTCTGTGCTGGTATTGATCAGCTAGGAGCGTACAATAAATGTAAATAAGTACATCTAGGGATCATCTAGGGATCATCGGCAATTACCACCCGTAATCGTCCAGAATCACTGATTTACCAACAAAACTTCTAAAGCCATTGTCTAGTCAGTTATATGAAAAATGCGATTTGAAACTTAAAGCTGTTACTTTGGTGCTATTTCGGGGAACTATATAACTGTTCACCTTAAAGATTTTTCAGCGAATTAGCCCAAATGATGAATATAACTACTTTACAAAGCTTTAAACAAAACCAATTCAGAGTATATCAAACCTATGAATATGCAAGAGAAAACTACCGAAGCGGAAAACAGACGAACCGATAAGGTAGAAATTGCTGTCCGCCTAGATTCCGAGTTACTAGAGCAAATCCAGCATCTCACCAATGACCCAAGTAAAGTGATTGAGGTGGCGATTCGCCAGTGGTTGCGGGGTGAAATCCTCAGAGATGATGAATTGACGCGCACCCCTATACGTACTCCCGTTCCTCCTCGTGGTGAATGGAACGATTGACGCCATCACTCAGATGTGAATGCAAGTTAAAAAAAGTAAAGTTTGCTAATCTGCATTTCAAAACACCAAGAAATACTCAACAAAAAACTAAAAAGCTGTAAAAATTTATGCCAAAATTTGAGCAGCTTTAGTAAAATTACGGTCGGATACCCTTTGCTTATCCAACTCAATTAATGACTATTACTGCCAATTCCCAATTGTCGAATGTATTTTCCCAAAAACTGGAATCTATTACCAGTAAGACTGATGGCTCATTACCAACTCTAGGAGCCGAGTTGGTATATACGCAAGATGGGGTAGGGCGCTATCTGACCTTTTGTTGGCAGCACAGCGAACTCCTGGGGTTAAATACCGAAAAAATAGTTGACGAGTTGAACCAAACCCAAACCTTTGCCCCGGTGGATAGGGTTACTTATTTGGAACGATTGCACCGAATTTTGATCAGTTTGGTGCCAGAAAGGTTTCAGTGTTGGTTTAGCTACCATCAGGAATTATTTGAGTTGGACTTAGTGATTAGTCCGATTATGCCGAGTTTGGGAACGGCTGCCAGTACAGTTTTAGTCATGGGACGGTTAGTACAAGCGACACTCAACAAAAAACAAGTGGGTGTGGCATCAAAAACGCCTACACAAATAGAGTTGGCAATACGTTCACAGCAACACCAAAAACTGATAAATCGGATTACCAGAAATATTCGCCGGACATTGGATTTAGATATTATTTGGCAGCAAACAGTTGACAGTTTGGGGAAAGCACTGCGGCTTGAGCGCTGCATTATTTGTCCTTATCAGCCCTCTAGCTCAAAAGTGGAGGTGAAGGCTGAGTATCGCCACCCAGAACTCAAATCAATGCTTGGCTGCGAAATAGATATAGCTTCTGAGCCTGCCTTTGCTCAGGTGTTGGCAACCCTAGAACCAGTTGTGATGGAAGTGGCTGGATACACAGATTCTGGGCGGCAGAAAACTTTGGTGATTGCGACTTGCTATCAAGACCAAGCCAATGGATTGGTTGCTTTGAATTGGCAGGATGAATGCTACACATTAACAGAATCGGAATTAGAACTGGCAAAAGAAGCCGCAGATCAATTGGGAACCGCGATCGCACATGCTACTTTATATAAAGAATTAGAAGCAGCGCGTCAAAAAGCTGAAGAAGCTTCCCGGCTCAAAAGCGAGTTTCTGGCTAATGTATCCCATGAAATTCGTACCCCCCTCAACGGCATGATTGGCTTCTTGAAGCTGATTTTGGAAGGGATGGCAGATGACCCAGAAGAACAAAACCAATTTTTGGCAGAAGCTCACCACTTATCGATACATCTGCTAAATATCATCAACGATATTTTGGACATTGCCAAAATCGAAGCTGGTAAAATGGAGCTAGTTTACGCTCCAGTCAAGCTAGATGAGCTATTCAGTGCTGTAGAAAATTTCATGCGTCCCCAAGCAGAAATGAGAAACCTCAGCTTTCGGATGCAAATGCCTGCTATCTCCGATGAAATTATTGTCCAAAGCAACTACCAACGGTTGCTACAAGTTATGCTCAATTTGGTAGGTAATGCCATCAAATTTACCCATGAGGGCGGCATCACCGTCAGCGCCGATTTAGTACTCAAAAAAGCGAACTTTCAAGATCAGCAATTTCCTGGCATGGTGAGAGTACGTGTGGCAGATACTGGCATCGGTGTTTCTTTGGACAAACAAGATAAACTGTTTCAATTATTCTCTCAGGTGGATGGCTCCCGCACTCGCCAGTACGGTGGCACAGGTTTGGGGCTGGCAATATCCCAGAAGCTAGTGGAGGCAATGGGCGGTGAGGTACATTTTTATAGTCTGGGCGAAGGACTTGGCTCAACAGTCACATTTACAGTGCCACTATATCAACAACCTGTCATGGTTTCATCTAGTGATAGCGATTCAGACTGTATAGGTTAGAGGGCTGCTTTGATAACGAGGTTTTGTAAATCCTTTTACAGATAATGAAATCAGACAGGTTAATTAGTTATGCCTGTGCTTATAGCTTTTTGTTATTGAATAATCAGAAAATTTTTTAACTAAGTCTTTTCACATCAAGACTGTTGAAACGCTCACTATAGCTATACTAGGGCTTGGTCTAGGGGAGTTATCATCGCGCTTCTAACCAAGCCTGTAAATCAGCCACGCTGGTAAAATCTAACAGTGCTTCGCTCAAATCTTCTAGAACAGGCAAAGATAAATTAGAAACTGAGGAGCGTATTTCCTCAGAGAATTCTTGCCTAAATCGTTTAGTCAACTGACGAATTACAAGATTAGCTGCCTCTTCTTGTCGTCCTTCTGAGCGTCCTTCTTGTCGTCCTTCTGAGCGTCCTTCTTCCTTGATTTCTCGATAAACTCGCGTTTGCTGTAGTGTTATACCTAACATTTTTTCTACATCCCTTTGACTTAATTGTTCAAACTTGTACACCATTATTGTCGTGATCATTTCTATTATGACGCGACTTGCAGTTTCAGACTGTTCAACAGAAGAACGCTCAAGCAAATATCTAGCTTCTTGTGGTGCTTGTTCTTCTGCTACAGTAGTTAACACCATCAGCGCTACCCATAAAGGTAATTGGCGAATATCCCCTAATTCATCCAGATACACGCGATGCACTTGGTTTCCGTTGAGCAGGGTTCGATGAGGGTGAATATTCCCTTGTTCGATACCGCGCGACGGATAAATTATAACCGCTTGCCAATCGCTAAATCTGGCACGGTTGCGATAGAAATATAAAGAAGATTCAGCAAATACCCTTTCGTAAAGCTGTTCATCTTTCTGAAACTGTACCTCACAGAAATATACAATTCCAGCACCTACGTTTTCTGGCGGTAGAAATACTCCATCTATTTCAAATTTTGGTTCTTTAACAGCTACCGAATCAAATCGGTAAGCTTGTGCATTTATTGGGGAATCTGTCAATAGCTCAAATAACAAAGTGGGGGATTGTTGGAAAAGTTTGTAAAAAATTGAGTCTCGCCGCATGAACTTATTTCTTAAATCTGCGATACATTTTATTTTGCGTTCTAGCGATCGCCCCTAAAAGTTGCGATGCGATCGCAAATAAACCAGTAATACCCAAAACATCGCTTGTTCCCAGCCAAGCTGTGAGGTTTGCCCTTGAGGAAAATTGGACTAAACTGAATATCAGTGAAGTCAAAGTGATTACGATGAGAATCGCAGCACTACTGAGTTCACCTACTCTAATCTCAAGCTTCTATCTAGATAAGTGTGTAGTAAAAGCGCTGCGTCTGTGAAGACAAATGGCAAATGTCAATTAAACAACTGACAAACTAGCTGCAATTGCGTCTAGGATCGATTTAACAAAGCTAGAAAATAAAATTTTGGATAATGGTTAATGAGTAACGGCGCATAGGCACAGGGATCATGATTATTCAATGCCCCATGCCCAATGCCCAATGCCCCATTCCCAATGCCAATGCCGATCATTAACTTACCTGGTCTAAAACTATGGAACTCACAATTGACAACGTTGAAACAGTCTTAGATGAAATGCGCCCTTATCTCATGTCTGATGGCGGCAACGTGGAACTGGTAGAACTAGATGGGCCTGTTGTCAAACTACGCCTGCAAGGTGCTTGTGGTTCATGCCCCAGTTCTGCAATGACCCTAAGAATGGGTATTGAGCGCCGCCTCAAGGAAATGATTCCCGAAATTGCAGAAATTGAGCAAGTGGTGTAAAAGTTAGGAGTTAGGAGTTAGGAGTTATGAGTTTTGAATCAACTCCTAACTCCTTATTCTTAACTCCTAACTATTCCTTCCTATGTCCCATCCTCTGTACATTGCTTTTATCTGGCATCAACATCAGCCTCTGTATAAATCTCCTGGAAGCGGCGATTCACTATCTCCGAGTCAGCACTACCGTCTACCTTGGGTGCGTTTGCATGGGACTAAAGATTATTTGGATTTGGTATTACTCTTAGAGCGGTATCCTAAGTTACACCAAACGGTGAATTTAGTACCATCGTTGATATTACAACTCGAAGATTATATTGCTGGGACTGCTTTTGACCCTTACCTCACAGCCAGCTTGACACCAGATGAACAACTCACCCAGCAACAGCGCGAATTTATTATCCAACACTTTTTTGATGCCAATCACCACACCCTGATTGACCCCCATCCCCGCTATGCCGAGTTGTACCAGCAAAGGCAGGAAAAAGGGCAAGCTTGGTGTTTGGCAAATTGGGAATTGCCAGATTATGGCGATTTGCTAGCTTGGCACAATTTGGCTTGGATCGATCCGCTATTTTGGGATGACCCGGAAATTGCTAGTTGGTTAAAACAGGGTCGGAATTTTACTTTAAGCGATCGCCAGCGCATTTATTCCAAACAACGAGAAATCCTCAGCCGCATTATCCCGCAACATCGGAAAATGCAGGAAGCGGGGCAGCTAGAAGTTACCACCACGCCTTATACCCACCCGATTTTGCCGTTGCTAGCTGATACTAACTGTGGTCGGGTGGCTGTGCCAAATATGACACTACCTGAGCAGCGTTTTCAGTGGGCAGAAGATATTCCCCGCCACTTGCGGAAAGCTTGGAACTTTTATCAAGAACGTTTTGGACAGATGCCTCGTGGGTTGTGGCCTTCGGAACAATCAGTAAGTCCGGCGGTACTTCCACACATTATCAATCAAGGATTTAAGTGGATATGCTCAGATGAAGCCGTTTTAGGGTGGACGCTGAAACACTTTTTTCATCGAGATGGGGCGGGGAATGTGGAGCAACCAGAACTGCTGTACCAACCCTATCGCCTGCAAACCGCAGAGGGTGACGTGTCAATTGTGTTTCGTGACCACAGATTATCAGATTTGATTGGCTTTACCTACAGTACGATGCCAGCAAAACAAGCAGCAGCGAACTTAGTGGGACATTTGCAAGCGATCGCTAAAATGCAAAGAGAGAGTCAAAGTGAACACCCTTGGCTAGTTACCATCGCCTTGGATGGGGAGAATTGCTGGGAATTTTATCCCCAAGACGGCAAACCCTTCTTAGAAGCTTTGTATCAAAGTTTGAGCGATGAACCCCACCTGAAACTTGTCACCGTCTCCGAATTTCTCGAAGAATTTCCCGCCACAGCCACCATTCCCGGAGAGCAACTACATAGTGGTTCTTGGGTGGATGGCAGTTTCACCACCTGGATCGGCGATCGCGCCAAAAATCGGGCTTGGGATTACTTGACAGCAGCCAGGGAAATGCTCGCAAGTCATCCCGAAGCGACGGAAGAAAACAACCCCGAAGCCTGGGAAGCATTGTATGCCGCAGAGGGTTCCGACTGGTTCTGGTGGTTTGGTGCAGGACATTCTTCAAATCAAGATGCCATCTTTGACGGGTTGTTTCGAGAACACTTGTTTGGCATTTATAAAGCATTAAATGAACCTATCCCGCCCTATCTCAAGCAACCAGTCGAAGTCCACGAAGCACAGGGAAACCATACCCCACAAGGGTTTATTCATCCCGTCATCGATGGTAAAGGTGATGAACAAGACTGGGACAAAGCTGGACGCATAGAAATCGGCGGGGCGCGGGGGACGATGCACAATAGCAGCGTCATCCAGCGACTTTGGTATGGGGTAGATCACTTGAATTTCTATTTGCGGCTGGACTTTAAAAGTGGCGCTGCACCAGGGGAGGATTTGCCAGCAGAGTTGAATTTGCTGTGGTTCTATCCAGAAAAAACAATGGTCAATAGTCCAGTTCCCTTAGTAGATGTACCAGATGCAGCCCCACTTAATTACCTTTTCCACCATCTTCTAGAAGTTAACTTACTGACGCAATCGATTCAGTTTCGGGAAGCTGGAGACAATCATCAATGGCATCCCCGTTTCAGTCGCGCTCAAGTAGCTTTAAATAGTTGTTTAGAGTTGGCAGTACCGTGGGCAGACTTGCAAGTTCCGCCAGATTATCCCCTGCGTCTGATTTTGGTGCTTGCAGATGAAGGGCGTTTTTGCAACTATTTGCCAGAAAATGCTTTAATTCCCATTGAGGTGCCTTAGAACTCAATACTGTTGGTGTTATACCATTTCACAAAATAGCTAATGAATGAAGAGTGCTGAGTTCCGAGTGCTGTTAGCGGATAGCTATGGTTTAGTCCGTGCTGAGTTAAAAGACCACCCACAAGGGGTGGGGTATCAACGAACTCAAGAGTTAAGAAGATTCCGCCCACAAGGGGCGGGGCTTGTACCAAGTTTTTTACTTACTCAGCACTCAGCACTCAGCACTCAGCACTGAGTGTTGTTAACTTAACGTTAAAAGGGCGGTTAGAAACCGCGTCTACACAGACAAAACCCACCTTTGCAGGTTAAAAAAACCTCAATTTTTCCTTAGTCCGCGGAGGCGGCCTACGCTACGCGAACGGGTTCTCCAAAGGAGTACGTTTGTGTAGCCGCGAATTCCATTCGCCAAGGCTTAAGTTGACACGCTGTACGCCCAGCCGATTCATCTGTTGTCAAGATTTTTATAAGCATATTTAATCTTTCTTGTCAATTCGTAGATTCTACAAAAATTTATTTTTACTTTTTGAAAGAATTTAATGATTTGGCAAAGATTCAGTAATATTACTGTTGCCAATGAATATTTATCGTAGAATGAAAGACATTTCCGAGCAGATATTCTATACTTATGAATCGCTTTTTTCATAAAATAACGAATTGTCAACAGAGCATTTCACAGGAAACTCAACTTGGTCAGATGTGTGGTTCCAAGCAGCTATTTCGCGATCGCTATGAAATATTGCAAATTTTGGGTCGAGGTGGTTTTGGAATCACGTTTTTAGCCAAAAATACCCTATTACCTGGGAATCCTCTGTGTGTTATTAAACAGCTTTGTCCGAAAGTGACTAATCCTCAAAGTTGGCAAAGGGCGTGTTCGCGCTTTGAAAAAGAAGCAAGAACCTTGGGTCAACTTGGTAGTCATTCCCAAATTCCCATGTTATTAGACTACTTTCAGGCGAATGGAGAGTTTTTTTTAATTCAAGAATACGTGCCGGGTTTGACTTTGGCACGAGAAGTACGGCAAACTGGCCCTCAAAGTGAAGCTTCAGTTAAACAGTTTTTACAGGAATTATTACCTGTATTACAGTATCTTCATAAACATCGGGTGATTCATCGGGATATTAAGCCCCATAATTTATTGCGGTGTGAGTATGACGGGCGGATAGTGCTGATTGATTTTGGGGCAGTGAAAGAGCGATTAGTTGATGCTTGTGAAAACTCAATCAATCAAGCTGCAAACACCAACTTTATCGGGACTAGGGGATTTGCACCACCAGAACAGTTTTCTTTACGTCCAGTTTATGCCAGTGATATTTATGCGCTGGGTGTGACTTGTATTTATATGTTGACTGCTAAAAGTCCTTTAGAATTTGACTACGACGCGAATACTGGTGAGATATGCTGGCAAAAAGAGGTAAATATTAGCTATAGTTTCGCCCACATTTTAGGAAAAATGGTGAAAATTACGTTAAGCGATCGCTTTAAAACTGCCGATGAAGTGATCAAAGCTTTAGGTAATCAAAGCTATTTGCCTACTATGGCTAACTGTCTAACTACCCAAAAATCTCCACATAAATTAGATCATAAAAGTATTGCACAACACGAAAATTCTCACGAAAATCCTGATATATATATACCACCTGCCGCCAGAGCTGCTAGTGCTATTCGGAAATGGAGAGGAAGGCTAAAAGAAACGAGGTAGTAAAGTTAAGTTGAAGCCTGATTGAGCTAAAGTATCAAATTAACAATTGATCATGGGTGATTTAAAATATCAAAAACAAATTTAGTAAGCATTTTGACTACATTTCATAATCAGTGATGGTTAAGTAATCAGGGTTTCACTTAATACTTAGTTATTTCTCATTGACCAATATACAAGCAAAATTACTAGGGCTGGCAGATCAAAAAAAATTTTTACTCAGATTATTATATAATCGATATAATAATTAATCTTATGGCTCTCGTAGTTTTCCACAGACCAGGAAGACTGACTACTATTTACAAACGCAAACTATATTAAGTAATTCCCCAATCCCCAAAACAGGGTTT
>NZ_JBALCE010000104.1:0-18809 GCF_036919815.1 Nostoc sp.
AGGTCAGGATGCTTTAAGGCTGACAAGATAATATTTTTAACCTCTAATTCCTTTTGATTTGCGTTCTCTCTTATCGCTTTTAGTCTAAACTCCAGGCCTAAGCTAATGTACTTTTAATTTGCATAACTAGGGTGGGCAAGACTTTCCTGCGGAACGCTACGCGTAGCTTGCTTCCCCGGAGGGGTACGGCGTGAGCGCTCAGTCGAACGCTGCCCACCCCACAAGAGTTTTACTTCCAGGTAATATGCAAGTTAAATCTCCAACAGCTTAGTACACTGTGGCGGAAGTTTGCCTACCTTTAACAAAGGGCTTAATCAATTGTCTGGTTAATTGAGATGGTAGGTGGATTTACGCCGTTATGTAATAGTTATTTACCTTTACACTTTTTTACAATCAGCCTGGGGAAAAAATTTTTAAGTCTTTAGAACTAGCAATTTCAGCGTGGGTAAAAATTTTGGTCAAAAAATTCCTCTTTAATCTATGCAACTCTGTGTTATCTGCGCCTAATAAGCTTAAAGAAATTACTCTTAAACCGCAGAGGCACAGAGAGATCAGAGAGAAAAAAACAGATTTTAGGAGTCACCTTGAAAGGGCTAGTTAATTTTTTATATTTTGGGGAATTTTAAAAATCAAAGTAGATGTAGGGCAAACTACCTTCAGGAGCTAATAACCAAACAGCGTAGAAACATAGGGGGACGAAGACAAGCTTAAGCGGCCAGTTCAACTCTAACTTCAGCATTCGGTTAAAGGCATAGACTACAGCCATAAGGACAGCTAAAGCTAGAAGTACCCAAGTGAGTTGGTATTGGCTGAGATTTAAGGCTTCCACATAGACCTTTTCAGCAAACTGGGCGTCAGCAGGATAACCCCAAAGATGCCGAATTACCAAAGAAGAGTCTTGGAGATTAGGTAAGCGGAACCAAATCCAAGAGGTAAAAACCATCAGTTGCGTCAATAACCAAGCGACAATGATACCCAGAGGATTTTGCCAGAATTGTGCTAGATTTTCAAAGCGATCGCTCATCGCAACTGTAAGTCGATGAACCACCAAAGCTAACCCGTGGAATATGCCCCAAACTACATAACCCAAAGCAGCACCGTGCCAAATACCGGCGATTAACATGATAAAAAATAAATTCCAGCAGGTACGCACTAAACCCTGACGGGAACCACCCAAAGGAAAGTAGACATAGTTACGTAGCCAATCTCCGAGAGTTATGTGCCAGCGCCGCCAAAATTGGGCAATATTGGTGCTGAAATAGGGAAAATCGAAATTCTCAGGTAGAACCAAGCCGAAAAGCAAAGCACTACCACGGGCGATGTCTACGTAACCGTTGAAGTCTAGATATAACTGTAAACCGTAGGCGAATGTAGCTAACCAGAGATCCGTACTACCCGCCCGTTGCAGATTACCAAAACATAAATCGACAAAAATTCCTAGGTGGTCTGCAAAAATACCTTTTTTGACTGCGCCCCTAGCAATCAACCACAGCGCCTCAGCTACTCTATCGCTACTAGGGAAGTCTAGTGTATTGAATTGATTTGCTAAGTTGTGGTAGCGCGTAATCGGGCCGGAAATCATTTTGGCAAAAAATAATTTGTATGTGGCAAATTTGAGAAACTGTTCAGTAGCAGGGGCACCGCGATAGACATCTATTAAGTAGGCAATGCATTCAAAGGTGAAAAATGAAATTCCCAAAGGTGCAATCAATTTAAAAGAGCTATCTGGTGAGTTTGTTTCCAGATGAAAAACAAACTTGAATAAAGGGGTAAAATACTTAAAACCTAATAACAATAAAACATTGAGAGTTATACCCAGCCACAAAAGTTTTAGACGACGACGATTCCAGTCACCTTGGGCAAATTGCCACTCTTCGTTAGAAATTCGCCAGTCAAGAGAATGTTTTCCTGGTGATGTGTTTTTCCCAATCTCCAGCCCCACACGGAAATTAATAAACGTCAATGCTAATAGTAATGGTATGTACTGGATCTGCAAAGATGCGTAGAAAATCAAACTGGCAATTAGCAGCGTCCATAACCGTAATTTCTGTTCTGCTAAAGACCAGTAAATTCCTAACACACTCAACAAGAACAGCCCATAGAAAATTGATATAAAGTTCATATTTTAGTCATTAGTCAATTTTTCAATTTGTCATTAGTCATTTGTCATTTGTCATTGGGCATTGGGAAAGAATTCTTATAACTCCTAACTCCTAACTCCTAACTCCTAACTCCTAACTCCTAACTCCTAACTCCTAACTCCCTACTTCACCGGCCAAGGAATCATCGGATCATTAGCCAGCTTTTTCGAGACTTCGTATGCTCCAAAGCGGTTGAGATGACTGGGGTCAGAAAAGTAGTCGTTTTCTTTGATCCATTGTTGGCTCAAATCACGATAAATAAAGTTGGGATTAGTAGCCAAATGCAACATATATTGCTGAAATTCTTGCTCATATTGTCTACGCACTGGATCTAAATAATCTCCTGTCAGAGGCATATTCACAAACACTAAGGAAATTTTCTGAGACTGGGCAAACTGAAGCACTTCTTGTAAGGCAGCATCTTGCTCTCCTTCTATTTGGAAAGATTTATAATCGTTGTCGTAATTTCCGGGAACTCTAGAATGTATTTGATAGTATCTGGCGGGATTGAAGCGAATAGATAAAGGTAGAAAGCCATCAAAGTCAACTGCTTGCTGGGAAATACTCTCATCTGAAGTACCATCTGTCAGCTGTTTTTCTGATGCAACTGTCTGATTATGACCAAGGATGAGCAGTGGTTTTTGCAGTAAACTTTTAATTTGGTCGCGGTTTTGATAGCTAGCAGAAAGAGATGCTAGAGCCTGATTTAATGACTGATTGATAGCTTCATAAGTACTAATCTCTGGTTTTTCTTCCTTTGCCTTTTGTTCTCCCGAATTTACGGTATTTTCGGGCAAAGCATTGCTATTTGCAGTAGTTATTGGTGTTTTTTGGAATGCTTCTTTATAACCAACTGATGCAGTGATCGATTTAAAGGTAATATCCTCGCGTCCACCGTTGAAAGCACGCGCACCATCTGCCCAGATAATTATTTTAGGTAGCTCTGATGGTTCGAGTACGTGGCGAATTAGAAAGTCTACAACTTGGGCGGTTGCACCGTTGATCCCAAAGTTAAACACGTCAAGATTTGGATAGCCCTGAGTCACTAAAGCTTTAGAAAGTGCTGCTGGATCTACTCCTCTGAGGGCGCGGGAGGAGCCAATAATCAACACATCTGGCGGACTACCAGTTCTCGCTAAACGCTGTTTATACAGTGCTAGTTGCTCGTCTAACTGCCTGACATTGAAACTTGGTATTTGCGATCGCGCTGCTAAAAGAATCGCGGTAGAGGTTGCTTTTTCTTTCAGTGGTGCGGCTGCCAAATTCTTGACCGGGGTATTATCACTTTGGGTAAATTCCGAAGCATTAAATACAGAACTCTGATTTGGAGGAGATTTTGTCTTGGAAGTGCTGGTAAAAAATGTCGTTTTATGACTCGGATTTTTCCCAGATGTCAAAGATGCCTTTTGCCCAGAGGATGATGGGGATAAGATATTGGTGGGCGTAGTGCGGGCAATGATTTGACCCAATACCCAATCAGTTTGGAGGGTGAGCAATAATCCCAACATTCCCCAAACCAGAACTACCTTAAGTCCTTGAGTATCAGGGTTTGCATCGGCTGACTGGTAGCTTTCGGTAAATAGCTGGCTTGTCAACAGGAATTTTTTCGCTGTTGCACTCGCTGTTGCTATCCAACCTCGCGCTACTTCTGTCACAAAAGTTTGAACTTCTTCTGTCGTTAAGTCGGGGCGCAAAATTGGTTCGTTAGTTTCAGAGGTTACTAGATCGTTAACGTATTTAGAAGTGGCAGCAAATTCTGGGGTGGCTTCTGGGACTAAACGTTGGCGATGCTCAAGATCAAGGCCATAGTGCCAAAAAGGTTCTTTATTCCCAGCACGGCGACCGTAGACACGTACCCCCATAATACCGGGAATTTTTAACTGGCGGATAAACTGCGTAATTTTGCTGGCGACTTGTTCACGCCCTGGACAAACAGGCGCATCACACATGATGTGCAATAAATCATTTTTGTTCAGCAGAAGTACGCGAATTCCCCCTGTCAATAACCGCCAATCCAAGTCTGGATTGAGTAAACGCTCCAATAAAAATATCAGCGCTGGTTCGTCGCCAGTATTCGCCAAATCTAGCGGTGATATGGCAAAGGCGGGATGCTTTGTCGCGGGTAAAGCTAGCCAATCAATCCAATTTGGTTGGTTGTCGCCTGCTTTTTGTCCGTATAGGGTGGCGGCGAGAATGCCTTGAGGTGCGATCGCTTCTAGCTGGGGTAAAATCGCCTCTAAGCACACTACTTTGTCTGGGATTGGAGCTATTCCTAAGGGATCAAAAGCTGGAGTACAAAAGATATGTAGGGTTGATTCCTTAAGATAAGCTTGAACAGCAACTTTTAACTCTGATAATACCTCAGTTAATAATCGCGCGATCGCTTGGACATCCCCCCAACGCGCCCACTCCTTAAGCATTACCTCTGGTGGCGTCAAATCCACCCGCAGCAGCCAATCAGGGGCAGTTTCGCCGCTCACCTGGGAAACAATTACTGCATCTTTGTAGCCGGAAAGCTTCAGATAACGCAACTTCTGCGCGATTGGTTCAGCAAGCAACGATGCATCAGGGCTATAGCTCGACTGGCAAAATATCCACAGGCGATTTTCTTCTGGCTGAGAGTTCTTTGGCTTATATAGCTTAATCTTTACCTGTACTGATACACCTAACACACTCAGAGTTTCGCTAAGATACCGAGCGATCGCTTCTGGGTTCCCTTGGCGTGCCAAACTTTCGTTAGAGACAATTAGCGCCCCACCCGATTGTTTTGATTTTTCCGAGTCTGCTAGCAAGGCTTGCTCCACCTGCTCCAGATGCTTATCTATTTGATTCAAGTGAACCCGATGACACCATTTCGGGCGCTGTTCCCCTTTTCTTCGCCCATAGACAAATACTTGATATATTGAGGGTTCTTCCTTGCTTGTGAGGATATCCACATCTGTTTGCTGTAATGCTTGCAGCAAGTCAGACAAAGTGCGCCAACGCTGCGGACATTCTGTACCTTCACAAAGAATATGAAGGTCATTTCCCCGCAACCGGACTTTCACTCCGAAGGTGTTGATCCCTGTTGCTTGGCTTACCCATTGCAGTAAGGATTGTTGGCGATCTGGTAATACTGTTTTCATCGGAAGTTAATTTTACAGGAAGCGATTGTTGGGGGATAGTGCCTGCACTTGTAAACTAGAACCATAGGTCTATCACACTCTGACAGTTTTTTTTTAACAATTTTGTTACCTTCGTAGCTCACAAAATCGGACAAGATAGTGTTGTACAGGTTGCAAGTCTGACTAATGTTGAGTTTTGCGTTTATTTTACTAATAGGGAGTCAAAAATCAGAAGTTAGGAGTTAGGAGTTAGGAGTTAAGAGCCAGAATAATTGTATATGACTACGCTGATGACTTTTCGTTTAAAGCCGGACTTGCGTTCTACTCCCTTAACGTCCCTGATGGGCGAAACAAACAACAAGCTTATCCCATTTAAACTCGATTTCTTGATCCTTGGAGTCATCCTAACTCCTAATTCCTGTACAGACGCGATTAATCGCGTCTCTCCTCTAAAGACGCGATTAATCGCGTCTCTACTCAATAATTCCCATAACCAAAAATTAGCAATGCCTCCTACTAAACAACAGCCCTCACCTAATCCCGCATCCCATCTGGATTTATTTAGCATTCCCCAGTCCTTGCTTTTACAAATAGGTACAGCGTCTATATTACTGTTGCTTCTTACCGGAAAAACGACAGTAAGAGCGCTAGAAGCCATAGGGGAAGCCAGTGAAGAATTATTGCGAGGCGATCGCCTACCCAATCTTGACTTCCCAGATGAACACGAAACTAATCCAGATGAAAATATATACACCAAATAATTATTTGCTCAGGAACAACCCGGTGAGCATTAAGTGCAAAGCCTAGAACCGTAAACAGTAATTAGCTTTACAAGAATAGAGAATATGGGTTCCCTTTTATACTCTTCGTCTCAAACTGCGGATATATACCCGGTGTCGGAATTATTTTTGCGTCATCGTCTCCAGGTAGTGGAAGAATTGTGGGAGTCAGTTCTCCGGCAAGAATGCGGTCAAAATATGGTAGACTTGTTGGGGCAGTTGCGCGATTTATGTTCACCAGAAGGACAAGCGACAAATGATCAAGCATCCTCAGCCGTCAAATTAATTGAACAATTAAATATCAACGAAGCAATTCGCGCGGCTCGGGCTTTCGCTCTGTATTTTCAGTTGATTAATATCATTGAGCAGGAATACGAACAACGGCAGCAATTGAGTCGCTATGAGGCAGAAATAGAGTCAACACCGCAAACACCATCAAATGTCAACTATTCCTCTAATCAAAGAGAAGATGACGCGCCTGTTAGCAAGGGTATAGCAGCAGAGTTCCTGAGAAAGAGTTATCTAGAAAAAGAATTAGTCAAACCAAAAGGGACTTTCGCTGCCTTATTTCCCTATTTATTCAAACTGAATGTACCACCTCAGCAAATTCAACGTCTAATTGCTCATCTGGATGTGCGCTTAGTTTTCACAGCGCACCCGACAGAAATTGTGCGTCATACTATCCGAGATAAGCAGCGACAGGTGGTACAACTTTTGCAAAAACTGGATGCCTTGGAAAACCACTCTGGTACCACACCAGGGGCATATCCTTGGGAAGCCGCAGATGTCCGCGAACAATTGCTCGAAGAAATTCGCCTGTGGTGGCGCACAGACGAACTTCATCAGTTCAAACCCACGGTACTAGATGAAGTAGATTATGCCCTGCACTACTTCCAAGAAGTTTTATTTGATGGCATTCCTCAACTTTATAAACGTTTCAAACACACTCTATCCAATACCTTTCCTTGGCTAGAACCACCGAGTAAAAACTTTTGCTCTTTCGGCTCTTGGGTAGGCTCAGACAGGGATGGGAATCCATCAGTTACACCGGAAATTACCTGGCAGACAGCTTGCTATCAGCGCAAAATGGTGCTAGGGAGATATATTCAGTCGGTAAAAAATCTGATTGAATTGTTAAGTGTGTCGATGCATTGGAGTGATGTTTTACCAGATTTGCTGGAATCTCTAGAATTAGATCAGTCGCAGTTAAGCGAAGTCTACGACGCACTGGCGCTGCGTTATCGACAAGAACCCTATCGGCTGAAACTGGCTTATGTGCTGAAACGGCTAGAAAATACCCGCGATCGCAATCTCGCTTTATATAATCGGGAAACGCCAAAAAATCAAGATAGTCCCCTGTATCTTTCGGGAGCCGATTTTTTAGCAGAACTGCGGATGATTGAGCGCAACTTAACAGAAACAGGTTTAAGCTGTCGAGAATTAGAAAATCTCATCTGTCAGGTAGAAATTTTCGGCTTTAATTTGACACAGCTAGATATTCGCCAAGAATCATCCCGCCACGCTGATGCGCTCAATGAGATCCTGGAATACCTGCAAATATTATCTCAACCTTACAATGAACTATCTGAGGAGCAAAGAGTTGCTTGGCTCACAGGAGAACTGCAAACCCGCCGGCCATTAATTCCGGCAGAATTGCCATTTTCCGAAAAAACCAACGATGTCATTGAGACTTTTCGCGTCGTGCGATCGCTCCAACAAGAATTTGGTCTCAACATCTGCCAAACTTACATTATCAGCATGTGCCGCGATGTCAGCGACGTGCTGGAAGTACTGCTGTTAGCCAAAGAAGCCAGACTTTTTGACCCCGCCATTGCTGTGGGAACTATTCAAGTTGTCCCCCTATTTGAAACAGTAGAAGATTTACAACGCTCCAGAAGCGTCATGCAGAAATTATTTGAACTCCCGTTATATCGCGCTTTGTTAGCTGGCGGCTACGAACAGACAAAAGCACAGGATACCGATGAAAATTCATCCTCCCTTGTTCCCCCACCTTCTGCGTCTCCCCTCCCGCCGAACTTGCAAGAAGTGATGCTGGGGTATTCTGACAGCAACAAAGACTCTGGTTTTTTAAGTAGCAACTGGGAAATTCATAAAGCCCAAAAATCACTGCAACAAATAGCAGAAAACTATGATCTAAATTTGCGGATTTTCCACGGACGCGGCGGTTCTGTGGGACGCGGTGGCGGACCTGCTTACGAGGCGATTTTAGCCCAACCGGGTCATAGTATCAATGGGCGAATCAAGATTACCGAACAAGGAGAAGTTTTAGCTTCCAAATACTCCTTGTTGGACTTGGCATTATACCACATGGAAACAATCACTACTGCTGTAATTCAAGCTAGCTTGCTGCGAACAGGGTTTGATGATATTGAACCCTGGAATGAGATTATGGAAGAATTAGCAGCGCGATCGCGTCAACATTATCGTGCTTTAATCTACGAACAGCCTGATTTTGTTGACTTCTTCCACGAAGTAACCCCAATTGAAGAAATCAGCCAGCTACAAATCAGTTCCCGTCCCGCACGCCGTCCATCTGGTAAGAAAGATTTAAGTAGTCTGCGAGCTATTCCTTGGGTATTTAGCTGGACACAAACCCGCTTTTTGCTGCCTTCCTGGTATGGCGTTGGCACAGCTTTACAAGAATTCTTGAACGAAGAACCAGAAGAACATTTGAAATTGCTGCGTTACTTTTACGTTAAGTGGCCTTTTTTCAAAATGGTGATTTCCAAGGCCGAGATGACTTTGGCAAAAGTAGATATGCAAATGGCACATCACTATGTCCAAGAATTGTCAAAACCAGAAGATCAACTTCGTTTTGCCAAGGTTTTTGACCAAATTGCCAGTGAGTTCTATCTTACAAGGGATTTGGTCTTAAAAATCACCGATCACAATCAACTGTTAGATGGTGATCCTGTATTGCAACGATCTGTACAGTTACGCAATGGCACAATTGTACCTTTGGGATTTATCCAAGTTTCACTACTCAAGCGCCTACGACAGTCCCAAAATACTACTGCTACTTCTGGAGTCATCCACTCTCGTTACAGCAAAGGCGAGTTACTGCGAGGGGCATTGTTAACTATTAATGGTATTGCAGCTGGGATGAGAAATACAGGTTGATTGGGAATGGGGAGTGGGGGAGTAGAGGGGAAGTTGCAGTAAGCATTTCTCGTGCGCCTCTTCCCAATGCCAAATGCCCGAATGTTTATTAAAAATATCTAAATTGGATTCACGCAGGGGGAACAAACATTTACTATTGAATCATTCTATCTTTTGCCAGGAATTATTGATAAGCAATTAATGGAACAAGTCTAAAGTAATCGGACAGACTTGTTCCAAGTTCCTACTGAGGAATTAGCACTGTATCAATAATGTGAATCACACCATTATCTGCTTCGACATCTGGTGTAATAACTGTAGCGTCATTTACCTTAACACCATTAGAGGCATCAATTTTCACCGTTGAACCTGCTGTGGTAGTTGCTGAATCAAGTTTTACCACATCTGCTGCCATTACTTTGCCAGATACAACATGGTACTCTAATACCTTTCTTAATTGAATAACATCTTCTAATAGCGACTCGACAGTTCCCGATGGCAGCTTTGAAAACGCCTCATCAGTTGGCGCAAATACAGTAAATGGCCCTGGACCCTTCAGTGCCGTATCAAGACCAGCAACAGTGATAGCTGTTACTAAAGTGTTGAAAGTACCCGCGTTAATTGCAGTATCTACGATATCAGGCATAAATCTTTGCGTTAATTAGATAAAGAGCAGCGTATTGGCTTAACGAATTCCCCTTTTAACTTTACAGTTAAATGGATTAAAAGCCTAGTTAACCTAAAAATTTTACTTATGGTTCGCCTAAAGTGCGATTCGCCCTAATAACTAATGACAAAAAACAGAATTTTAATTTGCACTTTTTTGGCGCTGTCATCAGGTTTTTTTGGTGCTTACACCACTGGGCAAATCACCCTAATGTTACATAGCCAAAAGTGTCAAAACCAACCTTGGGGTTTTAAGGAGATGTGCAACGCTTGGATGACTCCAGGCGCGATGTGGCAAGGTAGCACAACAGGATTATGGACAGGTACTATCTTAGGGGCGTTTGTTGGCGGTTTGGTGACGCGACAAACTCGTGATTAGCCTTGGCAAAGGTCATTCGCCAGTTTTGAACCGCCCTTTTAACGTTAAGTTGACACAAATGCATATCTGTGCGCCCATAGCAAAAAAGCTAGTAAGTAGCGTTGGTGTCAGCAATGCTGGTAAAATCTACCCATAGCGAAGAAGAACAAATCACCATGCCTACCGAAACTAACTCAGGGAATCAAACTACTACAGGTGCTGATGCGATTGATGAAGCGATCGCACAGGGAATTGATTTTGATGGTTCTCCGATCCCGCCTGCCAAGCTAGAGCTTTATGGTAAAGTTATGGCGCTAGAAGGCAACAGACAGCGCAGTGGCGTATCTAATACGATGCGATCGCGCATTGTGCGAATTGGTGCAAAACACATTCCCCAAACAGAACTCGATCAATTACTTGTAGGTGCTGGTTTCGCACCCTTAAAAGAAAAAGAAATTGCCTTTTTTTATAGCGGAAAATAAATATAGCAGCACAGCACACTCAGGTCCCATATAATCGCGGCTACACAAACAAGTACAGTAGCCGTGAAATCCTTGTAAAGAAACGAACTATTAACCCATCCATAACCTATCCATCATCGACAATCCGGTAATCTAAGTTTCTCACTGCAATAGCGTGAGCAAGGAGCTAATTCTCCAAAATGCGCTCACGATCCCCAAGAATAATCGAGGATATAGATGATGACAAAGGTTGGGTACTCAGTGTTTCAACGCTTCACCACTGCGCGTTTGCTGCGTAAAATATGTTTACTGGCGCTGACTGTGCCGTTCCTCGCAAGTTCCGCAATCGGTTTGGCAGCTGCCAAAGAGAAGAAGTACGAGTACGAAGGAGAAAACGAGACATACGCTATCGGGCTTTGGGGCGATCTCCCCTACTCTGATCTCCAGGCGACAAAGGGAGTCCCGAACCTGATCGCTGATATGAACGCGCAAAACTTGGCCTTCACTGTCCACGATGGCGACCTGAAAGGGGGCAACTCTACGCCCGGCTCGGTCACGCCGACCACATGCAGTAATGAACTCTACACTCAGGGGCTTGGCTACTTCAACTCCCTGAAAGCACCAGCAGCCTTCACCCCAGGCGATAACGATTGGACTGATTGCGATCGCCCCTCTAACGGTGGATTCAACTCACTCAATCGCCTCGACTACGAGCGTCAGGTATTTTTCAGCACGAAGTTTTCCTTTGGGCAGCGTCGGCTAGTCCAGGAGGTGCAGAAAACACCACTGTGTCTTGGTGCAACTGGTGCAGTACCCTGTGTTGAGAACCGCAGGTGGACGGTTGGTAGGGTTACTTATGCGACACTCAATATCCAGGGTTCGTGCAACAACCTGTGTGACACTGCGCCTAACCCAGATGAGTACGCAGCGCGAAACAAGGCTAATATTGCATGGATGAGAGAAACTTTTCAAGTAGCAAAGACACGCAATTCGGCGGCGGTTATGTTTATCTCCCAAGCCGATCCAGGGTGGGATCTGACCGATGGAACCAGAGCGCCTTTGCGCGATCCGAAGACGCTCACCCAAACCGATGGACAGCCTGATGGCTTCAAGGACTTTTTATTAGCGTTCCGCGATGAAGCGATCGCTTTCCGTAAACCGATTGCCTACGTGCATGGTGACTCGCACTACTACCGTGTTGACAAGCCATTTCTAGATGCTCAAGGGAAACGCATCGAGAACTTCACTCGTGTCGAGACATTTGGCGACAATGCGGCGAACGGCACCAACGATGTGAATTGGGTTAAAGTGACCGTAAATCCCCGTAGCCGAGAAGTATTTTCGTATCAGCCACAGATTGTTCCCGGCAATCGAGTAGCGGTTCCTTCTCCTTAAAAATAAAAGCCCAAAACTGCAATTTTGAGTTTTTACCCCAAACCTTCATTTTCCAGTAGGGGCAATTCATGAATTGTCCCTACTGTGTGTAATTTTGCCTAAGCCCTATCCTTTAACTCAGACATCCTAAATTGCCATCTGTATTTTGGCTTCTTCACTATTTTCATAATCGGTTCAAAAACTGTATCTTCAGCAAGATATTGTCAACTTTCCCTTGCGTTTGAATTGGCACACGGCTATATGTACTTAAGTAACAACTGAAAGACTTGGAGAACAAATGTCAGGAACTACGCCAAATTCAGAAATGTTATATCGAGTTCTCGGTAGTACAGGAGAAAAAGTTTCCGCCATCGGATTGGGTGGTTGGCACATCGGTTTGAAGCACGTTGATGAGCAACTGGGTATCCGAATTGTGAGAACCGCGATTGATCGCGGCATCACCTTTATGGATAATAGTTGGGATTACAACGGTGGGGTCAGCGAAATTCGCATGGGAAAAGCACTGCGCGATCGCTACCGAGACAAAGTGTTCCTGATGACGAAAATTGACGGCCGCTCTAAGAAAGAAGCCGCAAGACAGCTAGACGAATCTCTTCAACGCCTGCAAGTTGATTGCATCGATCTTGTGCAGCATCACGAAATCATTCGGTATGAAGATCCGCATCGAATTTTTGACAAAGAAGGGGCAAATGCTGCCTTAATTGAAGCGCGGGAAGCTGGCAAACTCCGATACATCGGCTTCACTGGCCACAAAGATCCCCATATTCATCTGCATATGCTAGAAGTTGCAGCCGCTCACGGGTTTAAATTTGATACGGCTCAGATGCCTCTGAATGTGATGGATGCCCACTACCGGAGCTTTGCCAAGCTAGTTGTGCCAGAACTGGTTAAACAAAACATCGGCGTTCTGGGGATGAAAAGCCTAGCAAATGGTATTCTTTTACGGTCAAAGACTGTAACACCAATTGAGTGTTTACACTATGCTTTGAATCTACCTACATCGGTTGTGATTACCGGAATTGATAGCATGGAGATTTTAGACCAAGCCTTTGAAGCTGTGCAGATGTTCCAGCCAATGAACGACGAACAAGTGCGATCGCTCTTAGCAAAAACCGCAGAAGCGGCATCACGCGGCGAGTTTGAGCCTTTCAAAACCTCATCAATTTTCGACAGCACTGCCCAAAATCCAGATTGGCTGGGAGAGGAGCCACAGCGCATCCAACAATTGATGTCAGCGTGATACCAATTACAGTAGACATTTCCGACAATGAATGTAGAGAGGTTACATGTAACGTCTCTACAAGGGTTTCAGGTAACGCATCATTTAATCGATTATCCTACCACTGATATCTTTCTGGTTTCATTCGCACCCAGGCAAAATTCATTTTTACCCAGGCATCCTGCCAGTAACTTTTGAAACTATGTCCTCCGGCTTTAAGTGCCCGATGATGACCAATCCAGACCAGAATCTAAAGAATCTGCGATCGCATTCTGTTCATCCTCTGTGATTTCTGCACCACGCTCCCAAGGAATCTCTAATTGAAACTCAGCGTTGGCTTCGTAGTAAGTGTACCACTGATCAGATGTTGTGATTGAAGACAAAGTAGGTAATAGCTTATGAGGATTGATCAAAACTCCAAATGTGCGTAGCATGGTGTTGTTTTAATGATTCCCAAAACTTACTGCAAAACTCTTAGACTGTAATTGCGATCGCTAAACTACATCTGCTCCAACACTAAGTAGCTTGCTGAAAAGCCTGGGCAATAGCATTGCGGGCAAGTTTAGGTTGCAAATTCTGATCGTAGGGAAGCGGACGCAGAAATTTTTGGGCACTTGGATTGGCTTGAAATGTTGCTGGCATATAACTGGAATTAACTATCCAACAATATTTGTCAATCATCCCCCATGTAATTACAGTATCAACATCAGCCGCAAAACATAGGTCTAGATATCGTTTGTAATTGTCAGCTACCATCTGGTCTAACTTTTGGATAGTGCTGGGTAATGGGAAATCAATGATAATATCTAATTCTGAAATTATTGGTTTAACTCCAAGATTATTAAGTCTTTTTAAGACAGAACTAAACCCTGTAGCATCAAAACCATAAGCAGTAGAAAACCATAGATGCGATTCCACACCCGCGCCGTCGATTTTAGCTCCATTATTCTTCAAATATTCGATCAATGCTAACCAACGGTCTGCTCTCCATGAAGCGCTTTCAATACTACTCTCGTTTAGGTAAAATAGCTTACTACTATCAACCGAAGCAGCAAATTTAAACAACTCTAGAATATATTCTGGTGTTAATCCTGGAAGTAAACCATAAACCTGATCGCTTGTCGCGTTGGGATTGCCTGCAATAATTTCATTAGTGATATCCCAAGAAATTAAAACTGGGCTATTTTTATAGTGTCCCATGACCCCAGTCACATGTTCTTGGAGTTGTTGCATTGTCGGGGGAAAAGTAGGGATATAACTAGGCAATGCCTGACCCCATAAAAGTGTATGTCCATGCAACTTCAGATTATTCCGCTGACAGAAATTAGCAATATAATCAGCATCTTTAAAGGTAAATACTCCTGGCTGCAGTTCCGTGGCGTTCCATTTTAATTCGCCATTCGGCGTTATAATTTCGCACTGGGCAGCAACTAGCGCTGAATAATTTGCATTCGCTTGTAAATCGCTAGCAGAGATTCCCCCACTGCCATAACGCTTTCCTTTAGCGGCAGCTAATTGCCGGAGGGGAGAATTTACATTTGTACTTGCCATAGCAACATTCGTGCTATGTACTTCTTTTTGCTTATCCTTTTCTAAAAACCCCATAGCCAATAAGGTAGAAAGGGTTGTATATCCTGCTCTTTTTAAAAATTTTCTCCGATAAAGCATAAACTGTACTTAACAACAAATATACTCATGAGTATAAATTAAGTTGGCAGTATAATTTAGAAGGATGTCAAAAAAACATAATTGTTGGAGTGAAATTTTACATACTTTGCTATAGCAACATTGCTGCTATGGTCTTCTTTTTGGTTAGGGACTTTGATTCCGGTTCCGCCAGTGCGGTCTTCTCCCAACGCCAAAGAGCGTCTCCTTGGCGCAGCCTCTCGCAGAGAAGAGTTGGGGAGACGCTAAAAGCGATAGCGAGTCTGCGTACTCTTACAGAGAAGCAAGCTACGCTTTTAGTGTCTCGTAAGAGAGCGTCTGGGGTCTCCCCAAGTGGAGCGACTGGCGTGGGCTAGGGGGGATCAATAAATACCCAAAATCACAGCAAGCTACTTTTAAAACATCCTCTTAGCCGTAAAAAGTCAGTTGCGTAGGCGTAGCCCACCGCAGGTATCGCAAGTTAATTAACTGAACAGCGATTGCCTATGCCCAAAATCTCTGAAATGTTTAATTCGCCCCTTGATTACCAGAGGAAAATCTTTGCTCAAAATTCAATCTATCAAAATAGTGAATTCGTTTAACAACTTATGACACCAAAAGCTCTATCTAGGGAACGATATGGTTAATCAGCTAAATGATGTAAAAAGAGTAAGCTAAATTACATGAGATTGTATTCTATGAAACTGAGTTATTTGACAAAACAGTTTTCCACCGTAAAACGCTGGATGGCTACAACCCTGTTTTGTCTGTTAGCGATCGCTTTCGTTTGGCAAGGTGCATTTTTCTCCAACACTTCAGCAATGGCTGATCCGATTGCAACCTTGATTGCATCAAAAGACGCAGGCGATCAAGTTCAAGAAAAAACCAGTAAAGATGCTGGACGTGCTAAAAATTTCATCGATGATACGGCAGATAAAGTTAAGGAAGCTGCAAAGAGCAATGCCAGTAAAGTTGATGAATCAACAGACAATGGTAGTTTTGTTGAGCGCAAAGCCAAGAAAGATGCGGCTACAATTCAGAAAAGAGCAGACGAAGATGCCGCTCGGACTAAAAAAGCAGTAGACAACACAAAGAATGTTGTTGAACGTGCTGTTGATAACATCAAGGACGCTTTTGGTAAGTAGAGAATAGATATAGAAATCCTATTTGATTTGTTAAAATCGAAAGGCTTAGATTCCCGACTTCTTAGAGAAGTCGGGAATCTTGTTGTCTAGAAATAATTTAGGACGATTATTTTACTAAGTAAATACTTAATTTATCTCCGTAATTTGTGTATTTTTACATACATCTTCGTTGCGCCCAGATAAACTGGCGATCGCTGATAAAATTAGCTGGTATTACCGAAGAAAAGAAGAAACAATTGTTAAATACTTACCAGTAATTATGCCAGATATATAGTTAGAAATGAGATATTTAACTTGATTTTGTACTAACTTGAAAAAGTAAAATTAAGTAATCTGCTGAGAGAGTTTCCGCAAATGCTCCAAAAAAACTTGTTTTACTATACGGCTTGCAGACTGTTTTTAAGTAACATTACTTATTGACAAATGTGTTATAACTTTAACTGATTGCAACATAATTTGACGAGTAGTTAATGGGTAACAAATTTTTGATCATTATTAATTACGAAGTTATACTTTCCAATACAACTTAGTAACAATGTAAGAGTCTGATTCTGTGGACAACCCGACCGTGGGAAAATCAAAATACTGAAAACGTGAAATTAGAGAGGAAAACCCTATAATATGCATTTGAGCGAAATCACCCATCCTAATCAGTTGCACGGTTTATCTGTTCGCCAACTGCAACAGATTGCCCGTCAGATTCGAGATAAGCATCTCCAAACAGTAGCAGTTAATGGTGGACACTTGGGGCCAGGGTTGGGTGTTGTAGAATTAACACTAGGACTTTACCAGACACTGGACTTAGATCGGGATAAAGTGATTTGGGATGTAGGACACCAGGCTTATCCTCACAAACTGCTTACAGGACGCTACGATCGCTTCCACACCCTCAGACAAAAAGACGGAGTTGCTGGTTATCTCAAACGCTGTGAAAACAAGTTTGACCACTTTGGGGCTGGACATGCTTCTACAAGTATTTCAGCAGCATTGGGCATGGCTTTAGCGCGAGACTTGAAAGGGGAAAAATTTAAAGCTGTTGCTGTGATTGGCGATGGGGCGCTAACTGGGGGTATGGCTTTAGAAGCCATCAACCATGCTGGACACTTGCCGAAAACAAACCTGTTGGTTGTTCTCAACGACAACGACATGTCTATATCTCGCAACGTCGGCGCGATTCCCCGCTATCTGAACAAAATGCGCCTCAGCCAACCGGTGCAATTTATTAAAGATAATCTTGAGGAACAGTTGAAGCAAATTCCTTTCGTGGGTGAATCCCTGTCTCCCGAACTCGGACGCATCAAAGAAGGTATGAAACGCTTGGCTGTTCCCAAGGTAGGTGCAGTTTTTGAAGAACTCGGCTTTACCTACATTGGGCCAGTGGATGGGCATAATCTCGAAGAATTGATTGCCACTTTCCAACAGGCACATCAGATAGCAGGCCCAGTTTTGGTGCATGTGGCAACCGTGAAAGGCAAAGGCTATGAAATTGCTGAACTAGATCAAGTTGGCTACCATGCCCAAAGTCCTTTTAACGTAGCAACTGGCAAAGCCATTCCTTCCAGTAAACCCAAACCCCCGGCTTATGCCAAAGTCTTTTCTCACACTCTGGTAAAACTTGCCGAACAAAACCCGAAAATCGTTGGGATTACTGCGGCTATGGCAACGGGGACAGGCTTAGATAAACTTCAAGCAAAACTGCCCAATCAATATATTGATGTCGGCATTGCTGAACAACACGCAATCACCCTTGCAGCCGGACTTGCAACTCAGGGTATGCGCCCGATCGCCGTGATTTATTCTACCTTCCTGCAACGCGCCTATGACCAGATAATTCATGATGTCTGCATCCAAAACTTGCCAGTATTCTTCTGCTTAGATCGGGCAGGAATTGTTGGTGCTGATGGTCCCACCCACCAAGGGATGTATGACATTGCCTATCTGCGTTGCATTCCCAACATCGTAATCATGGCACCCAAAGATGAAGCAGAACTCCAACGCATGGTAGTGACTGGTGTTAACCATACCAGTGGCCCGATCGCTATGCGCTACCCTCGTGGCAATGGCTACGGCGTCCCCTTGATGGAGGAAGGTTGGGAACCTGTGGAAATTGGCAAAGGCGAAATTCTCCGCACTGGCGATGATGTGTTAATCGTCGCCTATGGCACAATGGTTTATCCAGGAATGCAAGCCGCTGAAATTCTCAGTGAACATGGCATTGAAGCAACTGTAATTAATGCGCGTTTTGTTAAGCCTTTGGATACCGAGTTGATTTTGCCTTTAGCGAAGAGAATCGGCCGCGTCGTCACCTTGGAGGAAGGCTGTCTGATGGGTGGCTTTGGTTCTGCGATCGCGGAAGCCTTAATGGATGCAGATATTCTAGTTCCTGTCAAGCGATTCGGTGTACCAGATGTATTGGTAGATCATGCTGAACCCAATGAATCTAAGACAGAACTAGGTTTAACTAGCCATCAAATAGCAGAGAGAGTGTTGCAAGCTTTCTTTCAGCAGCAAGTAGCTGCTGTTGTCTAGTTAATTCCTTTGAGTAAATAACCTATATTTTCAAAGGAACTTCTATGAAAATAACCTCCGAGATAGAGGTTATTTTCATAAGACAAGAAAAGCTGAGATTTTTGGATTTGAAAGCAGAATTGAAGCTCAGAAAAAGCTGTAAACTTGGGGAAAACTAGGGTGTGTCATCAAATAGGCATCAATCTATTTTAGAATTAGTGGCTGATGGAAAATTCAGAAGAGTGAGGAGTGTTATCATGACACGTCGT
>NZ_JBALCE010000105.1:0-3690 GCF_036919815.1 Nostoc sp.
CAATCGAATATGCTGCCATCTCTAAATAATCTGTTTTTTTACATCTTTAAAGTTTACAATCTTTGTGGCTGGTTTGATATCAAATTGCTGTAATTATGCGTTTCCCGAAATCCTTGGTAGGCACAATACCCTGCGGTCAGCTAAAGCTACATGAATTGTGCCTACATGATTTTCACTCATACGTCTATTTGGAAGTTCATCTGAGAACTATTAAACCAGTGTTGGTATTGCTTTGACAGCAAAAATTTTCTCAATCACATCTTCTACCACCTTATCTGGTGTAGAAGCACCAGAAGTAATTCCCACAACAATTTCTCCATCTGGCAACCAATTTTCTGTAGTTATTAACTGCCCATTTAATTGCCGATGTTCAATGGAATCTCCTGATTTAATACGTTCAACAGTATCAATATGATAAGAAGGAATTCCGCGCTCAAAAGCAATTTGTTGCAATTGAGTAGTATTCGAGGAATTAAACCCACCAATTACTACCATCAAATCTAAATTATGTTGCACTAACTCCAACATGGCATCTTGGCGTTCTTGGGTAGCGTCACAGATAGTGTTGAAGCTTTGGAAATGCTGATTTAACTCGGTGGGGTTATACTTCTGCAACATAGTCCGCTCAAAAAGCTTACCAATTTGCTCAGTTTCGCCTTTCAGCATCGTAGTTTGGTTTGCAATACCAACTCTTTCTAAATCTTGATCAGGGTCAAATCCTGCTGAACAAGCTTTAGCAAATTTTGTCAGAAATTCTTCCCGGTTCCCACCATTGATAATATAGTCAGCAACATATTCTGCTTCTTGCAAGTTCAACACAATTAAATATTTGCCAGCAAAAGAACTAGTAGCAACTGTTTCTTCGTGCTTATATTTACCGTGAATTATTGAAGTATAATCGACTTTTTTGTGCTTTTCTACTGTGTTCCAAACTTTAGATACCCAAGGACAAGTTGTATCAACAATTTTGCAGCCTTTATCGTGAAGTATCTGCATTTCTTGAACGCTAGCCCCAAAAGCGGGTAATATGACTACATCACCAGTTCCCACAACCGAAAAGTTTTTATCCTTTCCTTCAATGGGGATGAATTCTACTTCCATCTCCTGCATTCGCTGATTTACAGAAGGATTGTGGATAATCTCGTTAGTAATCCAGATGTGTTCTGTGGGGAAGTGCTGACGGGTTTCGTAGGCCATTGCCACAGCCCGTTCTACACCCCAGCAAAAGCCAAAAGCTTGTGCTAGTCTGATTGTCACATCACCTCGTTGTAGAGTGTAATTGCGATCGCGAATTTCCTGAATCAAGTTACTCTGATACTCAGATTGCAACTGGGTGGCAACTTCTGCTTGATGACCAAAGCCCTTGCGATTGTAATTTTCTGAATGTTGGAGGCTGCGCTTAAAAGCTTTTGTATCCATTATATTTGTCTACTTAAACCACTATTCTTTATTTTCTCGCACCCAGACGCGATTTATACACAGTTGTATTCAAAGATATTACTTCTTTTTGGACTTTAGCCTTTTTCCCCCGAAGCAAGTTAACGCTGGGGTTTTAATTCGATATTGCTATAAATCTGCAATGCAGAACGCCAAACTATATAGCCTTCAGGACTTAAGTGTAAGCCATCAGTAGTAAATTCGCGGCGGAGATTACCTTGCTTGTTGGTAAACAGGGGATATAAATCAAGATATTTGACACCTTTTTTGGTAGATATGCTTTGCAGTTGTTGATTCAACTCGCTAATCCGACTATTGGTAACAGCCAGAAGTTTATCGCGTCCTTTCCAAGTTGCTGACTCTGCCCCATGTGGCAAAATCGATTGGACAACAATTTGCGCTGTCGGATGCACCTTTCGCAGGTAATTGATAATTTGCCGTTGATTATCTAAAATTACTCGATCGCTTATCCCCCCAATTAGATCATTAATCCCAATCATCACAAAAATCACCTCTGGCCGGGTGCGGTCAAATATCTTCAATCTTTTCAAGAGTCCATTGCTGGTTTCGCCAGAAATTCCTTGATTGAGCCAATTTTTACCTTCGGGTAATAACTCAGGGGGAAACCACAAACTCAGAGAATCTCCCGCCAGTATGGTTAAATGCGGAGGACGTTGGTCAGCAGCGACGTTGGCTTCTTGCTTGAGGATGTCTACCCACTCTTGGTAAGTGAGTTGGTGATGGCGACCCAAATCAGGTGTAGCAATTTCGGGTGAGTTGTCCAGCTTAATTGACTCCGGGGATGTGATTATCCCCCCAAAAAAAGCGGTCAATCTTTGCTGTTGCCAAATTAACAGGATGACCGCCAACATCAGGACGCCGTTGGTTAACAGCGATAAAAATGCCCAGATCGGAAAGGTTTTTGCAGAAGTAGACACGACTAGCCAAATTTACCAATTATTTGAATCAAATTTTAACGCTAGCGATCGCAAATTACCTAATTTTAAACTAGGGAGTGGGGGAAGCAAACAGAAAGTTCTTCCCTCCAAACTCCTGTACAGACGCGATTAATCGCGTCTCTCCAAACTCTTAACTCTTTACTGAGTCGGACGATCGCCAAACTCGGAGTTGTAACCTTCTTCACCGTGTTCGTTGATATCCAAACCTTGCAATTCAGCTTCCTCTTTGACTCGCAGCCCGACTGTCGCATCAATAATCTTGAGAATAATCCACGTACCAACACCTGCGATCGCGTATGCAACGACAATTGCTGCTAGTTCAACTCCCAATTCACCCAAATTACCACGTAGCACCCCGTCTTTACCTGCTCCGTTGACTTGAGTCGTGGCAAAGATCGCCGTTAAAATTGCTCCGACTGTACCACCAACGCCATGCACAGGAAAGGTATCTAAAGCATCGTCAATTTCTAGCTTGTGCTTGAAACTGATCGCATAGAAGCAAACAAAGGCGGTGATGAAACCAATTAAAATCGCTGATAGCGGTGTGACAAATCCGGCGGCGGGAGTGATGCCCACCAAACCAGCAACAGCTCCGGTAGCTGCTCCCACGGCGGTTGGTTTACCCCGTAAAACGCTTTCCAAAATTAACCACATTAAAGCCGCCGCCGCCGCCCCTGCATTGGTGGCAACAAAGGCTGTTGTTGCCACATTTGTGACTAAGTTCCCAGAAGTTCCACTAGCAGCAGATAAGGCACTCCCAGCGTTGAAACCGAACCAACCAAACCACAGCAAGCTAGCACCCAGCAAAATAAAGGGGACATTGTGTGGCGGGCTAAGACGATCGGGATGGGTTTTGCGAGGCCCAAGGACGATCGCAGCTACTAAAGCTGAAACGCCAGAACTAATATGAACTACTGTGCCACCTGCAAAGTCGAGGGCACCCAAACCACCATACAAACCTAAAAATCCACCTTTCGCCCAGACCATGTGGGCCAGGGGAGCGTAAACAAAGGTTGACCACAATAGGACAAACAGCGAATAGGCGCGGAAACTCATCCGCTCTACGATCGCTCCAGAAATTAAGGCTGGGGTGATAATGGCAAACATGGCTTGGTAGATCATGAATGCTTGGTGGGGAATCGTTCCGGCATAAGAGACGACTTCTGCCGGGTTTGACCCTTTGAGATAATCGCTGATCTCTGGTTGAGTCGATGGGGGATATTATTCCCCGCACCTCTCAGTTAAATCTGGGCGTGCGACTTTCACCGCACCCAGCTTCCGATGTTCTTAGCTT
>NZ_JBALCE010000106.1:0-11665 GCF_036919815.1 Nostoc sp.
CCGAGAGTTCAGCCTTAGTGTCAGTAATCTGCTGACGGGCTGGATTAGTTATGTACGGGCTGATTACCGTGATTCACTAATCAACGAATCGCACCCTAAGACTTTATGCTAGAATCCCCTAGCCTAAAGACAGGGGTGTTAACAGGGGATTTATAATTTTTGGCTTATGTCACCTGATAATTCAGGTTTTATAATTAAAGTAAAAGGGCTTAGAGCATTAAGCATAAATGAGGTTAAAGGTTGTGAAGAAAATAGTTGTTGCTGCAATATTCAGTTTAATCGCTGGGTCAACATCTTTACTTTTTCCCCAAGCCGCTAAAGCTGATAGGGTTGTTTATTGTCATCCTGTTACTGACAATAGGGTGGTCAAAGAATCGGCGGCTGACCACTCCCATGCTTATGCAAATGGTTATCGAGAAGGAGAACAAAGCGCTCGGAATAGAGAAGCTTATAAACCTCGGACTGGGGGAGGTGAATTTGCTCGTGGTTTTCAGGATGGTTATTTGAATCTACCTTATGCTGGGCAAGAGAATGTTGTATCTAAAACAATTGTGCAACAGACTACTCAGGTTTGTAATGAAGATGGTTATTACACCGTAGCGCCTCCTCCTGTTTACATCTACAACCCCTATGCCATCTACGGGTCGCCCTATCCTACTTTTGGCATCAACTTCGGATTTGGAAGAGGGGGCTACAGATGGGGTCACTATCGAAGATGGTAGAGGGTGGGGAATTCCGCACTAACCAGTTGTGGCGTTCGCGTAGCGTCTCCAAGAGTTGCGATGACCCAGGGCTGTGAGTTGGCTGCTCTTGTTCTTCTACAGCGTTGGGTCAACAACTGGCGGTGGCTGTTCTCTTCTGTTTCTACAGTCATATAAGTAACTCTCCAGTGGACGTGTCCAGTCTATCCAGTGGACAGTCTATCACGCAGCGATCGCTAATAACGGGACTTAAACATTTTTGAGGGAGAAACAAGCCTCAAACCCATGCAGGGTAAGGTAAATACACCAAATGCTCGAAAATAGCCTAAACCCGCCGGGTAAGGCTAGCAGCTTTGACATATTTACTACACAAAATTGACACAAGTATAAATAAAATCTTTAAAAAAAAAATAACCGTTAATTAATAAATTAATCTATTGAGGTTCAGAGTAATTAAGTCAAAAAGTTAACTGACTTGATTACACACAATTGAGTTCAGGAAAAAGATTAATGAACAGGATTATTGCAGCAATTGTAGCTTTACCACTGTTGGTTGCCTCAATGCCAAAACAGGCATCAGCACTATCAGTAATTGGGAACCCTGATGTTCAAAAACCACAAGCCCCAACATTACTTGCAAGGCAAATGCAGCGTCATCGCTGGATACGTGGGCATTGGATAATCAGAAATCACCATCGGGTATGGATTCGGGGTCATAATCAGTATTACTAAGCACTTGATACGAATCAAAGCAATAGCCGTATCAAGGGTATTGTTGTTAGACCTGTAAAGAAGGCGATCGCATTACGTTATTGAGTTAAATAAAATGTGATCGCCCTATTGGATTAATGAAATCGAACTATCTAGCGGTGACAAGCTGACCTGTGAAGAAGAATGACCCGCCATTTTGTCCATTACCCTGTAGTGGATTACTTTTTAGATCAAACAGACGAAGCTCAATTGTCCCTTCCACCGTTGGACGTTAAGTTTCAGCAAAATTTAGTTTTTATCTTTCTTAAAAGATTGTATTCTTATTATTTATTGATTTGATCAACAGCGCAGCCATGAAAAATCTGTTCCCATTCTTATTGAGTGCTATTTTATTAAGTGGCACAGTGGCTTGTAATAAAACTAATAGCCAGACTGACAGCACTTCTAGTAACAACAAAACTGCGATCGCTGAACGGACATCTAGTCAGCCAAACAATCAACAAATCTCCGTGCCTACTGGAACAAGTTTTGATACTGTTCTTCAACAAGATATCTCTACGGTTAAAAGCCAAAATAATGACCGCTTTGTTTTAGAAATGAAGAATTCCTCAATCGGAGGCAATAAAGTTCTTCAAGATGGTCAAATACAGGGACACCTGGAAGATGTAGTCAAAGCTGCCAAAGGAAAAAAAGCAAGTTTACATTTAGTTTTTGATGATATTTCTCTTAAAAATGGCTCATCTTATCCCATTGATGCAACTTTAGTAAACACCAAATTAGAAACAAAAACCAAAGGTAAGTTCATTCAAAATACAGGGATTGTTTTAGGTGGTACAATTGCAGGTCATTTTCTTGGTAATCAAGCCAAGTTCAAGCATGGTGGGCTAGCAGGTGGTGCGGCTGCGACTGCTTTCGTTTTGTCTAGCCCTGGTGGAGAAGTTGCCCTTAAAAAAGGTACAAATATTAAACTTCAACTGAAATCTGCTATTGGTACTACTCAATAGACCATCAGCTTCCTTTGGTGTAGTTAAAATTCAAAGAAGTCTTACATCTGTCATCTGGTGTACTCCGTAGACTTCCCTAAAGTGACTGTGCAGAAATGCGAAAAGCATGAAGGCTAGTCCTTGATATTCAGGATGAGTGAGTGTAAGCAAGTTTCATATATATGGTAGCTGCTGCTGATGCCAATTCTGCAAACTCCTCAGCATCATGTAACCAATAAATTTGGGCTTGTAATTCGCCTAGTGTGGCTGCTAAACTTTCATTCATATTAAATCTAAGTTTTTCTCCAAGACAATCTGGTAGTGATTAACTACACCAGTATTTTAGGTCTTAAGGGTTTCCTCTAAGAAACTGAAAAGAGCGATGCCGAACGCGCAGAGCGTCTCCTTGGCGCAGCCTCTCGTAGAGAAGAGTTGGCAGCCTATTCGGCGTCGCTAGCCATAGTTTAGACCGGGGCGGGGCGCACCTGTGCAATTTACTAGCGATTGGGCGTTTGCCTTGGCGCGATCGCTAATCTTGGTCAAAGAGTTATGCAAATCATGTGTCAAAACGTTGTAGGCTGTGGATCACAGGGTTTACAGTCAGCGCGATAAAAAAAATCGGCTAGTTGGGGTATGAGAATCATTGTCACAGAAAACCGGGTTAAGCTTAAAAGTCTTATCGTGTAAGGATTTTATTGAGTGGTCGCCAGCCATGCCGCTCTTGCTTATCGCCCTTAATTCAAGCGTTCGCATTCAGCATCTCGTAGAGAGGAAAACCCAAGAGCAATGCCCTCAGATAATTAAAAACTACACGGGCTATGCCTACGCACTCTGAAATCTGTGATTTCTACCCCGAATTTTTAGCACCTAACTTGGAGGTACTGCTCCTAATACAATGGAAGTCTAGTAATATCCGAAAATAATTGTAAAAGGAAAGGAATATATTTTTGAACACCATAATTTCTCGTAGGATTGGCACAGCTATTACCTCTGTGTTCATCTCTGGTTTGAGCTTTTGCTTTCAAAATGTAGCAATTAGTGGCACATTACCAAATCACAACTACCACATAATTAAAAAAATACCTTTAGGTGGAGAAGGACGATGGGATTACCTGACATTAGATAGTGCAGCCCGTCGCCTATATATTACGCGCTCCACAAGGGTAACAGTATTAAATGTTGACACGGGGTTGGTTGTGGGTGAAATTCCTCATACTGCGGGAGTACATGGGGTCGCCATTGCCCCAGAATTAAGTCGTGGCTTTATTAGTAATGGTAAGGCGGCAACAGCTACTGTTTTCGATTTAAAGACACTACAAGTTATAGGAGAAGTTAAAACTGGTTCTAACCCAGATGCAATTGTCTATGAGCCTATGTCCAAGAAAGTCTTCACTTTTAACGGCAACAGCAACTCGGCAACTGTTTTTGATGCCAAAACTAGTAAAGTCCTGGGGACAATCGCTTTAGGTGGCAAACCAGAATTTGCTGCCGCCGATGACTTAGGGCAGATTTTCGTGAACTTAGAGGACAAAAACGAAGTCGTCGCAATCAATGCTAGTAATCTCCAAGTAAAGGGACATTGGGCGCTCAAACTTTGCTCAGAACCAACTGGTATCGCAATAGATAGACAGCATCAACGCTTGTTCATCGGTTGCACAAACCAACTGATGAGTGTAGTGGATGCAAATACAGGAAGTATTAAAGCTACACTACCAATTGGCAAAAGGACGGATGCGATTGCTTATGACCCAGTGACTAGATTAGCTTTCAGTTCAAACGGTGAAGGTTCACTGACAGTGGTACATGAAGACTCTGCCGATAAATTTAGTATTGTGAATAACGTCATAACCCAGCCAGGAGCGCGGACAATGGCGTTAGATTTGAAGACCCATAAGTTATATTTGGACACAGCCAAATTTCAAGCAAAGTCTACCCCCGTCTCAGGGCAGGTGCGATCTCGACCAAGTATTATCCCTGGTACTTTTGTGATTCTGGTTTTAGGAGATTGACCAAAACAAAGGCTAATTGGCAACCAGAATAATTGCTTATCCCGAAGTATTGAGGAGATACAAGTTTTGTTATCTTTGCGTGACACCGATTAGTTCTAAGTGCGGGAATTACAAAGAAGGGCAGGGGGCAGAAGGCTGGAGGCAGTAGGAAAACTGCCCAACGCTCGAAGAGAGCTGCCCTATCCTGCCTCGTGCCTCCTCCAATCCTCGTACTCCCTGCGCTCTTTATCTATTCGTTATTTTTTTATTTGCAAGTCCCTACAGTTAAGTGGTAATGTCTGGGTTCTATCAATCTGAACACCTTGCAGTCGTTGAGGGTTTAAACCTAGAACCTGTAATGTAGTTGGAGCAATTTGGGTGGTAGAAACAGTTTTACTGATAGTTTTACCTTGCAGATTGCGGGAAAATCCAGTGCTACCTGCAATCAGGGCTACATGGGGGTCAGCATCAGTAAATCCACCATGCTCTGCACGCTTCTTGGTAGCATTACCAAGAAAATAGCCAGTTTTGAGTGGAACAATAATGTCAGGGGTGCGATCGCTTGTCCTTGGATCTCCCAATCCGGCATTGATGATGCTCTGACCATACAATACCGGACCCTGAGCAGCAGCATCCTCAGTTGAAAACGCCACCCCGGTTTTTGGATCAATCGTATTATCAAATGAGTAATTTTTGGCATTCAGCAGGGCTACTGCTTTTCGGACATCAGATGGATTTTTCAAGAAAATCAGTGATGAAGTATCCTGACCTCGCTCAGAAGCAATCTGGATGCCGTTTTTTACTAAGAGAGCGGCAACAGCAGTCAGGTTTCCATCGCCACCAGCAACACCAGTAACACTATCAAATGTACTGCTCAAACCAACAGTCGGATCTTGTCCGGGATTTTGCCCGTGCTTGGCAGTCAAAATCACCAAAGTTGAACTGTCTAATCCTTTCTTTTTCAGTTCATCCAAAATCAGACCGATGCTGGCATCAGTGTGGGCTACTCCACTTACGAGGTCAGGACGGGCATTTCCATTAGAGTCAATCCCGCCACCATTAAATTGAGAGGCAGTCTCTTTCTCGCCTACGCTTACAGCTTGGAAATTCAAGCCAAAAATTGCCGGAGTGCCTTCTTTTATAGTGCCGGAATCGTTTAATCCATCAATCTCGTTTAATATTTGCTTAACCTTGAGATCGTCGTAGGTTGAGGTTGTTGCTACACTAGTAAACTGGCTAGCTCTAAAACCAGCAGGTGGAGCCTTAAACAGAGCCGGATTACCCTTTGTCGCGTCATTAAAGAAAGTAGGCGTGATTTTAGAGTTGGTGTTGGAGTAAGGAGTACCTGTTGATTGATCAACTAAAGCTCCAAGGGTGTTGGGGAGAAGTCCTGGCTTAGTTGGATCAATTGCCACTGCGGCGTTAATTTCTAGTGAAGAGTAATCGCTAATGCTGCCGACCCGACCCGTTGCCAAATTAAACTTCGTTGGGTCTTGTGTATTTCCAGCGAGGATGGTGTAAGCTGCAGGATGCTTGTCAGACCAAGCAGTACGTAGTCCAGCCGCGCTAGCTACGTCAAAAATGGTATTTACTTTCAGGTACTGGTTGGGGTAAACAGGGTTGCCATTGCTATCAACAGGCAATTGGGTTTTATCAAATCCCTGACCGCCATCTAAGGTGCCACCCTTACCATTAGCCCAAGATGCATCAACGTTTTCAGCAAATTCTACGACAGTACCTGGTTTGGCGGTGCCTGCGGTAATTTGGGCAGCAGTAGTGCCTGGGGCATACAAGGCGCGACTGTAGGATTTATCATAAAATACACCTGTCGTGCCGGGGTTAGCACCAGTGATATAGTTTAGCTCCCCAGGAAAGGAATCTGATGGTGCAGAAGTAAAAGCATTGGTGTATGTCACACCTTCTCTCTGCAAAAGCTTGATATTTTTCAAAGAAGATTGCAGATTAGCAACTGATAGATCGGAGTTGTGCAATCCATCAATCGAAATAATCAGAACATGACTAAAGCGGGCAGTTGTATTTCCGATACTGATTGCTTGGACACCAGGAATGAGGGTGTTGCTAACAATCGCCGTCGTCAACACCCCAAAAAGTGTTTTCTTCATTGTGTGTAACTAAATTGGAAAAATGGCTTATAATTTCAACAATCTGTAAAAATGTAAAAATCCTGAATTCAAGGGCTACTTCTTTTGGCAATAACTCTGGCCCAGCATTTATTAAAGACTCCCAGAATCACCCCATTGAGAGCATTGAAGAGAGAGAAGCGAAATCCATTCACAGGTATTGATTACAAATATGCACAGGAGGAATGCTCGCAGTGGGTCTTACGTGATTTTGCCGATTATTAGGAAGCACAAATTTGATTAAATCAATAACAACGTAAGCAACGCAAGTATATTGAATCTTACTTCACCAAATCTTTATAATCACTTCTGATCCAGCAAAAATAAATTCAGGACTATTTTAAGCCGTTTGAGCAATCACCCAGATGATCAATAATTGTTAATTCCCATTTTCCAAGGCTTTCAGAGTTAGGAAATTTCAAATTTCGGGAATAATTTTCTGCCTAGTTTTTTAAAGTATTAGCAAAGTTAAGGATTTGTTAATGTTTAAATAATCTGATAATGCAACCAAAAATGGCGTTGTTGCACGAATAGGAAAAGTCATGAGTCTGACCATGACTAAAGTCACTGTGTCAGGAGTGAGCTAGAAAAATGTTAAATCTAAGTTTTTCTGTAAGGCTATCTGGTAGTGATTGACCACAGCAGTATTTTAGGTGTTAATTGATGCCGAAGGCGGCAAGCTACGCCTCACCCATGAGTGGAGACTGCCAGAGGGGTGAGTGGCGCTAGTGATGTGCAGAGTGATGAAGTCAGTATCGGGTAAAATATTGGGAATTAAATATTAGAGGATGAGGAGCAAGAATTAACGGCAATGAACAATCAACTTAAACGAATGTCACTGAGCATGGTAGTGACGTTATTTACAGTGCTGATGCTAAATAGTTGTGGAAAAAAACCTGAAGAATCTACTAGTACTACGTCTCAAACACCAACTGCTGTTGCTCCAGCTAGTCCTGCCTTTAGTACAGCAGCTAGTCCTGTTCCTAGTACAGCAGCTAGTCCTGTTCCTGGAAATACAACTTCTAGCCCTAAGAAGCCAGCATCGGCGAATAAAACAGCAGTTTTAGCAGCAGCACAAAATCTCGGAGTGAAACCACAAAACGAAACAACTTGCCCAAGTGATGCACTGGTAAAAGGCAAAATTACCAAGAAGAGAGGCAACATTTACCACCTTCCCAAAACCTTAGATTATGATCAAGTCAAGCCGGATATTTGTTTTAAAGACCCAGCAACAGCACAACAAGCTGGTTTCCGTGCGCCTAAGTGATCTAAACAGGGCAAATTTTCAAATACATCCTGCTTTCGCTCCTGCTCATCGCCCCACCAATTCTGTTAAAATCGCGTCTGCGATCGCATAAATGTTGAGGCAGTGCTATGTGTGCAAAGGGATTTGGGCAATCTCAACCCACTAAAATCGATAAACTAGTTGAAAATGCAGTGGGTTACTGCCACAAGCGACACCCAGAAGCCCTAGACAAAATTTTTGACAATCTGTCTGTTAAGCTTAACCAGCAAGTGTTAGATGGTACAGTTGCAGCTTTAAAAAAAGATATTGATAGCCTCAGTTGGCTGTGTAGTTATTTTGCATCCGAAATTAACAGCAGTTCAGACAACGATAAACCCTACCATCCCATTATGTTGTTATCAAAACTTTTGATGAAATCGGGAATGCAGCCATTCGTTGATTTTATGCCTTATGTCGGTTGCCGCATTTCCATACTCAACAACGAGAAATTTGAAGCACTACCTCCCAAAGTTCAGGCAGCAGTTAAAGAAGGCTTTGATGTGACAGAAACTAGTGGGGAAGAGGCACAAAAGATAAATGAGGCGCTGCTACGGGAGTTGTCAGTGTAGTAGATAAATAGTGGCGCTGATTGATGAGCCATAAGCTCGCCCCACACCCAGGCGATCGCAGCTTGCAACAGAAGCGAGTTATGGTTTTACAGGTTCTAATAAAACTATTAAACTGTTTTCCCACTCATTAGATAACGACTATATGAATAGTCATCAACTTAAACTAGAAGGATTTACACCTTATGCCTTTCATTCCATATTTCATTCTTCTGTAAGTGTGCCTGAATGAAACAGTTTTGGGTACGCTTGTATTATGCCATAATACTCAGTACTCTATTAATATTACAGTGACGAAGATATGGTAGCTGGTGCAGCACTACGTAAAACAGGAACTGGTTGGGAATTTGCATCAGAAGCAGCATTAGAAGATTTTGTTTGGGATAACCTACAGCAGTTATCAGGCTTAATACCTTTAAAACGACAGTATGCTGTTAAAGGTGAAATCTGCGATATTTTAGCACTTAATGAGACAAGACAATTAGTAATTTTAGAACTCAAAAATACTGAAGATAGATATATTGTTCAACAACTAACTCGGTATTATGACAATTTGTTAGAGGATAAACCATTTCCAGAGCAAATTGATTACAGTGAGTCAGTAAAATTAATAGCGATCGCACCCTCATTTCACAGACATAATCTAATTGACCGCAAATATAATCAGCTTAATATTGAACTTTTGCAGTGTACAGTTATCCGCAACAATCAAGATTTTATTTTGCAGTTAATAGATATTGGTAGTAATAATAGATACTCAATTCCAATATCGTATCAAGAATTAGAAATTAGCAAATCAAGTGATATTCCAGCACCACCACAGATTTTATTAGATTGGCTGGGTAATTGTACTGGAGAAGAACAGCAAGCAATTCTTAAACTTAGAGAGAAAGTTCTTGACTTTGATGAACGAATAAAGGAAGAAATGGAGGGTAAAAATGTGATTATGTATGGTAGGAGCAAGACTAAACCAGTAGCTGAAATTTACTATCAAAGGAGCAAGAGTAAACCAATTATATTTCTGTGGCTACCAACTCCTACATCATGGCGAAAAGAAGTGATTGGTAGAATAAGACTTTGGTTAGATGGTTCGGTTGTGACTCATGTCGGTCATGTGCCAGAGGGTTTTGGCAAGATGAAGCTGCAATCTGAATGGGATGCTATGCCAAGAGAGAAAAGACCCGGAAATTACTATCACAATAAATATTTAGCATTCCAATCTGGAATTTATAACAAATTTTTGCAACAAGACTTTCAAAGTACTGTTTTTTTAGAATCACTAGTAGATTTAGCACTATCCAAGTGGTTGACAAGAATCTAAATTTAGATAGGCTTTGCTTTTTGTGATCGCCCCAATCAAGCCAGCATTCTGATTTAATCATCTGGAAACTGCCAAGATGAAATACTTTCTACATCTCTGCTGTTGCATTTAACACACTTAATGTCAAACACTGAATCCATCCACTCATAGCCGCAAGTACGACAATGACAAAAAATATTATTGCGGTTGGCATCTTTTATACCCTCATGCCATTGCTGTAGTTGGCCTGGATTTTGAAAAGGTAAATTATCAGACATTTTCATCAGCCCTTCGCTATCACCAGTCTACTTAAACGGTTGCCCCGATTGCGAGTTTCCTCTTTACCCTGGACAAATTGAGCCATACCATCGCCTTTTTGCGCCAGTTTTTGTAAGTTTTTCCGTTTTTTCGTAAAAGTAATAAAGTGGGTACAACCGCACCTTGACTGTCTGCTAAACTCTGCTTCTAGGGAACCCAGATATCCAAAAGTTGATCATGTCGTTAATTCCAAATACATTAGCAACCTTCATAGCTCTTTTCCCAATCGCCAATCCAATCGGTGCAATTCCGGTTTTTTACAGTTTAACAGCGAGGGAAACATCATCTGAGCGTCATCAACAGGCAAAACAAACTGCCACAAATGTAGTTTTAGTTTTAGCTGTGTTTTTAGTCGCTGGCAGATGGATACTAGAATTTTTTGGAATCTCACTAAATGTGTTGCGAGTGGCTGGCGGATTACTTGTCGCTCATACAGCGTGGGAAATGGTTACAGCTCATCAACGGCTAACTCCATCAGAAAATGATGAAGCTATAGATAAAGAGGATATTTCTTTTACACCAATGGCAGTCCCATTGGTCAGTGGGCCTGGAGCAATTGGGGTAGTAACGAGTTTATCGATTAGCTTTAATCATTGGGTAGATTATCTAGAATCTTTAGTGGGAATTGTTTTAATCGGGATTAGCCTTTACCTGTGCCTCGTCTTAGGAGAGCCACTGATTAAGAGATTAGGAAAAAATGGTATAGGAGCCTTAAATCGAGTTTTTGGTTTTTTCATCCTCGCAATTGGTGTACGGTTTATTTCTGATGGTTCTATTTCCTTATTGAAAGATGCATTCCATATTCAAGTAAAATAATCATATTGCTGTTACTGTAGAGGAAAAGAGAAGCGTAGGCGTAGCCCGTCGTAGACATCTTTCCCTCACAGACAATTGCTACAAAAAAGCCCAGTCATCTCATAACTGGACTTTTAACTATCTCAATCAATCATTGAAGGTAGAGTAGTTTCATCAGAACTAATTAAGCAGGTTGCTCTAGATTAACCTTGACAACTTTATTCTTTTCTTGCTCAGACTTGGGCAGTGTCAGGTTCAAGATACCGTCTTTATAATCTGCGGTAACATTGGTATTTTGAATCCGAGCAGATAGAGGAATTACACGTTGGAATTTCCCATAGTAGAATTCACTCTTGGTAGTGCCATTGTTTTCGGTTTTAGCTTCAGACTTGCGCTCACCGCTAATGTGAACAGCGTCTTCGGTGACTTGAATATCTAAGTCTTTAGCTTCAAGTCCTGGTAGTTCTAACTTGAGATGAATCGCATCATCAGTTTCTTGTAGTTCAGCAGCCGGAACTCTGATAAAGCCTTTTTCAAACCGTGCAGATGGGACTCTGGTATCTCCAAATAAGCCGTTGATGTGACGTTCTAAAGTGTTCAATTCTTGCCAGGGGTTGTAACGACGAACTAGCATATTAATTTATTCCTCGTACCAATAGTAGTTTTTTGCTCAATCAACTTCAAATTAAATCCTTGCTTTGATTACCATAATATGCAAAAATAACAAGCTGATGAATTCGGTTTTTTCACCTAATAAATGATGATTACCGTCAGATTGATTTGGGGATTATCAGGTGTAGAAAACTGCAAAATTATTGGTTCGGTAAACCCTATAAATGCTGGCTTGAATTTGGCTGCCTCAAGAGCGTTCTTATGT